>NZ_JBQCGQ010000137.1:0-23679 GCF_051955515.1 Sinomonas sp.
TCGTAACAACGCGCTGCTTCCCTTTGAGGAGATCGCCTGTGCTTTCCTGCGCGGCCCTCTGAGCCATGTTGGCGACCTGTTCGATCGACAGCGACGTCTCGATATCGACGCCGTTCCAAGCATATTTGTGCGGCTTGCCCACGTGTCCTCGTGCCCCCTGATCTAAGCGCTTGGAACGAGAGTTGCAGGAACTCCGCGGGTCGGCAGACCGGACTCGAGGTCGAGCAGCGGGAGCTCTCCCGCTCCGCTCGTGGTCCCTTTCGCCGTCACCACTCCGAAACCCGCGGAATCTTTGCCGTCCGGGGCGATGAGAACTACGGCCTTGTCCTCAGCGCCTGCTTGTAGCGGCGCTGCGGCGAAAGCCTCTACGAAATCACGCGCTGCACCAAGCTGCACTTCGCTCACCTCGTTGATGCCGTTGGGGAGCGTGACGATGAGGATTTTGTTGTTGTGGCGCGCAGAATCGAAGATGGCGAATTGCATGCCAGCGACCACGTGAGGGTTTGCCGAGTCAGCCGCGTAGCCCAGATGCTGTGGGACGGCTCCTGCCGCAGGCCCCAGCAATGCGGACACTTCGGGAACCAGTTCGCTGTTGTCCGGACCGGTCAAGAGACCTCTGAGATACAGACTTCGGTGTCCCCGCGCGGCAGCACGGATGAGGTCCGCGGGATCTTCGACGCTGATCGTCGGCAAAGATGCCTTCCAGTCCTTCCCCAACCGGACAGCAGCAGCGACGACTTCATCGTCGCTCAAAAGAATTCTCTGGCTCAATTCGTCTCCTCGGGGTACAAGCCGTTCTGATCTTGCTAGTTCCACCAACTCAGCGCCTTATTCCCCACCGTGAGAATGGAGTCGCCGACAGTCTTCAGGGTCTCTACGGGATGCTGCACTACATAGTCGCTCACCATAGTGCGGGTCTCTGCTGAGAAGTCAGACTTCATCGCCTCCTGCACATCGAAGGAAACGGCGTTGACGGCAAACGAGAGAGGCCTGAGGACATCAATCTTCTTCATCTCCGGCAGCACGAAGTCCTGCCCAACAGTCGCCGCCGCCTGGCCGACCGCGCCCAGAGCGTCCAAGGGGTGCTCCACGATGTAATTGCCGACCATGGCTCGAGTTCCCGCTGACAGGTCCATATTCATGGCCTGCTGGCCCGCATACGAGGAAGCATCGACAGCGACAGCCGCCAGCTCACCGACCTTCCCAAGATGCCTTAGGCCCATCGAGACCGCATCCGCGCCATCGAAGACGTTGAATGTGCCTTGGCGAACTTTATCGGCGAGCGAGTAGACGTCCATGGCCTCGTCGATCTTCCCGACGACCGGCAGGCCAACCCCCAGCAACTTCGCACCGTCCGCAGTCACCTTGAGGAGATCCCACGGCTTGGTGCCGCCTGGAAGCGCGCCTTCGCGAATCTGGTCGATTCCTTCTTGGACGCCGTCCAGGACACCACCCACCACGTTCAGAGAGGCAGCACCCATTCCGGCCGCACCGCCAGCCACGGCTCCAGATACGCTGACGTGCGCTGCGCCGTCGACCGCGCTCGCACGCTCCTGCTGATCCGCATTCTGCCGAACCGTTGCGGCGGTCTCCCGAAGAAGTCGCGCTGACGTGGCCACTCGAGGGCTGTGCCGTCCCTGCCACTCTCCTCGAAATCGGTCCGCGTCTGGGCCGTGCCACGGGCTCTGCTGCACCACGTTGCCAAGGAACGTGCGGTGAGCGTCGAGCTGGTCCGCGGCACGATCGAGTTGGGCGGCGAGCGAGCGCAGTGCGGCGATATCGGCGCCGTACATCGTCATTCCTACCTCCAGAATCGGGTTGAGGGGCGGCGGATGCCGCCCCTCAAGAGCGAGTCACGACTGCGCCGCGTTCTCCTGCTGGGTCGCGTTCATGGCGGCCTTCTGAGAGGCGTCATGCAATGCCTGGATGACCTGGCGCAGCGAGCTCGAATGCGTCCCGGCCCACTCGTTCCGGAAAGCCGTGGCATCGGGGCCCTGCCATTGAGTACCGTCGAGGGCGCTCGTCAGAGTGCCGAGGATGGTCTGAATCTCGTTCGCCTTCTGGTTGAGCTGCGAGCTCAGCTGACGAACCTGCTGTACATCAAGCCCCCACATTGCCATGAGCCTTCTCCGTTCTCTTTTGTTTCCGAAACCGTCCTTCGGTTCCGGTTCGCTTTTCGCTCCCGCGATGCAGCAAAACTATCCGAGCAATGGAACGAGGTCGATGGGGAGGAATCACCATGTCCCTGCGGCTCCAACTTCCGCCATTTGCAGACGCGAAGCCCTGCCTTTTGCAATCAGGAATCCACGTCCGGGCGGGAAATCACTTCGACGAATACGTCCCAATGGCGCTCCGAGCAGATCTCCGTCCAAGTCCCCGGGCACGAGCAGCAGTCCTTTTCGCCCTGACTTGAAGTGGGGGGCCAGTGTCCACGCCTGCGACCAGGTGGAAACCTCCGCCTCGCCCACAACGAAAAGATCGGAGCGGACGGCAAGCTTGATGAGCCGGTCGAGATCGCCCTCTACCTCGGAGCCTTGGAATTCCGTCACATTCTCAATGAAGATCGCCATTCGAGGCCCGCCGTCGGGCACCGCTTCGAGTTGGTCAATGAGCTTTGCGCACAGCGTGGCCACCTCGCTGATGCGATCTGCGGACTGAGACCATCCGCCATGGCGGGAGAGCAGGGACGGTCGTGGGGTGAGCAACACTCTGGCGGTGTTGGGTTGAGTTCGAGCCACGGCCGCCGCGAGGGTCGCGAGCGCGGTGGACCGGCCACTTCCCGGAGGACCCGACACCATGAAGGGTCCTCTCAGGTCGATTGCTGCGGGCCCCAGCGTCACATCGTCCACTCCAATGACCGCTCGCCCCTCGAAGAGCTCCGGCAGCGCAGAGAGTTCCGCCTGTTCGGGGAGCTTGCCGATTGCCTCGGGGCGACGAGAGCCGCCCCGACCCATGCTGGCTGAAAGCAACTGCACCTCGCGGGCCTGGACTGCGAGGTTCGCATTGCCCCCCAGCACGGCCAGCTGCAGCTCATTCCCATCGAGGATGCCGCGTCCGGGCGGCGAGCTTGCGTTGAGAACGTCCTTGGGCACGCCAAGCAGAGCATATTCGTCCTCGCTCGCGAGCCGGAGGACGATGCGCCGCTGAACGGTTGCCGCGATCGAAGTGGGCACGGCGTTCGGCCTGTCAGCCGTCATGACGATGTGCACACCCAACTGGCGACCGTCAGCAGCAATCTGCGTGAAAGCCGCGAACCACGCCGAATTCTGGGCGCTGCCGAACTCGTACTGTTCTCGGAAGACCCCGACGCCGTCAATGAGGAGGTAAATCCTCGGCTCCTCCGGAACACCTGCAATCTGCCGGTACTCCCCTACGGTCCCTGCCCCGACCGACGCGTACCGCACGGCGCGCTCGTCAACGATGTCCCGGAGCCGGCGCAGAACGCGAACCACGCGTTCCTCGTCGTCGCCTGAAACGACCGCGGCCACGTGCGGGAGCGACTCGAGCATCCGAAGTCCTCCGGCTCCAAAGTCGAGACAGTACACGTGGGCGGCACCCCCACGTGTCGTGATCGCTGCAGCTGCCGCGATGGTGCGAAGGGCGGTGCTCTTGCCGGACCCGCCGGTCCCGAAGATTGCCATGTTCCCGTCTCGGTCCGGCTCGTAGAAGACCGGGCTCTGCGCCTGGATCTCAGGCTCGTCGAGGACTCCGAGGGGAACACGCTCATCCGTGCGCGGATTGGGCAAGCGGCTCAAGTTGTAGACCGGCGCCAAAGTGTCGAGCCACGGTTTTCTGGGCATCGGAACTGCCGCGGAGACAGCAGCTGAGGAGATCGTGCTGACCAGACGGCTGATATCCGTTGCCCCGGTCTCGGGCTCCTCGGCCGCGTGCGCGGGCTCGGGAGTCTCCCACACCACCGGGACGCCGAAGGTGAGTTCCTCGACGTCAACCTGAGGCGGTGGGGCCTCTGACGTGGTCCAACCTCCTACATACCCCGTCTGGAAGGTGCGCAGTCGGCCTGGTCCCGTCTTTGCCGCGCCACGACCCGGAATTCCGGGATCGAAATGAGCGGCCAGAGGACTTCCCAGAATGTCCGCGGAGTCATCGGCATCTGCCATCCGCAAGGCGATCCGAAGATTCGTGTTGGCCCTGAGATTGTCCTTGATGACACCGGCAGGACGCTGGGTCGCAAGAATGAGGTGGAGGCCGAGGGAACGTCCTCGCTGTGCCACGTCCACGACCCCGTCGACGAATTCGGGCACCTCTTGCACGAGAGCTGCGAATTCGTCCACCACAATCACCAGGCTGGGCGGGCAATCCGGATCACCGCTGCGCTCGAGTTCGAGGAGATCCTTCATCTTCTTTCGTTCGAGCAACCGCTCCCGGTACCGGAGTTCGGCCTTCAGGGACGTGAGCGCCCGACGGACGAGGTGCGGTGAGAGATCAGTGACGAGTCCCACCACGTGGGGCAGCCTGACGCATTCAGCGAAGGCCGCGCCGCCCTTGTAGTCGACGAAGAGGAACGTCAGCCGATCGGGACTGTTCGCTGCCGCCATTCCGAGAACCCACGATTGAAGAAATTCGGATTTTCCCGAACCCGTGGTGCCGCCCACCAACGCGTGGGGGCCGTCCCGACGAAGGTCGAGGTAGAACGGCTCCGAGCCCGCGTGCCCGACGAGCGCCCGAAGATTGCCGTCCTTGCGGCGGCGAACTGGTGTCCCATCGCGGACAATGAGCGAGGCGTTCTCCCGCCAGCGCTCAACAATGACGTCTGACCGTTCGAGCAGGTCGAGGCCTGCGAGCGCGGGATACGAGATCTGCCGGGGAAGGTCAGAATCGTCGTCTTCGGGCGAACCGATATCGACGACGGGCGCAAGCCCCCGCGCGACGTGCTCGATGTTCTCCACGTCATGCCGCTCTGCGGCGACGGGCATGCTCCTCTCGCCCAGACGGACGTGGCCGACGATGGCACCCGAGTCTGTGCCATCGAGTGCCACGTACGTCCGGCATACGGCCGGAAGGCGCTCGACGTTCGGCGCGCACCAGATGAGGTGAACGCCGGAATCGGCTCCCTGCTCTGCCAGACGGGTCAGCCGACCACGGTCGACCGGTGCGTCATGGTCCACGACCAGCAAGACCGTTGGAAGCACCGGGGCCGGAACTTCCTCGGGTCGATCGGGATCGAGGGGACCTCTGGACGGTGTGCCTGCATTCGAGAGGGCGGCTCGCCGCGCCTCGACTAGTCCCTCGAGTTGGGCGAGCAGAACCGCGGCGGCTGCAGGACCCTCGGACAGAAGGGGGCCGTCGATTGGGCTATGCGCCGAGGTGGAATGAGGCATCCATTTGAGCCATTCCCAGGCCGGTCGCGACGCGGGAGACACCATGGCAGCCACAACCACCTCAGCCGGCGAATGCCGGGCAAGCAGTTGGAACACGGCGCCGCAGGCGACTGCTTCCCGCTCATGTGAGAGGCCCGCAAACCCGAGAGCTCCCGAACTGCGCAGCTGCGCGACGATGGGCACACGTTCCACGGTCGAGAACTCTGCCTTGAGTTGAAGCATCTGCTCCCAGTACTCGGGCTTCGTCTCGTTGGTCTGAGGCAGCATGAGCCGGTTGCGCGATTCCGCCCGCCCGAGTCCCAGGTTCACCGCGAGGAAGGTCGGGTGTTCGGGGCGCTCGCTCCAGAGGAGCGGGCCAAGCTGACGGGCTGCATCAATGAGTTCGCCCGGCCCCCGGAGCTCGGCCGAGCGCGCCCGCCGCTCGGCGTCCCGTGCCTGCTCCATTCGCTCCTGCAGCTGCAGCATCGCGCCCTTGAAGCGTTCGCGTTCGGCCTTCGTGGCATGCCGCATCGACAGCGCATTGTCCATGTAGCTGCCAACCAGAAGCAGGGGGCTCATGGCCATCATGACCACGCCAAGAAGCTGCCCCGTGAAGAGGAACAGAACGGCGCCGACGATGAGAGGTGCGATGAGGGCCAGATAGGGGAACCGCTGTCTCTGCTGAAGGCGGGGAGGCACCGGAGCAGAAAACTCCTCCCCGGGGTAGCGCGACACAACGCGAGGCGAGCGGATGAAGTCGACGATCGCACTCCCACCGGGAGCCTGAGTCGAATTCTGCAGCGGAACGACGCAGAGCGACGTTTCCCCGAGGACGACGACGTCGGCCGAGGTGAGCGTTGCCCTGGCCACCGGGGCTCCGCCGATGATCACTCCATTCGAGGAGTTCAGATCGATGACCTCGATGGTCTCACCGACGTTGATCCTCGCATGGCGTTTGGAGACGAGGCCGTCGGAGACCCGGACGTCCACATCGCGGTCGCGGCCCACCACGCTCGCACCGAACGGGAGCGCAAATTCCCGCCCTGCCTCGGGCCCGGACAGAATCCTCAGGACCGCAGCTGCCGGGCCACGATCTGCCCCCGCGGCCTTGAATTGGCTTTCAAGGGCGACGAGTTCAACGATCGCCCCAGAGCGGAGACCGGCATCGCCGATGAGTGCATCGGGATCGAGGTCCCTCATCGAATGTGAGTTTCCGGGCTCGGCGATCCGAAGAGAGTGGTTGCCCTGCTGACGGCCGGCTGCGTCGCCGAGAGCAGAAGGATCGGCTGATACTAGCTTTGCAGCGATGTCACGAACGGTGGCGGTGGCGTCTGCTGTGACGACCAGATCCGATATGCCGCCGCTGCGGCGCAATGAGATTTTGAGCCTCATTGACCCTCCCCTTCCAACAGTGCGAGATCAGAGCGCGTAACGAGCCGCGCGGCTATGGCGTATTCGACGAGGCGAATGCGGCGATTGGTGGCATACGAGCCAACACCCCCGCGCATCCCTTGAACCCCGATCCGGTCGAGCTTGTCGCACACGTTGTCGAGCTTCCGGTTGAATCGGGTCAGTGCCCATCCGAGCCGTTCCGCTGCCTTGGCGTTGGTCGGTATCTCGCCTCTCCCGCTTCCCTCGAAGAGGAGCATGGGTTCAGCGAGCGCGAGGATGAGAAGTCTCTGAGACTCGGTAAGGCTCAGCGCTCCCACCGTGGTGACGCCCTCGTAGGAGGAGGGATCGGTGTAGGCGAACGCGGGCTCGCTAGTGTGAACCGCCAATTCGTAGGTCGTTGGACCCGCCGTGAAGACCACGGTGGTCCGTCCGAACACCAGCGGGAGCCGTCCGCCCGGCGCGAGCCATGATTGGAGCCGGCCCGCGCCGTCGGTGACGGTAACGGCAAGACGTGATCCGATGTTCGAAAGCAGCCAGAACCCGTCGAACCATGAGACCTGGAGCAGACGTCGGTGGAGGAAAGGGTTGTCGTCGACCACCAGGTCGGCGTCCCGTCCGATGGTGAAGGGCGCCTCTCGAGTCACCCCATACCATTCGCCGCAGAACTCAATCTGCACGTCTCCGGTGCTCACGGCACGCACGCAAGCGTCGGGGAGTCAGAAGTCCGGCCAGAGGAGCGTCGAAGCATCACTTCCACGCAGGTCCGTCCCGTCCCGGCTGCCGGCACCGTGATCGTGGCATCGTTCGTGGCCGCCAAAGGACTCGAAGAGCCTTGGTCCACGGTGTGCCACAAGTAGCTGTCGCCGTCCTTGGGGTCCGGATTCTTCCAGGTGAAGACGACGTTCTGGCCCTCGACCTTCCCGGCCAGCGAGGTCACCGCGGGGACGGTTCCTCCGACTGGGGCGATATCAACCGGGGCTGCCTTGCTGGGCTGGCTCTCGGGCTTCGGAGCGTTCAAGGCTCCGGTGGCGGCGAGAACCGCAGCGATCCCCCCGCCGACCGCAACTGTGAGCACGCCGAGGACGATCCCGATGAGGGTGCGGCGAGAGCGGCTCGGGGATCGCACCGCCTCGGCGGTCTGCGGCTCGACGGAGACGGGGCGCAGCATGGTGTCGGGTACCGGCGGCGCGGCGGGAGCCGCAAGCGGTGCCGGTCGCGGGGTGAGGGCGGCCCGCGTCACCGTTTCCCCCTCGAGATAGAGCTCGTCGGTCATGAGCGAGATTGGCGCGGACCCGGCCGAGGCCGAGGACGTATCCATCGCTGGCGCGGCTGCGGGAGACTGAGCCTCGATGCTGACGATGTTGCGGATCCGTGTTCCGTCGTCGTCCGCGCCGGGCTCAAGAATCAATTCGTCCTCGACGACGTCGATAGGCGTCGACTGCATTCCCAGCTTGATCTGGGTGCGCTGCAGTTCGAGAGCGAAGGCCATCGCCGTGGGATAGCGATCCGCGGCAGCCTTGGACATGGCCTTTCGGAGCACCTGTTCCAAGGCTGGCGAAACGTCCGGCCGGCCGATCGGTGGTGTGGGCGAGGCCGCGATCCGGCCGATCATGTCCACGTGGCTATTGGAAGCGCCCGGTATCTCGAAGGGCGAGCGCCCTGCGAGAAGCGTGTAGAGCGTCGCAGCGAGAGCGTAGACGTCCGAAGTGGCGTCGCTTCGTGCCGGTGACGCGAAGGACTCCGGCGGCGACCAGGGAACAGACATCCCGCTGGCCTCCGAACCCGACGCAGTCGTGGCAGCAATGCCGAAGTCAGTGAGCGCAGGACGACCGTAATCCGTCACCAGGATGTTCGCGGGTTTGATGTCTCGGTGGAGGATTCCCGCCCGGTGCGCAGTCTCCACGGCCCCGGCAATCTGGACCCCGATGCGCAGCGTCTCGGCTTCGGAAAGGCGCTCGCGCCGATACCGGGCCTGCAGGTTCGGCTTCGAGCAGTACTCCATCACGAGATAGGGCCGACCGTCCCCCGAAAGGCCCGCCTCGTAGATCGAGACGATCGACGGATGCGTGGCGAGCTGGGCCATGAGGTTCGCCTCGTCCGTGAACTCCGAGACCGTATCGTCTCCGAGCTTGTCCGCGAGCATCACTTTGACAGCAACCTGCCGCCGTGGAAGGCGCTGCTGGTAGAGGAAGACGTCCGCGAAACCGCCCGATCCCAGCAGGCGGACGTACTCGAAGCCGGGAAGCGCTGGAGGTTGAGAAGGCGGGCGCCGAGCGCTCATCGTAGTCCCTCGAATCGAAGCTCGACTCCGTCGCCCAGATCGAGGCGATCACCGTCCATAAGGATCGTCGGGTCTCCGGGCTGGAGCCGGACCGGGTCCAATCCGGGCCGCAGCAGCCTGGTGCCGTTCGTGGTGTTCAGATCCACCGCGAGCAGGTCCTGGCCGACGACTCGCAGTTCCACGTGGCTCCGAGAGATGTCCTGGCTCGGGCTGGGCACGGTCACGAGATGGGGCACGCTTCCCCCCTGAACTCGCGCGAGTTGTGGACGACGGCCGACGACGGCCCCCCGGTCGAGCGCGACGCGTTGCCCCGTGGAAACCACCAAAGTGGCTGGGGCGTTGAGGGCCGGGGCACGAAAGCCCGCCTGCGACGTCGCAGCGGAGAGCACTCCTCCCTGCGCCTGCATAGCACGCAATTTGGCAGTCGATATGGTCCTTCCGTCGTGGTCCCCGAGTTCGAGCGAGCTGTCCGCCTCGGGCACGGACGCTGCTGCGAAGCGTGGCACCCCAGAGATCAGCCCGGGTCCGGGGGGCGCCACTGCTGGCTCGACGATGGGGTCATCGCGCACAGCGGCGCCTTCGACCGATCGACGGGTCGTATCGCCGTAAAGCAGTCGGTCATAGTCGTCGATGGCTGCTGCTTCTTCGTCGATGACTGCAGCTTCGGCGACAGGAGCTTCCGGAGTCTCCTCATGGAGAGGCTCGATGGTCTCGATCGGCTGAATCGTATCGACGGGCTGGATCGTGGTTTCGCCGCTTGGGGCCGCGCTTGGAGCCGGCTCTACGGAGACCTCCGGTTCTTCGACAACCTCGGGTGTGGGGTCTGCCGCTGCCCCCTCGTCGCCGAACGGGAACGTGACCCAAGCGGCCAGCACTACGCCTTCATTGATCGGCAGGAGGGAGGGACCCGCGTCAGGGATTCCCACGGCGAAGGAGTCGACGCAGCTGATGGCATCTTCATTCCAGGTGGTCACGCCAACTCCAGCGACCGTCACCTGTCCGTCAGCCGCTGCGGCCTGAACCTGGAGTGGACCACGAACGGCCACACGGATTTCGTCGCTTCCCGTCGTCCACGAGACCACAGCGAACGGCGGCAGAGCCGAGAGGCTCGTTCCGAAGCCGCCCACGATTCCTTCAAGGACAGCGGTGAGACCACCTCCGGCGCCCAACGCCAACCAGACCCTCTCCACCAACTCGGGTGAGACGCTGTTGGGGAGCATGGCGACGCCGTGGTTCGTGACGAGCGCGTACCAATCACCCGAACTGTATCGGCGCATCGCCCATCCCTTCGTTTGCGCTGAGACCACGCGGCAGAGTGTCCTCGTCGAGGAGGTGCGTCTGGGTGTCGTCCGCGAGAACTTGACCATCGAGGCGGACCGCATCAACAACGACGACGGTGATGTTGTCGCGGCCACCGTGCACCAGCGCTTCATGAACAAGACGCGTAGCGGCAGCCTGCGCCGACCGCTCCTCCACGAGGACCTGCGTCAGCTGGGCTGCGTTGAGTTCTTTGCTGAGGCCGTCCGAACAGACCATGATCCGATCCCCCTGGGCGACGGGCATGAACCAGTAGTCGGGCTCGTCGTAGGAACCTGCGCCAACTGCCTTCGTGATCACGTTGCGCCGTGGATGGCGCTCGGCCTCAGCGGAGGAGAGCTCACCCCGTTCCACGAGCTCCTGGACTTCCGAGTGGTCCACGCTGATCTGTTCAAGCACTCCGGCCGAGAGCCGGTAGGTCCGCGAATCGCCGATGTTGACCACGAGCCAATAGGCCTCACCGTTCTGTTCCGTCACGGCTACACCCGAGATCGTGGTTCCGGCCGCGTCCGCACCCGTCGATATGCCGGAGACCTCGTGCACAGCGCGGGCAAAGGCTCGTTCGACGTCGTCGAGCGCGACTGAGGCGCGTCCGCTCAGCTCCGCGAACGCCTAGATAGCGGCGGCGCTCGCCCGGTCCCCGGCGGTGTGTCCCCCCATCCCGTCAGCAACGAAGAACAACGGCGGTTCGGCGAGGAATGAATCTTCGTTGAGCGCCCGCCGTCGCCCGCGGTCTGAGTGTGCTCCCCACGCCAGCTCGATCACGAATTCTTCCCCTTCTTCCACAGGCGAGGTCGGAAGCCTGAGAGGCGGAAGCCCCCAAGCCAGACTCGCGAATCGCGCACCACGGAACGCGCGAAATACCGTGCTCCGAGGCGTCGCCGCCATCCGACCGCGCCCCGGACACGACGAGATGCGGTCTCCACGTCGGCCCAGTAGGCGGCGATCTCGGCCTCGCTCGGTTCCCCAACGCCGAACACCGCGTGGTCGGCCCTCATCGCAAGCGGAGCGATCGCTTCAGCGGGGAAGCGTTGGCCGAGAGCGGCAGCTTCCTCACGGCGCGTTGCACCGGCTGGCACGACGGCCCCGTGGTCCACGACGAGGTCGACCAGCTCGGACCAGCCTCCGCTGATCCGATCGGCGGCGCGCACCGCGGACCGGCGTGCGCGGCGCCGCCGCGATCGTCCGAAGGCCGCCACGGCTGCCGGTGCAAGCAGGAGCGCAAGGATCCCCAGGCCGGTACCGCCCCAGCGCAGCGCGGCCCACAGTGCAGCGAGATCGGCCGGAGTGGAACCGTCGGAAGCCTGCTTCACGGGCGGCGCCGGAGGAAGCTCAACAGGCGGAACTATCGGTGGTGGCGGCTGCTGCACCTGGGGTTGCGGCTTCTGTTGGTGCTGGGGCACTTCCTGCTTCGGAACCTGATCCTTGGGCGGCGTCGGGTCGAAGGACACCCAACCGACGTGCTCGAACGGCACCTCAACCCATGCGTGCACGTCGGCGCCTGTGATGGTCACGGCGCCGGACGCAGGGTGATCCTGGCGGAAGCCCATGACCACGCGCGCGGGAATGCCCAGCTGACGGGCCATCAGAGCCATCGCGACGGCATACTGCTCGTCGTCCCCGACCATCTGGGTGCCGTCGAGCAATGTCGAGATGCGTTCCGCCGTGTGTCCTGCTCTCGACCGCGCCTCGCCTTCGAGGCCATGGCTGAAGAAACCGGAGGTGTGCAGCTTCGCCTCGATAGCCTTCAGCTGCGCCAACGGGGTGGAAGCGCCCGCCGTGAACTGCGAAGCCAGAGTTCCGACGATGTCTGGCACGTTCTGCGGGGTGGGCAGAGATACAGGAGAGACGCGGGCCGAAGCGAGCTGGGCGTCGTCGGGCGTAGCGGGAATGACTGCTTCGCCCGTGTACTGGTCGCCCTGATGCAGGCCGCCCACCATCACCGCTGTACCCGTGCCGGGGTTGTAGTTCAGTCCATCTCGGCGGTCGGCCTGCGTACCGTCTCCGAGCTGGATGGAGTCCAGATAGCCGGCGTCCGGCATCCACACCCCGGTCAGCTGGTCAATCGTGACTGAATAGGTAGCGTGCGAGCCTTCGGCGGTATTCGGAATGGTCCGCCCCACGCGGGAGAACTGCCCAGCACCCGCGCTGCCGTTGTTGGCAACCCTGTAGACGATGCCGTCATATTGGTCGAGGGTCGCCAGACGGATGACAGCGCCTTGCGGGAGGCCTTGCACCGTGAAGAGCTTCAGAGCGTCTCCCCCGCTCGTGAACTGGCGGAACGAGATGAGCGGACTGGGGAGATCGTGCACATCGAGGGGCGGCACGATGGCGTCGCGGAGAACGGCCCGATCATTCGGGAGCGGCACCAGCGCGCCAGCGCCGAGGCCGACGGCGAGCGCAAGCGCCAGAGTCGCCGCGGCGACGATGCGGCGGCCGCCACGAGAGCCCTGTCCCTGAGCGAGATTCTCCCTGCTCCCCGAGCTCCGCGTGAGGACAGCCCAGGCAACGAGGGTCGAGGTCAACAGCGCACCGACGACGGCGGGAGCGAACGCCTCGTAGGTGCTGAGGGTAATCGTCGCCACGAACAACACGCCGACCGGAATCGCAGCAGCCTGTGGCCGCCGCGCGCGCTGCGCGATGCTCCCCGCAACAACGCCGCCGAGAATTCCGAGGGCATAAGGCGCAATGAGAAGAGAATCCATTCCGGTAACGGGCGTCGCGGCGGTGAGCATGCTCTTCCACACCTGGATCACGCCAAGCGCGAGCGCCTTGAGACCCTCAAGCGTTGGCAGCACTCCGAAGAGGCTCTCGGCCCGAAGCACAAGCGCCCCGCCTGCCGCGAAATAGACGACGACGGCGAGCAGGGCCACGCTGAGCGCCCCCATCCGCCACCGGGCCCCGGCGGCCGCAACGAGAGCTCCCAGGAGCACGCCCCCTCCAGCTGCGAGCCAGAACTCTGCCTGGCTGTAGACGGGGTAGAGAGGGAACAGTGCCAGAGCGACCGCCGCAGCCGACACCACGGGTGCGACGGCCCTCCCCCAGGGGATTGCAGAAGCCATCAGATCCCCCTTCGGAGGGCCGGGCCGAGGTCACTGAGTACTGGGACGGTGAGAAGAGTCAGATCGCCCGCTGTCCTCCGGCGAAGGTCGGCCTGGGGATCGACCGTCACGGCCACGCGGTGGGCGGCCAGTGGAAGCCGCGAGGAAGCCCGCACGAGCTGGTCTGGGCTGACCCGCGAGCCCGCGACGAGCACAACGATGGAAGCGCCGGGCGCGTGGGCGGCGATCGTGCCGGCCTGCTCTTCAAGTGGTCGCGCCCGGTCGTCGAGCTCCACGCCCGAAAGCCCGTCGAGAAGTTGGCTGCGCGTGTGACGCGCCATGGCCCTGTGAGGACCGAGCAGCGTGATGGCCTTGCCATCGTTGAGGGCGTGGGCGCCGACAGAGCCGGCAATGCTGACGGCAAGTTCGAATTCGTCCGGCTCGGCATATTCTGAGGTCCGCGCGGCGAGCAAGATGGCCAATTGCGACCGGCGCGTTTCTTCGAATTGCCGCACCATGAGCTGTTGTGCGCGGGCGCTCGACTTCCAGTGGATATGGCGCCGGTCGTCTCCGGGGGCGTATTCGCGCAAGGCGTGAAAGGAGATGTCGTCGTTCGAGATGTTCTGCCGTGCGAGCCCTTCAAGGTCTCGCAGGAGTCCTGTCGACGAATTGGCGAGCTGGACAATTCGCGGATGAACGTAAAGCTCGCTCGGTTCGTTGAGCCCCTTTGCCCTGCGCAGCAGGTGCAGGGGATCGAGGCGCACGGAACGTACCGGCCCAAGCTGGAGAACAGCTCGACGCTGGGTGGGGACCGTGAAGAGCTCTTCGACCTCCTCTTGGGCGCCAAGGCGCGGCACTTCGAAGGTGGCGAGCCCGCGACCGACCGGCAATTCGACATTTGCCGCGGAAATCGCCCGTGGTCCGGGGTTGCGCACGATGAGCCGACCAACCGCCTGCTCGCCGACCACGACTCTTGTGCTTGCGAGCTGCACCGCAACCTCATACTTGGCCTTGCCGAGAACGAAGCCGATCGCGATCCCGAACAACGCCGCGAGAACCCAAGCAGCTGCCCAGAGTTCCCGCCAGCCCAAGGCGAGGCCCAGGACCAGCGCCATCATCATGACAACGAGGCATACCCAACCGGTCCGGCTCACGATTTCGAGGCGAGACCGCACCGCCGACCAGATCGGAAGGATCCGCGCGAGGGAGGCCTTAGTCACCTCGATGGCCGGCTCTGCCCTCTTGTGCAGAGGCGCAAGCGTCAAACGAGCAAACGCCGAAGGAAGCCGAAGTCCGATCGGCCGCCCCCGGGCCGCCTGACTCACGCTGCCGCGCCGCGTGCTTGCGGAGCCGCGACGTCTGCCAGCACGCGGGCCAGGACCGAATCGGCCGTCACTCCTGCGAACTCCGCATCGGGATCGAGGACAATGCGATGCTGCCACACCGGGAGAACCAGGGACTTGATGTCGTCGGGCAGGACGAAGTTTCTGCCTTCCGTGGCCGCCCACACCTTGGCGGCGCGGATGATGGCGAGTGAGCCCCGCACGGAGACGCCGAGCCGGACCTGAGGATCACTTCGGGTGGCTTCGGCAAGCTGGGCCGTGAAGCGCAGCACGGCAGGGTCCACGTGGACATCGTCGACGAGGGCGGCCATATCCGACACCGCGTTCGTGGTGATCACGGCGTTCACCGTCGCCGAGCGGTCCCGCGTCGAGGCCGCGCCGAGGATGGCCTCGGCCGCCTGCAGATCGGGGTAGCCGATGCTCGTCTTGATGAGGAAGCGGTCCAACTGGGCCTCGGGAAGCTTGTACGTACCGGCCTGCTCGATCGGGTTCTGCGTGGCGATGACCATGAACGGGCGGCCCACTTCATGGCCCACACCGTCAACGGTGACCCTGCCCTCTTCCATCACTTCGAGCAGCGCCGACTGCGTCTTCGGGGAGGCGCGGTTGATCTCATCAGCGAGGACGATCGACGCGAACACTGGGCCCCGATGGAATTCGAAGCGGTGGGTCTGCTGGTCGTACACGGTGATGCCGGTGACGTCGGACGGCAGGAGATCCGGAGTGAACTGAATGCGGTGATGCGTTCCATGCACGGTCGCCGCAAGCGACTTCGCGAGCTGCGTCTTGCCCGTCCCAGGTGCGTCCTCCAGGAGCACATGGCCCTCGGCGAGCAGAGCCGTCAGCACGAGCCGGATGACGTCCTGCTTGCCGAGCACCGCCTGCCCGATGTTGTCGCTGAGCTGCTGGAAGGTTCCGGCGAACCAGGTGGCCTGTTCTTGGGTGATTGTCATTGCTGGAAATCCTTCCTCAATCGGACGAAGCAAGTTCTTGTTGTTGATGTCATCCGGTCTGCACCTGACCCACGTTGAGCCAAGGACCGTTTTTCCACGGTTCCACGGAGAAGCTGTCAGTCGCTGAAGGGCAGGTAATGGAAATCTGTCCTGCACCCGCCGTAATTGATCCCGGGGTGGTCGCCACCATATTGAGCGACCCTTGTTGCGTCATCCGGGGGACGTTCCAGCAGCGGAACATTGACACATCAGGCCATGAGCCAGGATCGACATTCTTCCAGTGGTACGTGAGCACATTCCCACTACGGGTAAGCCATGTCTGCCACGGATTCGACGTACCCGACGCCGAGGCAGAGCCAACCGCGCGCGCAGGATCTGCTGCCGCCGTCCTGACCGTCACCGTCGCATTCACGGTGTTCCTCGAGCCGAGGCCGCTTGCCGTATAGCTGGTCAACCCTGCCCCGCCTGATGTGCCGCCTCCTCGCGAATCGGAAATCTGCACGCTGGTCACGTTCCGGCCGTTACCGTCAACCGACCAGGTGAAGGACACGGTGCCGTCGCCGCCCGACGCGACGAGGTTGCGGACAACCGGTGCGCCGTAGGGATCCACAGGGTTGGACGAAGTGGCCGCGCCCGGAGAAACGCCTTGGACCGTCGACTCGCCCCACACCTGGATGGTGTAGGTCACGCCATTGGTGAGACCCGTGATCGTCCCGGAGTTTGCGCTTCCGAAGGTACCCGTGAGACCCCCGGGCGTGGCCTTCCAACGCCAGCTGATCTCGCTCGGGCGGTTGCCGTTGAGGGCTCCGGGCGTGAAAGTGACTTGCGAGCTGTGATCACCCTCGGTGGCAGTGACGCTGGCGGGGGCGGACGGAGCGTTCGCGGCTCGACGTGGAGCCGAATCAGCGCTCGGAGCCGAGGTTCCCGCCTTGTTGCGCGCCGTGACCGAGAACGAGTAGTCGGACTCGCTCGTATCAACCGTGACGTTCTGGCTCGTCCCTGCGAGCGTGAGCGTGTTCACGACGGCGCCGCCTCGCTTGATGCTGAGCGTGTAGTCCGCAATGGGGTCGCCATTCGCATTGGGCGGAGTCCAAGCCACCGCGATCTGCGCCTGGCTTCCCACCGCGATCGCTGGCGCCGTGGTGGGAGCACCCGGAGCGTCCGGAACCCCGGCAGGAATCACCGAAGCCGAATAGGGGCTCCACGCCGAGGGCTCAGGGGCCCTGTTGTTGGCCTGAACGCGGACCTGGTACGCGACGCCGTTCTCAAGGCCGTCCCACACGATCGAGTTGCCAGTGACTCCCGTCTTCTGGACCGAGCCGTAGGCCGGGGCCGGGGAGATCTCGAGGGTGTAGCTCGAGACCGGCGAACCGTGGCTGGTCGGCGTTGTCCAGGAGACCGTGACCTTCTTGTCCCCGAAGACGAGGGCAGGCGCAGCCGGCGCGTCCGGCCGGGCGTCAGGTCGTGCGGGCGCCGAAGCCGGCGAGGGGTCGGAGGTTCCGACGTCGTTGGTGGCCGTCACGGTGAAGGTGTACTCGACGTCGTTGGTGAGACCGTCCAAGGTGCACGTGGTCGACGCACACGCCTTCGAGTAGCCCTTCGATGACGAAACCGTGTACCCGGTGATCGGCGATCCATTGTTCGAGGGCGGCGCCCAGGAGAGGACCACCGTGCTGTCCTGAATCGAGCTGACAGAGGGCGTGCCAGGAGCGCCCGGCTTGCCGCGCACCGTCAGCTTGACGTGGCCTTCCACCTGACGCTCCGGAGCGTTGGTGGCGTCCTGCACCTCGTAGCTGACAATCATGACGCCAACGAAATCTGAGCTTGGCGTGATCGCAACCTTGTCGCCGTCGAGCTCCGCAGTCCCCGAGCCGGAATCGACGTGGGCACCAACAAGCTTGAGCGGAGTCTCTGGGTATGGGTTCACGTCGTTGGCGAGCACGTCCACCACCGACTTCTGCCCTGCTTTTGCGTCGCCGACAACGTCGTCATTCGCGGCGGCAAGGGGCCGAGTGGAGACGATCGCCGTGAGGGTGAACGTCGCTGTGGTAGGAGCAGATGTGCCGTCACTGACCTGAACGACCAGCTGTTGGCTGGCGCCATGAGCCGCCGAGGCATCTGCCTTCACCCACAGCCTCTGACCGTCAATCCGTGCCGAGAATCCCCCCGAGACGCCACCTTGGATGCTGTAGACGAGGCGCTCGAGGTCGCCTGGGTTTGGATCCTGGGAGAGCCTCGCCAAGTTGACCTGGACTTCAGCTTCTCCGGGCGCCACTTCAATAGTCGTTCCGAGGAGCGTCGGGGAGACGTTCTGGGCAGGGATGACCTGGATCGGGATCGAGATCGTGGAGGACAGGCCACTCGCGTCGTCCGGCCCCGAACCATCAGTCACCTGAAGGGTCAAGGTGTCCGGCCCGTAGTAATCCTTGGCCGAGGTGTACACGAGCGTGTGCTCGTCCTTGATGAGCGGAGCGCCGTTGGAATGCGTCGTGCGAACGCTGTCGGCCGTCGCAACGCGTGCCACCCGTCCGTCCCGCACCTTGACGACGTCAGCGAGGTTGATGGCAAGGGTGTCCCCGCTTTTCACCTCAAGCGGCTTGGTCACCGTCAGCTCGGGGCGGAGATCTTTCAGGCCCGGCACGTGGATGAAGGCCGAGGCCGTCAAGCCATCCGTGTTCGTGACGCTGTACAGGATGACTTGGGACTCGTCAGTGAGCCGGACACTGACCGTCCCGCCGGCGCCCACGGTCGCGTTGGGGTCGTCCGACGAGACCTTGAGGTCCGAACTGACGCCGTCGGGATCTTCATCGTTGGCGAGAACGGGAACGTCGACTGCCGTCTTGCCGTACATGTCGATCTTCGCCACGTAGTCGTCTCGAGCTATCGGCCGCTGCGCCGCCGCGTCAGTCTTGACCTCCAGCAACAGGGTTCCGATCGAGCTCGAACCGTAGATGTCGGCCACCGTGTACCGCAGCGTGTATTCCCCGGGCTGCGACGGTGCGGTCACCAAGACACGGCCATCCGCGACCTTCGCTGAGATGCCGTTCGGCACCGTCAGTCCGTCGGTGGCCAAGAGGATCGGATCGCCATCCGGGTCGCTGTCGTTGGCCAGCACCGGCACCGATACCGTGCGGCCAGGCTTCACCGTGACCACGTCTTTCACCGCGTAGGGCGCCTGATTGTGATAGCTGGGAGGAGCGATGCCGACGACGACGGTGCCCACTGCCTCCGCACCTCGCCGATCGCGGACAACATAGGTGAAGGAGTCGCGGCCCGACGAATCTGGGTAAGCCTCGTAGCTGAGCCAGGTGTCCCCCACCGTCACCCGCCCCAGCTTGGGCGCGTCACGCTGGCCCACGAGCTCAACCGAATCACCATCCGGGTCGATGCCATCCAGCGGCACGGGAATGCGCACCGTGTTCCCGGCGATGACTCGCGCGGTGATGGGCTGAGGCCGCGGAGCGGAATTGTGAGCATCGTCCTGCGGCACGACCTGAATCGTGACGTAGCCTGCCGTCCGGTTGCCTTGGGAGTCGGCCACTTCATACGTCGCGTGAACGGTCCCGGGATTCTGCCCCGCTTTGAAGCGGAGTTTGTCCCCGGCGATGAAGGCAACGCCTTCGCTCGGTGTCGGCTTAGGAGCGACAAGATCCGGCAGGAGGGTGAGCGTGTCACCGTCCGGGTGGTAGTCGTTGTGCAGCACGTCGATCGTCACCACGTCGCCGACCCTGACCGTCGCAGAATCATCGACGGTCACCGGAGGTCTCAGGGTCGCCGGAAGCGGCACGGGAAGGACCTGGACTTCGCCGGTAGCGGCCTGGCTGCCGTTCGAGACGGTGTAGTGGAAGATGACCGGGTGGTTGAGGCCCACGGTGTCCGTCACCCGGATCACGCGGTTCTCGAGGACTTCCGCCGAGATGCCGAGGCCCGCTGGCACCTCCACAGACTGAACGATCAGAATGCCGCCGGAGGGATCGCTGTCATTGGCGAGGACGTCGACGAGCGCCGACCTGCCAACCGGCACGAGCGCGACGTCACGCACGGCGACCGGCCGGCTCGTTCCGCTCCCGGGCAGGACATCGATCCGGATCAGGCCGACGGCTGAGTTCGGGCCATCCGTCACCAGATATTGCAAGTAGTAGGTGCCGGCAGTGGCCGTCTGGAAAGTGATGGTCCCCGCCGTGAAGTCAGCCGTGATGCTTGCGCCGGCCACGGAATCGTACTTCGCGAGCCGAAGCGGTGCGCCCGAAGGACTCACGTCGTTGAGCAGAGGCGAGATCGTTACAGGCGTAGAGACCACGGCCGTCACCCGATCGGCATTCGCGATCGGCCGAAGCGATCCCTTCGGCAGCACCTCGACACGGAGTACACCCTCGGCGTCAGCTGTTCCGTCGGAGACGACGAGCTTGACTTCTTTGACTCCCGTCTGCCCGGACACTGCCGAGAAATCGATGATGCCGCTGCTGCGGAAGGTGACACGGTCTCCCGACGCAGTCGTCGCTGACTTGAGGTACATTTCGTCGCCATCGGGATCACGCCATCCCTGCAGTGCATCCTGCTGGCTGGTCGCGCCCACCTCGACCTTGATGGACTGAGGCTTTTTCAGTTCCGGTGCGGAATTCTGGCCCCCGGGGTGGACGACCAAGGTGAGATTCGCCTCCGCGGTCCCGCCTCGCCCGTCGTCCACGCGATAACGGAAGGTCACCGATCCTGTCGCGCTCGTCGGCACAGCTACCTGCAGTGCGGCACCGCCGAGGGCCGGCTGGACGTCGAAGCCCGCCGGTGCCGAACCTGCCAATGATGCGGAAAGCACATCACCGTCGGGATCGGAGCAATCCTCGGTCACGTGAAGGACGGACGTGCGCCCGGCACGCACACCGAATTGCTGGTCGACGGCTACGGGCGGGTGATTCTGATCGCTCCGCTTGGGAAGGGTGACCTGCTGGTCCGGGCTCTTCTCTTCCTTGTCGTCCTGGACATCCGGCGGCGGAACCACGTCGTTCCAGTTCTGCACGAGCAGCATCTTCTGGGTGACGAGCCAGACCCCGCCGCCCTGCACGTCGTTCAGCACCACAACATCTCGGTTGACGCGAAAGACGAGCTGGGCGTTGGCAGGAACGTTCGGGACCGCACCGGATTCCGTCTTCCCGCTGCCGCAGTCTCGAAGGTAGCTCGAAGTACCGGACCAGGCGGCGTAGGCGCATCCGTTCAGCCAGACCGGAGCAGCCGGCGCCGAGGTGGCGCTCGTCTTGGGAGCGCGGGTCACCGTCGCGGCGCTGCCGTCGAGGGGCTGGGACACCAAGCCGCTCAGCGTGCCGACCAGCACGCGATCATTGGATTTCCCGTTCTGCTGGAGGACAGCGTTCGTTCCATCGGAAACAGCCACCTTCTGCCCGTTCGGCAGATACAGCTCTCCACGGCTGGAATCGAGCACGACGGCGTCCGAACCGACCGCGGCGATGGTCAGCTTCGCGTCCTTCGGGACATCGCTCAGCTTGCGCGTCGACTTCTGGGCGTAGTCCTGACCACTCGGAGCGTAGTCACGCACCTCTCCCAGGGTAGGCGAGAACGCATGGATCACGCCATCGAGGCCGATGGTGGCAACGGCCCCGGCGCCGAGCTTGGCCAAGGGCTCCGTCCCGCCCACATGAAGACCCTCGATACCGCTGACTGGCACTGCGTACAGGTCGCCGCCGTCGAGAATTGCCACCGTGTCTGCGCTCGCGGAAACACTGGCACCGGCAGGAAGAGCGCCGCTGCCGCGGAGCGTCACCCGGGCCGGGTCGAGCTGGGCGAGGGTCGAATTCGCACTGTCGTGCACCAGCACGGTGTCGCCCTGCTGAAGGATGTCGTATTGAGGCGCCTTGGTCCGGAGCCCGGAATCGAGCACGTGCGAGGGGAAGTTCAGGTGGCCGACGAGAAGGTCCGACTGTTTCGTGACCCACACGCCGCCGTCATTGAGATTGAGGTCCGCGGCACGAAGGCCGTCGTATTGGAAAGCTAAAGCGGTGACTGCGAGCGAAACGCTGGCCAAAGCCGAAACGGAAGCCGCTCTGCGGCGCTTTCCGCGCAGCATCGCAAAGATCCCCATACTTCGTTGCCCCCATTCGAGCTTGACCGCCTCAGTTATCACCGTCGGCGTCAAGTAGACATTGTTTAGCAGGTGCTCGCGCAATGGGGCAAAATCCCCATGGTGCCGGACTTGGCAGTGCCGGTATCGTTCGAGACCAAAGAAAATTAGGCCCGGTCGGCCTGGATACCTTTCAGTCCAATTGCTATCTAACCTCTCGCGCCACAGTGAACCCGTTCAGCCCAAGACTGCCGAGGGCTGAAGGGTGAGACAAGCGATTTCCGTCCGAGGCCCAGGGGCTGTCCCCCGAACGGCCTACTTCCCTCGGCGGAAGGACCGACTGACCTTTGCAGGCGGTTTCGCGCACCCTAGATTCCGGGGGGGGCAGACGACGAATCACGCACAACAACATGGGGGACACAATGAACGAGGACAAGCTCGAGGACGGGTTGCGACCGTTCCCTGACGTGTATGCCGCGCCAGCCAGGACCAACCCCTTCGCGATCGCATCGCTGGTGCTGGCGTTCTTCGCCACAGTCCTTTCGATCATCTTCGGACACGTGGCACTCAGCCAGATCAAGAGGACAGGAGAGCGGGGACGGGGACTCGCTCTCGCGGGCCTGTGGATCTCCTACCTGTCTGTGGCCGCCCTCCTGGCCGCCATCGGCGTGATCTGGGTGATCACCCTGAATGCCCAGCACGCTGTGGCTACCGCGGCTCAGGGGTACGGAAAAGGCGGCGCGACATACGCGCCTGCCCCGTACTCATACGGCAGCACCCCACGACCCACCTATTCGGCGCCGCCCGCGGGACCAGTTGGAGTCACGCAGCCACTGTCTTCGTCTCCCACGAGCAATGCGGACCGAGCGTACTGCCAAAACCGCGGGGTCCTCCTGTGGCTTGCAAAATCCGCCACCTACCGGGGGGCGCTGTGCTCCATCAATGGCGCACAGACCCTGATCAGCATGGCCAGCGATGTCGGAGGCAACATCACTCTGCCCGCCCGTGCGGGCACGAGCTCATTCAGTGCAACGGGCCAAGACGGCACGATCTACACCTATGGGGAGGGCACCGTCAGCATTGTCACCGGGTCCAAGACCTTCACCGAACCGACAACGCTGTGGCAGTCCGGCACCTCGCCCAGCCTGTCTTCGCCGGGTGACTTGGGGATCAGCACACCGATCTCATATCCCTCGTGCAATGACTCGCCCATCGTGGTCTATGGGACTGCATGGAACGATGCGACCAACGCGTCCGAGGTAGAGAAGCTGCTCGCGGCCCATCCTGGCTCCTCCTACCTGCGCACCGACCTCAGCTGCCGAAACTTCCGAGGTCCCTCGACTGACAACAGCGGTGGCGCAGATATCTACGCCGTGTACGGCCCGGCCTCCAGCACCAGTTCGGCCTGCCAGCAGATCGCCGGGACCTCGTACTATGGCCGCGTTCTCAGCAACTCCCGCGAACCGGGCGACAACCTCCTGAAGTGCGGCTGAGTGGACATGGGCCCGGAACTCACGATCGCCGTCGTCGTCGCCATCATCGCCCTCGGCGCTGGTCTGAGGGCAGCACAACGCGGCACCACCAAAGACGCACCCTCAGAACTGCGCCATATGCTCTCTGAAACCCTCGAATACCGCACTTCCCTGAGCCCTCAAGCGGCGCTGCGCGCGGTCGAACTGCGGTTCTCGTCCACACCCGGCCCGGGACTGATCAGGCGCGATATCCGTCTCACGGAAAGGACGCCGACGTGTCTCCGCTACGCGGTGAACCATCGAGCGGCAACCTTCCTCGAGACGGTTGTGGCCAGCGCGCCGTGGGGAGCAGGTTCGGCGGTGACGGTCGACGTCGTGCGCTGGTTGGACCATAACGACATCCCTGCCGCCGGCGCGAACCTGAAATGGATGCGCGACGACATTGAGGAGGTCCTCCGGTCCGCCGATCCCCGCGTTCAGGTCCTTGTCCGC
>NZ_JBQCGQ010000138.1:0-17039 GCF_051955515.1 Sinomonas sp.
AAGTCCACCCTGCTGCGCTGCGTGAACCACCTCGAGACCATCAGCGCCGGGCGGATCTGGGTCAACGACGAGCTCATCGGCTACCGGGAGCGCGCCGGGAAGCTGCACGAGCTGCACGTGAAGGAGATCGCCGCCCAGCGCCGCAACATCGGCATGGTCTTCCAGCGCTTCAACCTCTTCGGCCACAAGACCGCCCTGGAGAACGTCATGGAGGCCCCCGTCCAGGTCAAAGGCCAGGACAGGGCCGCGGCGAGGAAGCGCGCCCTGGAGCTCCTGGACCGCGTCGGGCTCTCGGACCGTGCCAGGCACTACCCGGCCCAGCTCTCCGGCGGCCAGCAGCAGCGCGTCGCCATCGCCCGGGCCCTGGCCATGGACCCCGAGCTCATGCTCTTCGACGAGCCCACCTCCGCGCTTGACCCCGAGCTCGTCGGCGACGTGCTCAACGTCATGAAGGACCTCGCCAAGTCCGGCATGACCATGGTCGTGGTCACCCACGAGATCGGCTTCGCCCGCGAGGTCGGGGACACCCTGACCTTCATGGACGGCGGCGTCGTCGTCGAATCCGGCAACCCCCGCGACGTCATCGCCAACCCCCAGCACGAACGCACCCAGACCTTCCTCAGCAAGGTCCTCTAACCCGAAGAAGACGCCTTGCGGCCTTGAAGACGCCCCGAGGGCGTCTTCTTCGGCTCAAGGCGTCTTCTCGCGGGCGGGCGAAGTTATCTGTACCCGAAACGGTGCTGGGGGGAGACGGATTCGGTGACCGCTGCGCGTAGGCGCTCGTGCAGGCCGCGCAGGCCGGAACGGTCCACGCGGGCCTCGATGATCTCCCGGCCGCCCGACCGTGGCGCGGCGAGAGCGGTGGCCGCCTCCGCCGTCGTCCGCACCATTGTGTGCCGCACGCCGTAGCCGGCGGCGAGAGCGCGGAGATCGGCCTTGTGGGGTGTGCCGAAGAGCCGTTCGACGGCGGCCGCGGCGCTCGGGCGCTCGCCGTCGTCGCCGCCGACGCGGCCGTGCTCGAGGAGCCCGAAGATCGCTCCGCCCGAGTCGTTGAGCACCACGATGCGCAAGGACGGCTCGGCCTCCCCTGTGCCGAGGAGAAGCCCTCCGATGTCGTGCAGGAACGTGAGGTCTCCGAGGAACAGCGTCGTGTCCACCCGGTTGCCCAGCCAGAGTCCGGTCGCGGAGGACACCGTCCCGTCGATGCCCGCGAGCCCGCGGTTCGCGAAGACTCGCGCGCCGGGCTCGGCGGGAGGCGGCGCGGCGAGGTCCACGTCCCGGATGCCGTTCGAGGAACCGAGCATGAGCTGCCCTCGCGCGTTCCTCCACACGAGCTGCGCCAGCCGAGGTCCTGACAGCGGCGCGCCCGCGAGCACGCGGTCCACGGACTCCTGGGCGGCCGCGCCTGCGATGAGCCACATGTCGAGCCAGCCCTCCGGGCCCCTGCCGGCAAAGTCTGAGAGCTCGTCGAGGTCTGCCACGAGCCGCTCGCGACGTCGTCCCTCCTCGAACCATGCGACGGGCCGCGGGTGGAACAGTGCGGTTTCCACACCAGGCCGTGCGAGGAGTGCCGTGACGGGGCGGCTCAGCGTGGGCCGGCCGAAGAGGACCACGCGGTCTATACCCTCGCCGGGATGCCCGTCGAGCAGCAGCCGATACGGCCCGACTGCATGCGAACCGAAACGCGCGTTCGATGACGGCTCAGCCAGGAGCGGCAGGCCGTGCGCGGCAGCGAACGCCTCTGCGAGCGGGCCGGCCCCGTGCCCCGCGAGCACCACCGTCCGCCGTGGCGGGAGGCCGCCGAGCGCGGCGACCGCCGGACGCCGGTACGCGAAGCCCTCCGTGCGCGGCTGCTCCCACCCGGCGGCCGAGGGCTCCCACTCCCCCGCCGGCACGAGCGGCTCGCGGAAGCACACGTTGAGCTGGACGGGTCCCGAGGGCACGCCGGGCAGCAGCCCCGAGGCGGCGCTCAGCGCGGTGCGCACGGCCGACGACGGCGACTCCCCCGCCGCGATCGACGTTGCGAAGCGCACGTGCTCGCCGAAGAGGTCGAGCTGCTCGGTCGTCTGGTTCGCCCCGGTCCCGTGAAGCTCCGCGGGCCGATCGGCCGAGAGCACGATGAGAGGCACCTCCGCGTGGTTCGCCTCCATGACGGCGGGCAGAAGATTGCCCACGGCGGTCCCGCTCGTGGTGAGCACCGCCGTCGGACGTCCCGACGAGAGCGCGGCCCCGAGCGCGGTGAAGCCGCCGGCCCGCTCGTCGATGCGGACCGCGAGCTCGAGCAGCCCGCGCCCCTCGGCCTCAGCGAGCGCGTACGCGAGGGGCGCGCTGCGCGATCCGGGACAGACCACGACGCGACGGACGCCGCCCCCGAGGAGTCCGGAGACCACCTCGCGGGCGGCGTCGAGAGAGCCGAGAGAAGTCACCCTCTTATCGTAGGCTCGCGGTCGTAGACGAGCAGGCCATCGTCGCGGAGACGCGCGCCCGCCGTCGGCCTGTGCTCGGTCAGGCGTCCGTCGTGCGCTAGGTGCACGGCCCGCGCGTGACGCGCCAGCACCGTGAAGTCCGCGATGATCCGCCGGTGGCAGCGCCACCAGACGGATTCGCTGCACATGATCGCAGTCCGAACGCGCGCTGCCTGATCCAGCAGCTCGTCCATGGCCGCCAGGAAATCCGGGTGGCGCGTGTAGCCGGCGTACCCGCGGAAGGAAGCGTTCTCCCAGAAGACGTCGGGAGAGTCGCCAGCTGCCTTGCGAAAGCCGCCGAGGCGCTGCTCCCAGCGGTAGCCAATGCCCTCTTCTGGCAGCCAGAGCGCCAGCGCGTCGCGACCCACGTCGGGATTGCGGCGGCTTCCGGGAGCGGTGCGCACGTCCACGACCGACTGGACGCCCGCAGAGCGCAGGAGCGGACCCAGCTCGTCGCGCCCCGCGGTTCCGTGACCGAAGGTCAGAAGCGTCGCGCGGGAATCTGTGCTGGACTCCATGGTGTGAGTATCCCCGCGGTCGTGGCTCCCCAGACGAGCAGCATCCGAGACCTCGATGCAGCCGTCACGGACTGCCGCGCCTGTCCGCGCCTCGTGGCGTGGCGGGAGGAGGCTGGGAGGGTCAAGCGCAGGGCGTTCCAGGACTGGGACTACTGGGCGCGGCCCGTCCCCGGCTTCGGGCCGCCGGACGCGTCGCTCGCGATCGTGGGGCTCGCGCCCGCGGCCCACGGCGGCAACCGCACCGGGCGGGCATTCACGGGCGACCCCTCCGGCGACGCCCTCTTCGCCGCACTGTACGACCTCGGCTTGGCGTCCCAGCCCACCTCGACCCACCGCGACGACGGGCTCGAGCTGCGGGGCGTCCGGATCAGCATGCCCGTGCACTGCGCGCCGCCGGACAACCGGCCCACCACCGCCGAGCGGGACACCTGCAGCCCGTGGCTCGCCCGCGAACTGGAGCTGCTGCGCCCGACCTTGCGCGCGATCGTGGTGCTCGGCGCGTTCGGCTGGCAGGCGCTGCTGCCGGTGATGGCCGACGGCGGGTGGCGGCTCCCGCGGCCCCGGCCGGCTTTCGGGCACGGTACCGAGGTGCGCATCCCGGGACCGGGTGCCGAGGGCGGGGTGCATCTGGTGGGCTGCTACCACCCCAGCCAGCGCAACATGAACACGCGTACCCTCACCCCGGCCATGCTCCGTGAGGCGCTCGGCCGGGGTGGGGAGCTCGCGGGGTTGAACCGCTGACCGCCCCTACTTCTTGGCGTGCTGGGCGGGCAGCACCTGGACGATCGCGGGTCGCGGCGCGCGGACGGCGCCGGTCGGCAGGGGCGAACCCGTCGCCGCGTAGTCCGGGAAGTACGAGTGCGGCGCGTCGAACGTGCCCTCCTCGCCCGGGTGCTGCACGGCCACGAAGACGTGCCGCTCGTCGTCGCGCACCACGGGGCCGCACGTCTCTGCGTCGCGCGGCACGGACAGGAACTGCTCGACCTTGCCCCGCTCGGGGCCCTCGAGCGTCACACGGAAGAGGCCGTCGTTGTAGCCGATCGAACTGGGCGCGCCGTCGGTCGCGAGCCACATGTAGCCAGACGAGTCGAACGCGACGTTGTCAGGGCAGGAGATCGGCGAGACCTTGTCCGAGGGGTAGCCGGCGAAATACGTGACCTGGTTCGTCGCCGGGTCGCCGCACACGAGCAGGAGGTTCCAGCCGAACGTCCTGGCGGTCTGGTCGCCGCCATCCTCCGTGATCTCCACGATGTGGCCGTCGCGATTCTGGCGGCGGGGGTTCGCCTCGTCGGCCGGAGCGTTGCTGCCCACGCCACGGTTCGAGTTGTTGGTGCAGACCACGTAGACCTTTCCGGTCACGGGGTGCGGCTCCACGTCCTCGCAGCGGTCCATCTTCGTTGCTCCCACCGCGTCGGCGGCCAGGCGGGTGTACACGAGGACCTGCTCCACGCTCATGCCCGGCACGGCCGACTTCCCATCGAGGACCAGCGGCAGCCACTCGCCCCGCCCGTCGAACGCCCCGTCCGCGGGGAGCCGCCCGCTTCCGTCGATCTCGACCGCCGGGGAATTGCCCGCGAAGCGGGCCACGAAGAGGTCCCCCTCGGACAGGAGCGTCTTGTTGTGCTCGCGGTCCGCCGTGCTGCTGCCCGGGCGGTAGACGCCCTTCGAGACGAACTTGTAGAGGTAGTCGAAGCGCTCGTCGTCGCCCGAGTACGCGACGACCCGCCCGTTGCCTGCCACGCGCACGTTCGCGCCCTCGTGCTTGAAGCGGCCGAGCGAGGTGTGCTTCTTCGGGGTTGACGTTGGATCGAGCGGGTCCACCTCGATCACCCAGCCGAAGCGGTTGGCCTCGGTGGCGTAGGCGGGGTTGCGGGTGTCGAAGCGCGGATCGTCGAGCTCCCAGAGGCGCGTCGTGGCCTTGTCCGCGAGGCCGTAGCGCTTGTCCTCCTTCGAGGTGCCCAGCGTCCGGAAGTACCCGTTGAAGTTCTCCTCCCCGGAGAGGACCGTGCCCCACGGGGTGGTGCCGCCCGAGCAGTTGCCAAGCGTGCCCCGAACCGTCCGGCCAACGAGCGGCGAGCCCGCCGCCGGACCGGTGAACTCGAACACGGTGTCGGTGAGGTAGCGGCGGTTGAGCGGGGCGCCCTTGACGTAGCGCCACGCCTGGTTCTTGTTCTGGCGTTCGAGTTCGACGACGGAGAGGCCGTGCGCTGCGCGAGCCACGGCGCGCGCCTCGGCAGGGTCCGCTGCGAGCTGGGCATCCGAGAACATGATGTTCTCATTCGTGTACTCGTGGTTCGTGAACAGGACCGCCCGCTTCCCGGCCGCGCCCGGGAGTTCGATGATGTCCGTGTAGTCGTTGTTGTAGCCGAATTGTCGGGCCTGCGCCGCCGCGGTCTGATGCTCGAGGTCGAACTCCGGGCTGTCGTGGAACAGCCCGTCGCCCCACCGGATGATGGGCCGCCACGCGTAGCCGTCGGGGACCGTGAACTCGTCCACGAGCTTGTCCACGGGGCGGATCGGGGTGAAGTCGAGGGCGGAGTTCGGCAGCTTCGCGGCCGGAGCGAGAGGCGAGGCAAGAGGCGAGGCGGCGGCACGCTCGGGTTGGTTACCGGCGAACGCGAGCGTGAGCGCGCCCACTAGCCCGACGCCGAGGGCGGAACGGCGGGAGAGCTCCCCGGAGACGATGTCGCGGAAGTAGCTATTCGAGGACGTGTTGCAGACCTCGTTGAGGCATGCGTTGTCGCACTTGAGGGCGCACGTGACGGCACTGCGCTTGCCGCGGACGTGGTCGAGCATGGGCAGGAGGAGACGACGGGGGCTGGTCATGGGCACAGCCCACCATTCAGGGTCAACACGCAGGCTGTTTTCAGGTTAATTTCAGGAAAACGTGCAGGACTTGCGCCATGCCTGACACTGCCGAGCACCGACGCCTGTCCGAGTCCCCCGGCGACTCCGATCCCTGGCGCCTCTGGGGCCCCTACGTTGCCGGACGCCAATGGGGGACCGTCCGCGAGGACTACTCCGCCGACGGCAACGCCTGGGACTTCTTCCCGTTCGAGCACGCCCACCGCCGCGCCTATCGATGGGGCGAGGACGGGATCGCGGGGCTCTGCGACCGCTTCGGCTTCCTCAACCTCGGCCTCGCCCTCTGGAACGGGCACGACGACCGCCTCAAGGAGCGCTACTTCGGGCTCACCAACGGCCAGGGCAACCACGGCGAGGACGTCAAGGAGCACTGGTGGCATCTCGACGCCACCCCGACCCACTCCTGGGCCAAGACCCTCTACCGCTATCCTCAGGCCGCGTACCCCTATGAGGAGCTCGTCCGCGCCAACGCCTCGCGCTCCCGCGCCGAGCCGGAATACGAGCTCGCGGACACGGGGATCCTCGCCGAGAACCGCTTCTTCGACATCGAGACCGTCCACGCGAAGGCCTCGCCGGACGACATCTGCGTGACGATCACGGCCACGAACCACGGACCGGATCCTGCGCCGCTCGACCTCGTGGCGCAGCTGTGGTTCCGGAACACCTGGGCTTGGGGGCGCGACACGCGGCGTCCCGCGCTGCGCCGCCTGCGGCCCCCGGAGCTGACGCCGGGCGGTGTCGCGGCCATTGAGGCAACCCATGGATTCCTGGGCCGCTACATCCTGGCCGCCGAGGCTATGACTGACGCGGCCGTGATCGACGCGTCGGGCGCCCCCTTCCCCGAGGTGCTGTTCTGCGACAACGAAAGCAACGACGTGGAGCTCTTCGGTGCGTCCGCGAATCCTTCGCCGCACCCGAAGGACGCGTTCGACGCCGCCATCGTGCGCGGCGACCGGTCCCTCCTCAACCCCGCAGAAGCCGGGACGAAGGCGGCCTTCCGCTGGCACTTCCCCGCGATCGCCCCGGGGGCGAGCGTGAGGGTGCGGCTCCGGCTCACCGGAGAAGCGCTGCCCCTCGACCCCTTCGGGGTGGGGTTCGATGATGTACTCGAGGACCGCGAGCGCGAGGCAGACGAGTTCTACTCGGCCGTCGTCCCCGCGACGCACCCCGAGGACACGCTCGTGGCCCGCCGGGCCTTCGCGGGCCTCCTGTGGGGCAAGCAGCACTACCGCTATTCAGTGCGGGAATGGCTCGAGGGCGATCCGGCCTTCCCGGCCCCGCCCGACAGCCGTGAGCAGCCGTGGGGCCGCAACACCGGCTGGCGCCATCTGGCCCTCGCGGACGTCATCTCGATGCCGGACGAGTGGGAGTACCCGTGGTTCGCCTCGTGGGACCTCGCGTTCCACTGCGTCGCCCTCGCCCATATCGATCCGGACTTCGCCAAGCACCAGCTGGTGCTCCTCTGCCGCGAATGGGCCATGCATCCTGACGGCCAGCTCCCCGCCTACGAATGGGCCTTCGGCGACGTCAACCCTCCGGTCCACGCCTGGGCGGCTTGGCAGGTGTTCTGCATCGACGGCGCGCGCGACACGGAGTTCCTCACCCGGGTCTTCACGAAACTCCTCCTCAACTTCTCCTGGTGGGTGAATCGCAAGGACGCGGACGGCTCCAATCTGTTCGAGGGCGGATTCCTCGGCATGGACAACATCGGCGCCGTCGACCGGTCGAAGGGCCTCCCGCCGGGCTTCCGGCTCGAGCAGTCGGACGCGACGAGCTGGATGGGCTTCTACTGCCTCACGATGATGCGCATCGCCCTCGAACTCGCGCGCGACGACCGTGTCTGGGACGACCTTGCGACCAAATTCCTCGAGCACTTCCTCGCGATCGCGCAGGCGATGGACACCTTCGGGAGCGCCGGCGTCTCGCTGTGGGACGAGGACGACGGCTTTTTCTACGACGTGCTCGTGGGCGACGACGGCCGTCAGGAACGGCTGCCCATCCGCAGCATGGTCGGTCTCCTGCCCCTTCTCGCGGTGGCGGTCACGCCCGAGTGGGCCGCGGAGTCGCTGCCGGACTTCGCCCGCAACCTGCACTGGCTCCAGCAGCACCGGCCCGACGAGATGGGTGCCCTCGTGCGGGCTTCCGACGGGCGCCTCACTCTCGCGGTCGTCCACGACGACCGCCTCGCTCGGATCCTGGCCTGCCTCCTCGACGAGGGCGAATTCCTCTCGCCGTACGGCATCCGCTCGCTGTCGGCGGCTTACCGGCGGCCGACGACGGTCGACGTCGCCGGCCAGCCCATGACCATCTCATACCTGCCGGCCGAGTCCGACTCGGGCCTGTTCGGCGGCAACTCCAATTGGCGCGGTCCCGTCTGGTTCCCGGTGAACGTCCTCGTGGCCGACGCCCTGGCCACCTACGCCGAGGGCGTCGGCTCGGAGCTGGCGGTCGAATTCCCCCGCGGCTCGGGCCAGACGCTCTCCCTCACGGACGTCGCCCGGGAGCTCGAGCAGCGCCTCGTGCGGCTCTTTCGCCCGGCAGCGAACGGCCGGCGGCCGAGTACGCCCCGGCATCATCCGTCAGGCCCGCTCTGGGACGCGCACCCGACGTTCAGCGAGTACTTCCACGGCGATACGGGCGCTGGGATCGGGGCGTCCCATCAGACGGGATGGACTGCCCTCGTGGCGCACCTCATCTGCCGGAGGTAGTCGGACCGTCGCCGGCCAGGACCCCATAGCAGCGGCGCAGGCGGTCGAGCCACCACTCCCTCCGCTCCGGCGGCGCCGCGTGCTTCGCGAGCAGTTCGGGGTCCGGCGCCACGGCACCGCTCGTCACCGGGCCGACCGGCAGGGAGCCGGCGCGGGGCACCAGCGGCGAGCGGACGACGTCGTCCGCAAACAGCGCACCGGTTCCGAGCCCGCAGGCGTACGGCAGCTCGGGAAGCGCCGCGGCGAGCGCCACGCCAGCGGCGAGCCCCACCGACGTATCCAGCGCCGAGCTGACGACGGCGGGCAGTCCCGCCTCACGCACGATCTCGAGCGCGCGCCGCACTCCTCCGAGCGGGGCCGCCTTGACGACGATCAGGTCGGCGGCGCCTGCGCGGGCCACCCGGAGCGGATCCTCTGCCTTGCGCACGCTCTCGTCCGCTGCGATCGGCACCGGGATCCCCGCGTCCGCGAGGCGCGACCGGACTTCGGCCAGCCCGTCCACGCCGGGGGCCGGCTGCTCCGCGTACTCCAGTCCGTACGGGGCGAGGGCCGTCAGGCCCGCGACCGCTTCCTCGACGCTCCACGCGGCGTTCGCGTCGACGCGGAGGGCCGCGTCCGGGAGCACCGCCCGGACGGCTGCGACCCGCGCGACATCGTCGGCGAGGCTCTGGCCCCGCTCCGCCACCTTGACCTTCACAGCAGGGACCGGCCCGTACTTCGCGAGCACCTCGGGGACGCGCTCCGCGGCGACGGCGGGGACGGTCGCATTCACCGGCACGCTGTCGCGCACCGGCTCCGGGAACCCCTCCCAGGCCGCCTCGATGGCCGATGAGAGCCAGCGTGAGGACTCGTCGTCGTCGTACTCGAGGAACGGTGCGAACTCGCCCCACCCGGCTGGCCCGCGCAGCAGGAGCGCCTCCCGTTCGAGGACGCCGCGGAAGCGGACGGTGAGCGGCAGGCGGACCACGACGGCCGTCGCCTCGAGGTCGGCAAGCGAAGGAATCACAGGGCCACCCTCAGAGCGAGCCACGCACCCGCCGCGCACAGCCCGATCACGGCGGCGAACGACCCGAGCCACACCGGCGCAGGCACGCCGGTGCGGCGCGCGAGGATGAATGCGTCCGAGCTGCCGAGTTCCCGGCGACGAGTCGTATGGACCGAGACCAGGTTCCACCAGTCGCGCACGGCACCCAGGATGAGCGCGAGGCCCGCGGCCAGCGTGAGGTGGCCGTGGACCTCCGGCGGAACCGCGACCACGAGCACCGCGACGGCGATGATCGCCCCGAGCAGGATGAACACGCCCTGGAGATTGCGGATGAACAGGAACGTGAGGACAAGCACGACGACGGTCGCAGACAGCGCCGCGCGCCCCCACCCCTGCATCGACGCGGCAACGAAACCGACACCGACGGCGGCGGGCGCCGGGTAGCCCCAGAAGCCGAACCATACCGCTCTCCCCCGGCCGACGCCGAGCGTCGTGCCGCCCTGGTCCCTGCGCAGCGTGATCCCCGTGACCCTCATCCCCGTGGCCAGGCCCGCGAACGCGTGACCGAGCTCGTGGACGATCGTGACGAACCGGCCGAAGAACCTCCACAGCACCGGCACGAGGCACAGGGCGGCGGCAGCGGCGAGCAGCCACGCGACCTCAGCGGCGGGCAGGGACAGGGGCGGAGTGCGGGTGAACCCGTCGACGAATGCGTTCCACCAGTCGTGAACCATGAGAACAGCATGCGCACAGACGGATGTGGGACCCTAATTGGCATGGTTTCCACCCGAGCGAATTCCGCCCTGCCCCTCCGCGAGACTGTCGCAGGGCCGGGCCTGTTCCTCCTGGCTTCCCTCGTCTCGCTGCTCGGCGTGGTGGCAACCTACTGGCTGTTCGTCCGCACCACCACAGGCCAGTACATCGACGAGTCGGCTCTCGACGAAGCCGTGGCGGTCTACGGCAGGGCCGCGAAGGCGTCGCTCGGGTTCCTCGACGCACTGCCGACCATCGCCGTCGTCGTGGGCGCTGGGGGCCTGCTCTATGCCGCGATTGTCAAGCGCCGCTGGTCCGCCGCGCTCATAGCCTTTGCGGCCGCGGGGCTCGCCAACCTCGTCACGCAGCTTCTCAAGGCCTACGTCTTCACGCGACCCTACACGGGAATCCAGACGCTCATGGAGAACTCGCTCCCCTCCGGGCACACCACCGCTGCGGCCTCGGCGGCGGGGGCCATCTTCCTGGTGGCCTCGCCCGCGTGGCGTCCCTTCGTGGGCTTCCTCGGCACCACGTTCGCGGTCGCGGCCGGGGGTGCGACGCTCGTCAACCAGTGGCATCGCCCCGCCGACGTCATCGCTGGGCTCCTGGTGGTGGCGGCGTGCCTCGCGCCGGCCGGATGGCTGGTGATCCGCACCGGACAGCGGTGGAACACCTGGGACGGCTTCGGAAGCCATTGGGCGTCGTCGCGGCTCTGGCTCAGCCTTCCACTGCTGATCGGACTCGGGGCCACCGCCCTCGCCGTCGCGATGCTCGTCAAAATCGCGCCCGGCAGTGGCGTGGAGAGCACGACCCACTACTTCTGGGCGGGCCTCTCCCTCATCGTCATCAGCGGGTACGTGATCGGGACGGCCGCGACGTGGCTCTTCGCGGTCTCCGTCCGTCAGCGGTAGCCGTCGACGATCGCCGCCGCGATCTCCTTGTACGCCCGCCGCGTCTCGGGCCGTACCGCCTCGAGCGAGACGAGGTCGCCGTCCGCAACCGCCTTGTCGTGGGGCACGCTGATGAGCATCCGGCACATTCCCGCGAGCGTCTCCTCGATCGCCGCCTTGTCGACGCGCGCCGAGACGTCGTCCTTGTCGGTGACGACGACGATTGCCTCCTTCGCGAGACGCTCGAACCCATGCGCGGAGAGCCAGAGCAGCGTGTCGCGGGCACGCTTCGCGCCACTTACCGCGAAGCCTGCGGCGACCACGATGTTGTCCGCGTTGTCGAGGATGCCCTTCATGGCAAGCCGGCTGACGCCCGTCCCACAGTCGGTGAGCGTCACTCCGTAGTGGCGTGAGACGAGCGAGTAGACCCGCTCGTAGTCCTCGGCCCTGAGGGAGTCGGACAGGTCAGGGTCCTGCTCGCCCGCTAGGAGGCGAAGGCTCCCGACCTCGTGGAGGTACGCGTCGAGGGCCACGCGCGAGTCATTGTCGCCGAGTTCCCGCAGGAGACGCGTGACGGTGAGCTGCCGCTCCGACTCGTAGGCACCCTCGCCGAGCGCCCGCTCAATCAGGTCGCCGGCGTCGGGGTTCGCGTCGATCGCGCACACGCTTCCCGACCTCACCGTCGCGAGCGTGAGTCCCACGCCCACAGTCGTCGACGTCTTGCCGACGCCGCCCTTCATGGACAGCAGCGCCGTGTTGCGGCTCCCGTCCAGACGACGGCGGATGCGACGGTCGAGCTCCGCCTCCTCGCGTTCGACGGCCGACGGCCCAAGATTGAGGGCGCCGCCGGTCAGCCGATACAGCCAGCCCCGGAAGCCCCCGCGTGGGGGTGCCGCCTGGGACGGCTTGATGAAGCCGGCCGGCTGTTCTGGCTGGGCCGGCGCCTCGACGACTGGGGCCGGCGCCTCGACGACTGGTGCCGGCGCCTCGACGACGGCACTGCCGGTATCCGCCAATGTCGGCTCTGGCACGGATTCGAGTGCTTCCGCTTCGCGTGCTTCTGCTTCACGCAGTCGGCGCAGCTCGCGCCGGGTCAGAGGCACGGTGTGAGCACCGTCGTCGACCATCCTGCCCCTTTCACTCTGGCCCCGCTGGCACCTGTGGTGCCCGCTGCAACTCTAGTGCAGAGTGCTGGCCGCCTTCAGGCGGCCGATGAACAGTCGCGACTGCTCAGGGCCGTACGGAAGGATCGGGATGGCCTTCGTGGCGTCGTGCGGCGACTCCCGGGTCGCCTGGCGCGCGGAGCGGACCGCCGTCGCCATCGTCTCGGCCATCGTGCGCACGGCGACGTCCGTGCAGAGGCCGCCGTGTCCCGGGACGAGGTGCTCGTAGCGGTGCCGTAGCGCGGAGATGTGCCGCAGGGCGTCGGCCCACTCCTCCGGGTACGAGTCGCCGAACTCCGGGTACGAGCCCTCCTCGACGAGGTCGCCGCTGAACAGCGCAGTCGACGTCCCAACAAGGAGATCGCCGTCCGTGTGCCCCCTGCCGAGGTAGAACAGCGTGACGGATTGGCCGCCGAGGTCGACGAGCACCGGCTGGTCCCGCACGATCGCCTGCGGGACGACGATCTCGGTGTTCTCGCCCTCCCCCGCCGCCATTTCGGGCTCGCGCTCGGCGACCTCGGGTCTGGCGTCTTCGCCCGTCTCCGCGATCGACGACGCAGCATTCTCGTGCGCCCAGAACTCCGTCACGCCGGCGGCCGCGAAGACCGCGTTGCCGAAGTAGTGGTCGTAGTGCGCATGGGTGTTGACGACGACGAGCGGCAAGTCCGTCTTCTCCCGCACCGCATCGAGGATCTGCCGCGCCTGACGCGGCCCCTCCCCCGTGTCCACCACGAGGGCGCGCTCCCTCCCGATCACGAGCCCGACGTTGAGCCGTAGCGGCTCGAGACCGAGCGTAAACGTGTCGCCGCCGAGGTCGCGCCATTGAGCCATGCCTTTAGTCCTTCACTTCCGGGGCAGATCGTGGTCCCGATTCTGCCATGGGCCTCAGAGGTCGGCGAGGATGCTGCCGGGGTGTTCGACCGCGTCAGCGACGTAGCGGAGGAAGCCTCCGGCTGTGCCGCCGTCGCACACGCGATGGTCGAAGACCAGCGTCAGCTGGACGACCTTCCGCACGGCGAGCTGCCCCTCGACCGCCCACGGACGGTCCACGATGCGCCCGACGCCGAGGATCGCCGCCTCCGGATAGTTGATGATCGCCGCGCTGCCGTCGACGCCGAACACCCCGTAGTTGTTGAGGGTGAAGGTGCTTCCCGTGAGGTCCGCAGGCGATGCCTTCCCGTCGCGGGCGACGGCGGTGAGGCGCCTGAGCTCCGAATCCAGCTCCCGCGCGCTCAGCCGGTGAGCGCCCCGAATGCTCGGGACGACGAGGCCGCGCTCGGTCTGGGCAGCGAAGCCGAGGTTGACGCCGTCGAACGCGACGATCTCCTGGGTGCCGTCGGCTGCCGTGTCGATCCGTGTGTTGAGCTCGGGGAACTTCTCGAGGCCTGCGAGGACGAAGCGGGCGATGAATGCGAGCAGGCTCGGAGTCCGCTCGGGATCGCGCTTCTTGAGGCCCTCGCGCAGTTCGACGAGCTCCGTCGCGTCGACGTCGACCCAGACGGTGGCCTCGGGGATCTCGGTGCGGCTTCGGGTCATAGCCTGGGCCACGGCCTTCCGGATGCCGCGGACGGGCGTGCGCGACGCGATGCCGAGCCCGCTGCTCGCGTCGACGTCCCCCTCCGCCGACGTCGGGCCCTCTGCCGCCGAGGTCGGGCCCTGCGCCGCCGAGGTCGGGGCGTCTGCTACCAGTTGGACGTCCCGGCGCAGGATGAGGCCGTCGGGACCGGAGCCCTTGAGGCTGTGCAGGTCGATACCGAGGTCGCGCGCGAACTTCCGCACCAACGGGGACACCACGCGGATCGCCTGACGCGCGGGCTCTGCCGTCGCGACCGCCGTCCCGTTCTGCACGCCGTTCGGGGACATCGGCTCTCCCTTGCGACGGCGCTTGCGCCCCGAGGCGGTCGATTCCGAGGTTCCGTACCCGATGAGCACGTTGCCGGAACCGGTGCCAGCCCGTTCCTCCGTGCGGTATGCCTCCCCGGCAGGCCCGACCTCGGCGGCACTGGCCCCGACCTCGGCGATGCTGATGAGGGGTCGCCCGACGTCGAGGGTCTCCCCGGGCTCGCCATGGAGCTCGGCGACCACGCCCGCGAACGGCGACGGCACTTCGACGACGGCCTTCGCGGTCTCGACCTCGACGACGGGTTGGTCGATCGTCACTGAGTCGCCGACGGCCACGAGCCACCGGACGAGCTCGGCCTCGGTGAGCCCCTCGCCGAGATCGGGCAGCAGGAATTGGCGGGTCATTGTCAGTCCTCCCACTGGAGATCGTCGAGGGCATCGAGGATGCGGTCGGCGCTCGGCAGGTGCCAGTGCTCGAGCTTGGGCGGCGGGAACGGGATATCGAAGCCGGTCACGCGGCGCACGGGAGCCGCGAGCGAATGGAAGCAGCGCTCCTGAACGCGGGCGACGATCTCCGAGGCGACCGAGGCAAAGCCCTGCGCCTCTGCCACCACCACCACTCGTCCCGTCTTGCGCACCGACGCCGACACCGTCTCGTCGTCGAACGGGACAATCGTCCGCAAGTCCACGACTTCGACCGACCGCCCCTCCTCCGCCGCCGCTTCTGCGGCGGCAAGCGCGGGCGGGACCGCGGGACCATAGGCGATGAGCGTCGCGTCCGTGCCAGGGCGGACGACGACGGCCCGCCCCTCGGCCTTCTGGCCCGCCTTCGCCTCAACCTCTTCGCGCAGCGCAGCGAGGTCCACGGCTTCCTTCGACCAGTAGAGCTTCTTGGGCTCCATGAAGACGACCGGATCGTCGCTCGCGATCGCCTCGCGGAGCAGCCGGTACGCATCCGCGACGCTCGACGGCGTGAAGACCTTCAGCCCGGGAGTGTGGGCGTAGTAGGCCTCGGAGGAGTCGCAGTGATGCTCCACACCGCCGATCCCGCCGGCATACGGAACGCGGATGACCATGGGCAGCCTGACCCGGCCGCGCGTCCTGTTGTGCATCTTGGCCACGTGGCTGGCGATCTGCTCGAACGCGGGATAGGCAAACGCATCGAACTGCATCTCGACGATGGGCCGCATCCCGTTCATGGCCATGCCGAGGGCCATGCCCACGATTCCAGATTCGGCAAGCGGAGTGTCAAAGCAGCGCTGCTCGCCGAACTCGGCCATGAGCCCGTCCGTGATCCGGAAGACTCCACCCAGCTTGGCGACGTCCTCGCCGAAGACGATGACGCCGTCGTCCGCTCGCATCGCATCCGTCATGGCCGTGGTGAGGGCCTTCGCAAAGGTGACCGGCTCGGGTCCTGCGCTGGCGGCCGCGCGCGCGGCTGCGGCCTCGGCTACGGTGCTCATCTCAGTGCTCCTTCTGGGACGGCTCTTCGCGCGAGAGTTCGTCGGCCAGGAAGGCTGACTGCTCACGCAGCTGCGGCGTCGGTTCGGTGAAGACGTGGCCGAAAAGGTCCTGCGGGTCCAGCTGCGGTTCAGCGCTGAGCCCGTCGCGGAGGTGCTGCGCGATGTCCTCGGCGTCGCCAGCGAAGGCTGTCTCGACATCACCTGTGAGGTGGCCAGTGGACGTCAGGTAGTGCCGCATGCGGTGGAGCGGGTCCTTCGCGGCCCACGCCTGGACCTCGGCCTCGTTGCGATAGCGGGTCGCGTCGTCGGCGTTGGTGTGGGCCTGCATGCGGTAGGTGTTGGCCTCGACGAGGAGCGGGCCCGAGCCCGCCCTGGCGAGCGAAACGGCCCTGTCGAGGACCGCCAGGAGCGCGACGACGTCGTTGCCGTCCACGCGCTCGCCCGCCATCCCGTACCCGACGGCCTTGTGGGCGAGCGACGGCGCGACCGTCTGGTGTGCGAGCGGCACCGAGATCGCGTACTGATTGTTCTGGACGAAGAACACGACCGGCAGGTGGAAGACGGCAGCGAAGTTGAGGGCTTCGTGGAAGTCGCCCTCGCTCGTGGCGCCGTCGCCGCACATCGCCAGCACCACGGTGTCCTCACCGCGGAGCTTCGCCGCGTGGGCGACGCCGACGGCGTGCAGCAGCTGGGTGGTGAGCGGCGTGCTCTGGATGCCGACGTGATGCTCATGCGGGTCGTAGCCTCCGTGCCAGTCGCCGCGGAACAGCGTCATCGCCTCGACCGGGTCGACGCCCCGGGTCATGACGGCGACGGCATCGCGGTACGTCGGGAACATCCAGTCACCGTCCCTGAGGCACAGGGCGGCGGCGACCTGACAGGCCTCCTGGCCGTGGCTCGACGGGTAGACCGCGAGCCGCCCCTGGCGGACGAGGGCGGAGTTCTGGTCGTTCACGCGTCGCCCGATGACGAGGCGGCGATAGGCCTCGAGCAGTTCCTTGTCGCTCGGGACGGGGTACTGGTGGCCGGGAGTTGATCCGCGCTGGTCCTCCGGCAGGATCGTGCCGTCCTCGGACAGGATCTGGATCTGGCCGTGCACCGGGAGCATGTAGTCCTCGATGCTGATCCCAAAGCGCTTGACGGCCTCCTGGGCCTCCGCGGGAATGGTCATGGTGCCTCCTCGCAGCATGTCCTGTTCTGACACAGGCGTGTTGACACAAGTATGGGTTGCGGGCCGGATTCGTATCCATAAATCTGCTTGATCTTGGAATTCTGGAAGCAAGAAGGGAAGATTTGTAGACGAATCGTCGAAAATGACCCAGATCACAGGAGACTGCATGGACGATGTGGACCGCGCCATCCTCGCCCAGCTCACCGAGGACGCGCG
>NZ_JBQCGQ010000139.1:0-14073 GCF_051955515.1 Sinomonas sp.
GAGAAGGTCTGTGGCACGAAGGACTCGATGCTTCGGTGAACTTCGCCGAGTTTCCGCTGCCGATGCGCCCAATACGGAGCCTGGAGATAGCGGCGCATGAGCTCGGTCGATGCCTCGGTCTCCAGCTGGGCGGTGAAGCCCAGCTGCCACCAGCGGAAGGCGATAGTCACCAGGCTCTTGAGGACGAAAGCGCCTGCCACGACCGCGGCGATGGCCGGAACGAGGACCCGCGGTTCCGACGAACCCAGGGTGCCCGCAGCCGCCTGGACGAGGGGTGACTCAGAGGCGCCGGTGACAACCTGCATGAGCGGGAGCATTGCGGCGACACCGAGCATGTCGAGTCCGGCGACGACGAAGGAACCGATAACCGAGAACACCGTTCCACCGGCCATGGGCCGACGCACGAGTCGACGGACGGTCTTCAGCTGGTTGATCACAATTCCCCCATACACACACCTAAAGCCGACGATCCGGTGCAAATTTTCCTGCACGACGAACGGCAGATCCCATTCAAGCCCATTTCGGAACCACGGAGATCGCCCCGACCGCCTCATCTCAGTGGTGGCACTCCGCTTTACGCTCAAACGGGGCTGCCTGATTGCCCCGCAACAGAAGCGTGGGCGTATTCAGGGGAACAATGAGCGAGAATGCAGTGGTGGCCGATCTCCCGCCACAGGCACGGGACAAAAGCGAGCTATTCAATGGCACGAATGTGACAAATTCGCTCGCCGCGAATACAGCCGACAAGCCCGGCCTACGCCACGCCGGATGGCTCATGGTCTTCGATCTCGCGGCCGTCACCTGGGCCGTCGCAGGAGCGCAGCTCCTCAGATTCGGCGTCGAGGACACCAGCGTCGGAGTCGGTTCGCGCCAGATCCCCTATGCCCTCGTGAGCACGGTCCTAGTGGCACTGTGGTGGACCGCCCTGGGTCTGGTCGGCAGCCGCGACAACCGTGTCCTTGGCTACGGCCCAGAGGAGTACAAGCGGGTCACCTCAGCCTCCCTGTGGCTGTTCGGCGCCATCGCCGTCCTCTCCTACGTCATCCAACTCGAGACCGCCCGCGGCTACGTCGCCGTCGCACTTCCACTCGGGCTCGCAAGCCTTCTCTTCGGACGCTGGATCCTGCGCAATGCGCTCGTCCACGCCCGGCATCGCGGCGCGGACCTGCGACGCGTTCTGATCGTCGGTTCTGCCGAGAGCGTCCTTCACCTGGAGCAGCAACTGGGCAGGCATCCCGAGGCGGGCTACGAGCCCGTCGCGGCCTACGTCACGAATCTCCCCTGCGAGGCGAACATGCTCGGCAACCTCCCCGTTCCCGTGCTCCGCAGAAGCCCCGATCTCGACGGCGTGCTTGCCGCTTCCGACCTTGCGCGGGCAGACGCCGTCGTGATCTCCGGCGGCGCACCGCTCGATCCCACCGCACTTCGGCATCTCGGATGGGCTCTTTCGACGCGGGACATCGGGATGGTCATGGCACCTGCCCTCACCGACGTCGCGGGTCCCCGCATCCACACTCAGCCGGTCGCCGGCCTCCCCCTCATCCACGTGACCACTCCGCGCCTCGAAGGCGCCAAGGGAATCGCCAAGCGCGGGTTCGATGTGATCGCGGCAGCGGCCCTCCTGGTCCTTCTGGCTCTGCCGATGGCGCTAATCGCGGTCCTCGTCAAGATCGACAGCGCAGGCCCGGTGTTCTTCCGCCAGACGCGCATCGGTCGCGCGGGCGAACCCTTCCGCATGCTGAAGTTCCGCTCAATGGTCGTGGACGCCGAAATGAAGCTCGATAGCCTCAGAAGCCACAATCAGGGAAGCGGGCCGCTGTTCAAGCTGAAACAGGATCCCCGGGTCACCCGACTCGGGAGATTCTTGCGCCGATATTCGCTGGATGAACTGCCCCAGCTATTGAATGTCCTCAGCGGCAGCATGAGTCTCGTGGGCCCTCGCCCGCCCCTGCCCCAAGAAGTTGAGAAATACGACAAGTTCGCCCATCGACGCCTCTTGATCAAACCCGGAATTACCGGATTATGGCAGGTCAGCGGCCGTAGTGACCTTTCGTGGGATGACTCCATCAAACTGGACCTCTATTACGTGGAGAATTGGTCGATGATCCAGGATCTGATGATTCTTCTTCGCACGGCGGGCGCGGTGGCCGGCAAAAACGGGGCGTACTGAGATGCAGATCCTCGTGAGGGGTGGGGCCGGGTACATCGGCTCCCACACGGCTCTGGCGCTGCTCAATTCCGGATACGACGTCACAGTTGTGGACAACTTCTCGAATTCGGTCCCTGAAGCGATCTGCCGGGTGAGCGAGTTGGCCGGCAGAAGGCTCCAGGTCATTGAGGCCGATCTCGCAGACCCGCAGACCGTCAAAAGGGCCCTCGCCGCGACCCGGCCTGACGCAGTCATCCACTTCGCTGGCCTGAAATCCGTCGGCGAATCACATTCCCAGCCGCTGCGATACTTCTCCAACAATCTGAGCGGCACGCTGAATCTCCTCAGTGCGATGCATGAGACGGACATCCGGCGCCTGATCTTCTCGTCGTCCGCCACCGTCTACGGGGTGCCGGATGAAGTTCCGGTGACGGAGGATCATTCGCTGAGCACCACCAATCCCTACGGCCGAACGAAACTGGTCGGCGAGCAGATGCTCACGGACATCGCGGCGTCGGATGTTCGCTGGTCATTCGCGATTCTCCGCTACTTCAACCCGGTCGGCAGCCATCCGTCGGGCCGCATCGGCGAAGACCCGCGGGGCACCCCCAGCAACCTCGTGCCCTATGTGGGCCATGTGGCCGTCGGACGCGAGCCTCTGGTGAACATCTTCGGCGGCGACTACCCGACCCCGGACGGAACGGGCGTGCGCGACTACATTCACGTCGAGGACCTCGCGGCGGGACACCTCGCGGCCCTCGTCTGGGTTCAGCAGAATTCCGGGACCGGTGTGTGGAACCTCGGCACTGGCCGGGGCTATTCGGTGCTCGAGGTCATTCGCATGTACGAACAGGTCTCAGGGCAGCGAATCCCGCGACGCATCGTCGCCAGGCGGCAGGGCGACGTGAGCAGCAGCTACGCGGACCCGGCCAAGGCGGAACGCGAACTGGGCTGGAGCGCACGACGGGGTCTGCGCGAGATGATTGAAGACCATTGGCGCTGGCAGAGCCGCAATCCGATGGGATACGAGGGTGAGGGCGGCCCCTGAACACGAGTCAGTGAGCGGCTGGCAGGAGCCCCTCGATGGCATCGACGAATTCCTCGATGCTCGCCAGTCCCTCCACGAGCTCGCTCGCCACGGCACCGTCGTGCGAGAGCAGCACCGCGGCGGGCATGGGTCCCACGCCGAACGCGGCACGCGCTGCCGCCGCTCCCAGCATGTGCAGCGCTCCGCCCTCAGGCACCGTCAGCTCGGATGTGTCCGCCGAGGTGGCCACCATCACCGTCACGCCCTGCAGCCGGCCCGCCCACGCTGCGGCGCGCACTGCGGCTACCTCGCACGCGCCGCACCCGGCTTTCGTGAAGACAACCAGTGCTGGCCGGCCACCGACAAGTTGCGGCAGCGTTCGGACGTGCCCGGTCACAGCAACGAGCTCGACGTCGGGCACCGGGCGGCCGGTAAGCCTCGGCGATAGCCTCGGCCGCTCTCTGTCCCTCGTCGACGCCACGGAACCCAGGATCACAGCCGCAACGCAGAGCATCCAGACTCCGTCCGAAAGCGTGGCCGAGCGCAGGGATGCCAGCAGTCCGTGCCCGCCGAGACCCGCGGAGCCAGCGCCCGCGGACATCACCACCAGCGCGACGTCGCGGGTCACGTCCCAAAGGGACACGACAGATCCTCCTGAGCCGAAGCACGGGCAGGGAGCCTGGACACCGCGGTGGACGGCGCGCGCGAGGAGCCACGCGAAGGCCGAGAGGACGATGGCGGAAACCGCGCTGAACGCTGTCAGGACCGGACCCTGCACGAGGAGGAACCCCGCCGAAAGGATCAGCTCGAAGCGAGCGAGCACGCGGATCAAGCGAGCGCTGGCGAATGGTGGCGCGACGCCCAACTCGCGTGCGCTTCTCGCCGAGGAATCCGGCGATCGCAGTTTCAGGGCCCCGGAGACTCCGTACACGGCCGACAGGCATCCGGCCGCGAGGAAGGCGAGGAGCTCCTCAATGCCCACGGCACACCCGCACGTACGGCTCAGTCAGAGGCACACAAGTGACCTGAGGCCGATGTTGAGCTGAACGAGCGCAGAAAGCGAGGCAGAGTCCGGCGCCTCGACCGCGGGATTCGCCGGGTGATCGTTGCCGTTGAGCTGGAGCGTATACGTGTAGATCAGGCCCACGGTGATGAGCTGGCCCATGACGTCGAGCGTCACGCTGCTTCCCTGCACGAGCGGCGCGGTCAGCGTGAGCAGGGCCGAGGAGCCGCTCAGCAGTGAGATCGCGAGGAGAGAGCCCGGGCTGGCCGCGAGTGCGCTGACCGTCAGCAGTGAGTTGGACGTCAGTGTGAAGCTGGTGCCGGCGGGCACGGTGCCCTGCACGGCGGTGATGGTGAACTTCAGCTGCGGCTGCCCCAGTATTCCGAGCAGCCCGGTGGTGCAGGTTCCGGTTACCCCGACATCCCAGAATCCCTGGGACGCGGCTGCCCTCGGAGCGGCCACGGCTGCGGCGATGACCGGTGCGGCCCATGCTGCGCCCTTCACGACCCGACGACGTTCGACGGCGGGCAGCGGTTCCTCGACGGTTCTTTCCATGACGGTCCCCCGACCTTCCTCAGTCCGTTGGCACGTCCCCTGCGTGCCCGTCCCCCAGTTCTACAAGGACGGCTGAGGTTGATTGGCCTTCTCGGGGGAGGACTGGCGCAACTCGTCCTGAGGCATGTCGCATCCTGTCTCTCCCCACGAAACATTCGGCGCCGAAGCATCCGACATGGAGTCCGTCAGCGCCCTGTGCAGTGACTTGGCGGATCCGAAGCCGGCAAGCTCGGCGATCCCGGGGCTGCTCACCGCCGCGAAGCGCGGGTCTCGGAGGAGCTCGCGGGCGTACTCGGCGCGGAGGCGGCGAATCGCGGTCGCAACAGCGTCGCCGCGCTGGCTGAACTCGCGTTGGAGGTGGCGCAGGGAGACATTGAGGCTGACGGCGATGCTGGCGGGAGTCAGGCGTCGGTCACCTTTGCGCGCTTCGATGAGGTCCAACGCCGCGGCGTAGAGGTCGCGGCCCGCGTGGGGACACGGCAGAGCGGCCTTGTGCTCCAAGGCCAGCGCCGCCGTCATCTCTTCGAGCAGACGCTCGATGCGGCGCCCCGCACTGGACTCCGGCGCCTCGGTCTCGGCCACGGCCCCGACGAAGTCCTTGACGGGTGCCACCACAGATCGATGCGCCAGGAGCCTGCCGCATTCGAGCGGAAGAACCGCCCCATGGTCTGCCAGGATGCTGAGCGGCACCTTGACGACCGTCAGGAGGGTGCGGAGCGGCCATTGGACGACGAGGTCCGCACGCGGCTGAAGGAAGAATGCCTGTCCCGGACCGAGCCTTTCGGGGCCTGCGCCGCTGTGGAGGCTGACCATGCCTTGCTCCACGAAGCAGAACAGGACGCCAATTCCCAGACTTCCAGCGCCAACCCGGATCTCACCGGGACGTGCATGGAGTCTGAACGCAGACGAGCGCTCGAACCGCACCCCTTCGGCCCGGATCGCCCAACCTTCCGAGCCGTCCAGAATCAAGCCCTTTCCGGCAAGGTCGTCAGCAGTCCAGATTCGCCCGGCACCGGCCGCGCCCGAGGAGCCCGCAATGACCCTGAAGCGGTCAGGGGCGCGGCGGCTGGGCGTCACCGGCTGAGCCTGGCAACGGATTCCCGCACGGCCCGCGCGAGAGCACCGGAGCCGAAGGGACCCCCTTGGGCAGCGATGCGGCCGGCGTGGCCATGGATCAGGGAGGCGGCTGCGGCAACCTGAACCGGTCGAGTGTCCGGAATGGTTGCCAGCAGTGCGCCGAGAATTCCTGTCAGAGTGTCGCCCGAGCCGGCGGTAGCGAGATAGGGGTGTCCCGAAGCCTGGACGTAGGCGGTACCGTCGGGAGCCGCGCAGACCGTCACGGGGCCTTTGAGGAGCACCGTGGTCCCGGCGTGCTCGGCGGCCAATCGTGCCCAGCGAAGGGGATGCTCCTCGATCTCCGCGCGCTCGGCCTCGATGCCCATGCGCGCGAGGAGGTGCGAGAGCTCCCCCGCGTGCGGCGTCAGCACGGCGCGGCCGTTGAGGCGCGGTCCCGGAATTCGGTCGAGTGCCGAGGCATCGATCACCAGGGGTAGCCCCGACTTTTCGGCTACATCGAACGCACGGTGCTGACCGACGTCGTCCCCGATCCCGGGACCCACCGCCCACGCTTGGACGCGCCCCTCGGGGGCACCCGATGCCACCACTTCGGGATGAGCGGCAAGGACGGCGTGCCGCACACTTTCCGGTCCGATGAAGCGCACCATCCCGACCCCGACCGCGAGGGCGGCCGAGGTCGCCAGCACCGCTGCGCCCGGATACTGGTCCGAGCCTGCGATGATGCCCACGACCCCTCGGCTGTATTTCTGCCAGTCTTCCCGGGGCTCCGGAAGGAGCGCGCGAACGTCCTCGGGCTCGAGGACGAGGACATCGGGGCGAGACAGCTCGGGCGCGAGCCCGATGTCGACCACCTCGACCCGGCCGGCGAGGACCCTCCCGCGTCCGACGAGGAGCCCGGTCTTCAGAGCTCCGAAGGTCACCGTGACGTCCGCCTTCCAGACCTCGCCGGATGCCGTCCCTGTGTCGGCGTCGACACCCGAAGGGAGATCGCAGGCCACGACAAGGCCCTCGGGGCGCCGAAACGGGGCGCGGTACTCCCCCGATGCGCCCGTCCCGAGTACGGCGTCCACCACGACGTCGGCTGGCTCGAGGGTCTTCTCGAGGCGTCCGCCAGCCGCCAAGAACGCCTCAAGGCCATCCGAATGGGCTGAGCTCGAGGCGAGCACCGCCGTCGTGCGCACTCCGCGCCCCGCGAGCTCGGCGAGGGCGAAGAGGGCGTCGCCGCCGTTGTTGCCCTTGCCGACGACGGCGGAAGCCCGCGCGCCGTAGAGCGAGCCTCGGGCGCGGAGCAGCTCGGCGACGAGGACGCGGTACAGCCCGTGCGCAGCCCTTGCCATGAGCTCAGGGCCGAGCCGCGCCAAGAGCGGGCGTTCGGCGTCGCGGACCTCCGTACCGGTAAAGGCCGTGATCATAGGCCGAGTCTAGACTTTGTCCTGGACCACGGAAGTTGGGGGTACCTCGTGAAGAATCCGGCTGGAATCGCCGTCGTCGTCGCCGTTGCGTCGTACATTGTGGCGCATCTTGTGACCAATGGATCCTCAGACCCAGCACTCCTCGCATGGGGGGCGTGCGGGGTCTTCGGGGTGGTGTTCGGACTCGCGACCGTCGGGCGCCTGAAGCTCAGCTCTCGGCGACGACCATAGCGGTGGCGATGCCGCCGTCGTGCGACATGCTCAGGTGCCATGTCCGCACGCCGCGGTCCTGGGCGACAGCAAGCACCGTGCCCTTGATCTGGATCGTCGGGCCGGAGGCGTCCAAGCCGATCCAGCAGTCCTGCCAGTTCATCCCAGCGGGGGCGCCGAGGACCTTTGCCACCGCTTCCTTCGCAGCGAACCGGGCTGCCAGCGAGCGGGTGTTGAGCTCGCGCTCAGCCGGAACGAACAAACGATCCCTGAGTCCCGGGGTGCGCTCGAGCTGACGCTCGAACCGATCCACGTCCACGACGTCCACTCCGATGCCGACGATAGCCATGGGCCCACTGTATCGGTCGTCGAGAGCTAGGGTGGGCCTCATGGAACAGCAGAACTGGGCCATCACCATCCTCGAGGACGGCTTCGGTCGGGTGCGGGAGAGCGTCGAGCATGTGCTGCTCGGCCTCTCGGCGGAACGCGCTGCGGCGCAGCCCTCGCCGACCGCCAACTCCGTCGGATGGCTCGTATGGCATCTCTCCCGGATCACCGACGACCATTTCGCGGCCCTCGCCCACGTGCTCGACGGCGGAGACGCGCCACGGGGGCGCGAGCGGACCATGCCGCCGGGGCAGGTGTGGGTTGACTGGCGGGACCGCCTAGGCACGCCGTACCCCGAGGCCAGCACCGGCTACGGCCATACCCCTGAGCAGGTGGCCGCGTTTCCGCACCTCGAGCCGTCGCTTCTCGGCGAGTACCACGCCGCCGTCCATGAACGGGCGCTTGAGATCCTTCGGGGTCTCACGCCGGAGGACTTCGGGACGGTCGTCGACTTCCGCTGGGATCCACCGGTGACTGCCGCGGTGCGGCTCATGAGCATCCTGAACGACGCGACGCAGCACGTGGGCCAGGCCGCCTACGTCAAGGGGCTGCTCGCGCCCAACCACTCCTGACGTTTCGGGTACGCCAACTTCCCTCCCCGAACGTCTCAGGTACAGATACGGACGCCACAGCCTAGCGGCCCCGGCAGTATCTGTACCTGAGAGGCGTCTGGGCGTCCTTATCTGTACCCGAAACGAAAGGGTTAGTTACTCGACCGTGACGGACTTGGCCAGGTTTCGCGGCTGGTCCACGTCGAAGCCCTTCGCCTGTGCCAGCTCGGCGGCGAAGATCTGCAGTGGAACCGTGGTGAGCAGGGGCATGAGCAGCGGCGGGGTCTCCGGCACGTAGAAGACGTACTCGGCGTACTCGCGCACGGCCTCGTCGCCCTCCTCGGCGATCACGAGCGTGCGGGCCCCGCGGGCGCGCACCTCCTGGATGTTGGAGACGACCTTCGAGTGCAGCGAATCGCGCCCGCGCGGCGACGGCACCACCACGAACACGGGCTGGCCCTCGTCGATGAGCGCGATGGGACCGTGCTTGAGCTCGCCGGCCGCGAAGCCCTCGGCGTGCAGGTACGCGATCTCCTTGAGCTTGAGGGCTCCCTCGAGCGCGACCGGGTAGCCCACGTTGCGGCCCAGGAACAGCACGGACTTCTCGTCCTTCATGCTGCGGGCGAGCTCGCGCAGGGGGCCTGCATTGTCGAGGACCTGCTGGATCTTCTCAGGGATCTTGCCGAGGTCCGCGAGGACGTCCTTGATCTGGCCGGAGAAGATGTTCCCGCGCAGCTGCGCCAGGTAGAGGCCCAGCAGGTACGCGGCCGTGATCTGGGCCAGGAACGCCTTCGTGGAGGCCACCGCGATCTCCGGGCCGGCGTGCGTGTAGAGCACGGCGTCCGACTCGCGCGGGATCGTGGAGCCGTTCGTGTTGCAGATCGAGACCGTCTTCGCGCCCTGCTCGCGGGCGTAGCGGACGGCCATGAGCGTGTCCATGGTCTCGCCGGACTGGCTGATGGAGACCACCAGGGTGTTCTTGTCCACGATCGGATCGCGGTACCGGAACTCGTGCGCGAGCTCGACTTCGGTGGGGATCCGGCACCAGTTCTCGATCGCGTACTTCGCGACGAGGCCGGCGTACGCAGCCGTGCCGCACGCGAGCACGATGATCTTGTTGACCTGCTTGAGCTCGGCCGGGTCGATGCGCAGCTCGTCGAGAATGAGGCGGCCCTGCGCGTCCGAGCGACCCAGGAGGGTGTCGTGCACGGCGGCCGGCTGGTCGTGGATCTCCTTCTCCATGAAGGACGGGAAGCCGCCCTTCTCCGCGGAGGCGGCGTCCCAGGACACCTCGAACTCCTTGCCCTGGGCCGGGCGGCCGTAGAAGTCGGTGATCACGAAGGAGTCAGGGGTGATCGTCACGATCTGGTCCTGCCCCAGCTCGACTGCGCGGCGAGTGTGGTCGATGAACCCGGACACATCCGAGCCCAGGAAGTTCTCCCCGTCGCCGAGGCCGACGACGAGCGGCGAGTTGCGCCGCGCGGCGACGACCACGCCGGGCCGATCCGCGTGGACGGCGAGGAGGGTGAACGCCCCATCGAGCCGCTGGGCGGCGAGCTGCATGGCCTTGGTGATATCGCCGTCGGCCGGGCCGCGGTACATGTCCCCGATCAGCGCGGCCGCGACCTCGGTGTCCGTCTCGGACGCGAACGTGACACCCTTCGCGCGCAGCTCCTGCTTGAGCTCGGCGTAGTTTTCGATGATGCCGTTGTGGATCACGGCGAGACGACCGCCGTCGGCCAGGTGCGGGTGCGCGTTCGCATCGGTGGGCCCGCCGTGGGTCGCCCAGCGGGTGTGCCCGATCCCGGTCAGGCTCTCAGGCAGCGGGCGCTCCTCGAGCTCGGCCACCAGGTTGCCGAGCTTGCCGGCCTTCTTCCGGGTTTCGACGGCCCCATCAGCCACGACGGCGACTCCCGCCGAATCGTAGCCGCGGTACTCGAGGCGCCGCAGACCCTCGATGACGACGTCGAGGGCATCATGAGCGCCATTCCCGCCCGCTGCGCTACGCTCTTGGGCCCTGCCGACATAACCGACGATTCCACACATGCCCAACATCCTACCGGGGGCGTTTCGCCCGCCCATTTCACTCTGGGCGACCGTGTTGGCAGAATCACGTGAGTGAGTCTGCCCAGGAGCGAGTTCGACGGCGATGGTGCCACCCCTTTTGTCGAACTCGACCGTCCCCGCTGGTCGCAGCTGGCGAACCGCATGGAACAGCCGCTCAACGAGGAGGACATCCTCCGTCTGCGCGGCCTCGGCGATCCGCTCGACATGCGCGAAGTCCGCGAGGTGTACCTTCCTCTCAGCCGCCTGCTGTCGCTGTATGTCGAGGCCTCGGGCGAGCTGCACAGCGCCACTCAGACGTTTCTGGGCGAGAAGACCCAGCGCACGCCCTTTGTCATCGGGGTCGCGGGGTCGGTCGCGGCGGGAAAATCGACTATTGCCCGTGTGCTCCGGGAGATGCTCCGCCGCTGGCCGTCCACGCCGGACGTGCAGCTCGTCACCACGGACGGCTTCCTCTACCCCCTGGCGGAGCTCAAGCGGCGCGACCTCCTCGAGCGCAAGGGCTTCCCGGAGTCGTATGACCGAAGGGCGCTCCTACGGTTCGTCGCCGAGATCAAGTCCGGCGCCGAAGAGGTGCGCGCGCCGTGGTACTCGCACCTCACGTACGACATCGTCCCCGGCAAGGAAGTCGTGGTGCGGCGCCCGGACGTGCTCATCGTCGAGGGCCTCAATGTCCTGCAGCCTGCACGGTCGCGCAGCGACGGGACAACCGGCCTCGCCTTGAGCGACTTCTTCGACTTCTCGGTCTACGTGGACGCAAGGACAGCGGACATCGAAGAATGGTACGTGCAGCGTTTCCTCAAGCTTCGCTCGGGCGCGTTCGCCCAGCCCGAGAGCTACTTCCACCGCTATGCGTCCCTGTCCGACGGGGAGGCCATCAAAACGGCGCGCGGCATCTGGAAGAGCATCAACGAGCCGAACCTCATCCAGAATGTCCTGCCGACTCGGGGCCGGGCGCAGCTGGTGCTCACCAAGGACGCCGATCATTCCATCAGGCGGATGCTCCTCAGAAAGGTGTGAGCGGGCGTGGGCGACGGCGGTGATCCTCCGGAGCGCGGGCTTCCCACCCGCCGGACCGTCGCGCTTGCCGCGCTGACGCTGGGGCTCGCCGCATGCACTCCAGTGACCCCAGCGGCTCCTGAACGGACGACGACGGCGGCCGCCCCGCCGTCGTCCACTCCCCCGCCGCCGTCGTCGCCATCAACGCCTACCGCCTCGGGCCTGTCGCTCTCCGACCCGAGGAGCCCCTGGGTGGTGGTGAACAAGCGTCGGCCGCTCGAGCCGGCGGACTTCACGCCCGACCTCGTGCAGCCGTCCGTTCCGCTCGCAACCTCAGGCGAGGGCTCTCTGCTCAATCCGACCACCGCCCGCGCGGCGGAGGCGATGTTCGCTGCGGCCACGGCGGCCGGCGTCGGCATGGCGCTCGCGAGCGGCTATCGCTCGTACACAGCGCAAGCCGCCGCGCATGCCCAACTCGTGGCGGCCGAAGGCCAGGACGCGGCAGACCTTGCTTCGGCCCGCGCCGGCTACTCCGAGCATCAGACCGGCTGGGCGCTCGACCTCGGCGCCGCTGACGACGCCTGCACCTTCCAGCCGTGCTTCACGGACACCCCCGCTGCCCAATGGGCCGCGGCGCATGCCCACGCGTACGGATTCATCGTCCGGTATCCGTGGATGCGGCAGGAGACCACCGGCTACTACTACGAGTCGTGGCATCTGCGGTTCATCGGCGTTGAGGCGGCCACGGACATGGTCCGCAGAGGCGTCCCGACTCTCGAAGAGTACTTCGGAGTGGAAGCGGCACCTACGTATTGAAGCAGGCAGGCTAGTCTGGGCGGCATGCTCAGCGGATTCAAGCGATTCATCATGAAGGGCAACGTCGTAGACCTTGCCGTCGCCGTGATCATGGGGGCCGCGTTCAGCGCGGTCATCGACGCACTCGTGAAGAGCGTCCTCATGCCATTCATCGCGCTGCTCGTGGGAGAACCGAACTTCGACAAGTTCCTCGCGTTCGGGGACATCAAGATCGGTGTGTTCCTCACGGCTGTGGTGAACTTCCTGCTGGTCGCCTCGGCGATCTACTTCGTCATCGTCATGCCGATGAACGTCCTGATCGAGCGTCGCAACCGGAAGCTCGAGATCAAGGAGAAGACGGAGAAGGAAGCCGTCGACCCGCAGATCGCGCTCCTGACCGAAATCCGCGACGCGCTGAAGGCTCCAGCGCGGGACTGATTCCCCGAGCCGGTCCCTGCGTGAACCCTTGCCCGCCGCCAGAGGTGGGAACATGCTTCGAAGGTCATGAAGAAGCTCCTCGGCGTGGCTTTGGGCATCCTGAGCGCGATCGGCGGCTTCGTCGACATCGGTGACTTCGTGGTCAACGGCGTCGTCGGATCCCGGTTCGGGCTGAGCCTCGCGTGGGTCGTGGTGCTCGGGGTCGTGGGGATCTGCTTGTTCGCCCAGATGTCGGGCCGCGTTGCCGCGGTAAGCGGCATGGCCGCGTTCCAGATCATCCGGGAGCGGCTCGGACCGCGGGCGGCGCTGGCGAACCTTGCCGCGTCCTTCGTCATCAACCTCCTGACGCTCACAGCGGAGGTCGGCGGCATTGCGCTGGCCCTCCAGCTCGCCAGCAGCGTGAACTACCTCCTCTGGGTTCCGGTCGCGGCCTTTGCGGTCTGGCTCGTGGTCTGGCGCGTGAAGTTCAAGATCATGGAGAACGTCACGAGCCTGCTGGGCCTATGCCTCATCGTCTTCGCCGTGGCCCTCTTCATGCTCCACCCCCAGTGGCCCGATCTCGGGCGGCAGGCGCTCCTGCAAATGCCGCCCTCGGGAGACGAAACGGCGAGCTATTGGTACTACGCAGTAGGGCTGTTCGGATCCTCGGTGAGCCCGTACGAGGTCTTCTTCTTCTCGTCGGGCGCAGTCGAGGAGCACTGGGGCACGAAGGACCTGTCCGAGTCGCGGCTCAACGTCCTGGTCGGCTTCCCGCTCGGCGGGGTGCTCTCCATCTCCATCGCGGCGTGCACCGCCGTCGTACTCCTGCCCGCGGGAATCCACGTCGAGGCCCTGTCTCAAGTGGTCCTCCCGCTTGCGGAAGCGGGCGGTAAGATCGCGCTGGCGATCGGGATCGTTGGAGTGGTGGCCGCCGTCTTCGGCGCTTCGCTGGAGACAATGCTCTCGAGCGGCTACATGATTGCCCAGTTCTTCGGATGGTCGTGGGGCAAGTTCAGGGCGCCGGCTCGGGCAGCCCAGTTCCACGTGGTGATGATCCTGGCCATCCTCCTCGCGGGAGCGATCCTGCTTACCGGCGTTGACCCGATCCAGCTCACCGAGGTGTCTGTCGTCTTCTCGGCCGTCGCTCTTCCGCTCACCTATGTGCCGATCCTCATCATCGCCAACGACCCCGAGTACCTCGGCGAGCACGTCAACGGGAAGCTGCTCAACGCCGTCGCCATCCTGTTCCTCGTGATCATCTTCGCCGCGGCCATCGCCGCGATCCCGCTCATGATCCTCTCCGGCGCGGGCAGCTAATCGTTGCGGGGGGACAGAGTTGGAGGGCGCAAACCACAAACCTGAACGGGGGAGGACGACGAATAACCCCACAAACAGGCGGTTTTGGGAACGCAACGGCGCCCTGCCAG
>NZ_JBQCGQ010000140.1:0-10608 GCF_051955515.1 Sinomonas sp.
GGCCCCCGGGGCCCCCACCCGGGGGTGCGGGGGGGCGGGGGGGGGGGCCCAACCTACGCGGGGGCGGCCCCCGGGGCCCCCCCCCCTTCTGGCTTCAGCTGGTGTGATCAGCCGACCCGCTCGCCGCGCTTCCCACGTAGCAGGGCAAGCCGGTCCGCGAGGATCTGCTCCAACTCGGGGATGCTGCGGCGCTCCAGCAGCATGTCCCAGTGCGTGCGCACTGCCTTCTCGGCGTTCTCGGACGGACGCTCACCGTCGACCAGGAAAGCTTCTTTGCCCGTCTTGGACGTCCAGACAGGGGGGATCTCCGCCTCGGAGGAGAACGTCACGAAGACCTGCTCGCCGTCCTCGCAGCGATACTCGACGCGCTGGCGGGGAGCGGGCTCGACGCCTGCCTCGCTCTCCATGGACTGTGCACCCAGACGCATGCCGCGCAGGCTGCGGTCGCTCATATTTACTCCCTCACGTTCTTCGTTCTCCGACCCCGGGAACCGACTCACATGTCAACGCCTAGGCAGTCTCGCGTGTTCCCGGACGGGCTTTCCATTATAAGCCGGAACTGGCGTTCCCGCCGTTGCAGACGGGAACGCCGGCTCTCTTCGGGGAGCGGCCGAAGCGGTTGGCACAGAGAGAGCCTCAGACGGCTCCGTCGTCCGATCCGGGGCGCCGCGCGTGGTGCTCGAGGATTCCCTGAGCCTCAGCATCGAGCTCGGAGGGACGTGAGGCCTCCTCCTCGAAGGCTCGCGCATCCTCTTCTAGGCTGTCGGCCTTGCCGGACGTGATGGTTGGCTTCGGTTGATCGAGGCCTGGGGCACCGTCCTGGGCCGTTTGAAGCGGTGAGGGCGCTCCCGACGCCGCAGCCTGACCGACGTTGCCGATGACCCCGCCGATTCCTTTGAGGGCCTCGCCGACTTCACTCGGGATGATCCACAGTTTGTTGGAACCGCCCTCAGCGATCTTCGGGAGGGTCTGCAGGTACTGGTAGGCGAGCAGCTTGCCGTCCGGGTTTCCACGGTGGATCGCATCGAACACCTTCTGGATGGCCTGGGCTTCGCCGTCTGCCTTCAGGACGGCTGCCTTCGCCTGGCCTTCGGCCTTCAGGATCTGGGACTGCCGCTCGCCCTCGGCCGTGAGGATCGCGGATTGCTTGGTGCCCTCCGCGGTGAGGATGGCTGCGCGACGGTCGCGCTCGGCGCGCATCTGCTTCTCCATCGAGTCCTGAATCGAGTGCGGCGGCTCGATGGCCTTGAGTTCGACGCGGGAGACCCGCAGGCCCCAGCGTCCCGTCGCCTCGTCGAGCACGCCCCGCAGCTGTCCGTTGATCTGGTCGCGCGAGGTGAGGGCTTCCTCGAGATTGAGGCCGCCGACGACGTTGCGGAGGGTGGTGATGGTGAGCTGCTCAACCGCTTGGATGTAGTTGGCGATCTCATAGGTCGCCGCTCGAGGATCGGTCACCTGGAAGTAGACGACGGTATCGATCGAGACGACGAGGTTGTCCGAGGTGATGACGGGCTGCGGCGGGAAGGAGACGACCTGCTCGCGGAGATCGAGCAGGGGGAGAAGCCGGTCGACGAAGGGGATCAGCAGCGTCAGCCCAGGAGTGAGCGTCCGCTGGTACTTGCCAAGGCGTTCGACGACGCCGGCACGGGCTTGCGGGATGATGCGCACTGACCTGACAAGGACAGTGCCGACGAACAGGATCAGTGCAATGACGACGACGATGAGCAGAACTCCGCCAACGTCCATGATGTCCCCCTTGTGATGTGGTCAGCTCCGATACGGTGAGGTCTCGCTGCCCGGCGCAACGACGGCTGTTGCGCCGTCAATGGCGACGACCTGGACAACGTCGCCCGGGAGGAATTCGCCCCTCTCGGCCCGCGCGGTCCAGACGTCACCGCCGATCTTCACGAGCCCCCGGCTGCTGTCGACCGCCTCCATGACCATTGCCCGCGCGCCGACCAGGCGGTCGACGTTGGTGCGGACGTCCTCGATGCTGCGCTGCTGCATGTGGCGCATGGCAACAGGACGCACGAAGCCGATCATGCCGAGTGAGACGACAGCAAAGACGAGTCCCTGGAGCCAGGTGGGGCCTCCGAGGACGGCAGTGACGAACGCGGCGAGCGCGCCGCCCGAGAGCATGGCGAAGACGAGGCTCAGGCTGATCATTTCGATGCCGCCAAGCACCAGGGCAAGCACGAGCCACAGCATCCACGCGTTCTGCATGACCCAGTCCACGGCGCCCTCCATCCCCCGCTCCTTCCACTACCCTAGCCCAGCGGAACGCCACGGGGACCGGCCACCGAATAACATGTTCGCCACGGATGGGCAAGGTCCTCAGACGGCCACAAGAGGCTCTTTGACCGTGCCGCTTGCGCGCCTGTCTGCGGCGCGGCGGAGCGCCTGCACGGCGGCCGTCACGGTCACCGGGGCGTCGGTGAAGGGGAGTCGCAACCGGCTCTCGAACGCGCCGTGGAGCCCGAACCGCGGGCCCGCCGTGAGCGCGAGCCCTTCCTCCTGTGCGGCAAGGACGAGCTCCGACGAGGACCACGGCGCACAGTTGAGCCACAGGGCAAGTCCTCCGTCGCAGGCCGGCAGCTGCCAGTCGGGAAAGTTCTCGGCCACGGACGATCTGAGGGCTTCCAGTCCGTGGGCAAGCTGCGCGCGACGTTCGGCGACCAACTGCTCCTCGCGATGGAGGAGCTCGACGGCGACCAGCTGCTCGAAGACGGGGGTTCCCAGATCCATGCTCGTCCTCGCCTGGACGTGTCGCGTGACGAGGTTCCGGCTCTCGCGAATCCAGCCGACGCGGAGGCCGCCCCAAGCGAGCTTGCCCAGGCTTCCGACGGTCACCACCGAGGGCGAAGCCTTGGCCAAGGGGGCACGGGGTCCCCGTCCCAGGTCGAGCCACATGGTGGTCTCGTCTGCGATGAGGACCGTGCCGTGCCGGTCCGCTGCCCGGGCGAGCTTCGCGCGATCCTCGTCCGACAGGCTCGCGCCGGTGGGGTTCTGGAAATCCGGCATGACGTAGCCCAGAACGGGAGCTGCGTTCCGCAGGGCCGATTCCGCTTCGACGAGATCCCATCCCCAGTCCGGGGTCACAGGGAGAGGAACGGGACGCGCTCGGACGGCAAGCAGCGCGTCGATCGCGTGGGGGTAGGTGGGCTGTTCGATCAGCGCGCGGTCGCCGGGAGAGACGAGGAGGCGGGTGAGCAGGGCGATTGCATGCTGTGCGCCGGACGTCACGACGATCTGTTCCGGGTCGGTCGGCACGCCCCGGCCGCGATAGTGCTCGGCGATCGCGAGCCGCAACGCGGGGTGGCCGACGATTTCGTAGCCAGATCCGGAGAGCTCGGGGCCGATGTTCCCGGCCGCGATGCGGAAGCATTCTCCGACGGCATTCGCAGCAGGCAGGGCGGCCTTCGTGAGGTCGAAGGCGACTGCAAGGGCGCTGTCGCCAGCGGCCGGCCGCGAACCGGGCGACACGTAGCTGCCCGATCCCTGACGGCTCTCAATCGTCCCGAGCTCCCGCAAACGCGCGTAGGCGGCGGCCACCGTCGTCCTGCTCACCTGGAGGGCCGCTGCCAGATCGCGCTCAGCGGGGAGGCGCGCACCGTGCGCAACGCGTCCGTCGGCGATAACGAGCCTGATGCGGTCGGCGAGGGCGGCGTAGGCGGGCGAGGCGGACCTCCACGTGCCGAGAATGGAGGCCAATCGAGCCGCTGTGACGGAGGTCATGAGGCCATATTCCCATAATTGGCCCTTTTGGCAGCAGTCCAGTTCCGGCGAAGCTTGTCGCATGCCCTTCGTCCGAGAATTTCTCACCTCCTCGCGTCTGTCCCTGCGCCTGATCAGGCTCTTTGCCGGGCTCTTCGCTTACGGGGTGGCCATCGCCTTCATCCTCCGCGCGGGGCTTGGGGCTTCACCGTGGGACGTCCTCGCACAGGGCGTCGCCAAAGCCATCGGCCTCAGCTTCGGAACGGCGACCGTGGGCGTCAGTGTGGTCGTCCTCCTGCTCTGGCTCCCTCTGCGGCAGCGTCTTGGCTGGGGGACCCTCGCGAACGCCCTCCTCGTCGGGGTCTTCGCGGACTTCGGGCTCGCGCTCCTTCCTCCCTCGACGGTGTTGCCCTGGGCGATGGTACTGGCGCAGTGCGCCTTCCTCGCGGTCGGCCTGGTCCTCCTCGCGTTCGCGTCAGCGCTGTACATCGGGGCTGGACTCGGGCCCGGCCCTCGGGACGGCCTGATGACCGGGATCGTCGGAAGGACGGGATGGCCTGTGTGGCTGGTCCGCTCTGGCATCGAGGTGCTGGCGACTTCCGTCGGCTGGTCCCTCGGCGGCACGGTGGGAATCGGGACGGCCGTCTTCGCGTTCGGGGTCGGTCCCTTGATCCAGTTGGCACTCCGGGTGCTGCACGTCGACCTTGCGAAGCTGGCCGCCCCGTCAGAGGGGCACCGCGGTTCCGAGCGCGGTGGGGCAGACGACGCCCGAGCGGGCGAACAGGTCAGCGACGCCGTAGGACGGTGATCTCCACGACGCCCTCGGTCTGGACTTGGTCCTCGCCGAGCAGGGAGAGGATCGTCTCCCTGCTCGAATGGTGACCGGCAGGCCCCATGACAGCAAGATCAGCCGCCGCTTCACGGGTGAGCACGAGCGGGAAGCGAACAAGGCGGACCGAAGCGGCCTCGAACTCAGGGCCAGCCGAGGTCGCGACCGCTTCTGCCTTGCCCGTCGGGACGTCGAGCATGGGCAGGAGGCCCCGGAGGGCGGCGAGGTGATCGGGGCTCGGCGTAACAATGCACGCGGCTCCGCCTGAGCGGAGCGCGCGGGCGAACTCAGGGAAGTTCCGCGGCGCGAAGACGTCCACGACCAGATCCAGGGAGGCGTCTTCGAGCGGCAGTTCTCGCCACACATCCCAGACGACGGCGGCGGTCCGCGGAAGCTTGGCAGCACGGCGAAGCGCGAACTTCGAGATGTCCAGGGCGACGGCGCGGGAGCCCGGCATCCTCTCAAGGAGAGCGTCGAGGTAGTACCCCGTCCCGGCACCCACGTCGAGGATCGCGCGAGGGCCTGAGCCGCCGTCGTCGTCCCCTGCGGTTGCGGCCGCACACGCGTCCGCCAGCGCCCGCGCGATGGGGGCGTAGCTGCCGGTCGCCAGGAATCTCTCCCGGGCAGCGACCATCTCGGCGGAGTCGGGCAGAAAGCGGGTGCCTCGGCCGGTCAGGAAGTTGACGTAGCCCTGACGTGCAGCATCGAAACGATGCTCGGAAGCGCACACCAGCGTCCGTTCGCTGCTCTTTGAGCCGTCCCACCCGTTCCTGCACACCGGACAGCGCAGGAGTTCGACGGCGGGGAACGGCATGCCCCCATGCTAGCCTCGGCGGTCGCGGCTAGGCTTCACGCGTGAAGCCTAGCCAGCTGGATGCCATCGCCACCCTGTCAGCTCCATCGCTCCATCCTTCGGGCGGGCGCTGCGTTGTCGCCGTCACCCGGCCCGACTTCCGCGCCGACGCCGCGGTCGGGCAGCTCTGGGAGGTGAGCACGGAGGGGCTCCGGAAGCCGCGTCGGCTCACGCGCGGCTTCCGCGACACGTCGCCACAGTATTCTCCCGACGGGCAATGGATCGCCTTCCTACGGGCCCAGCCCGGCGGGCGACCGCAGCTCTTCGCCGTCGAAGCGGAGGGCGGGGAGCCGCGGGCGCTGACCGATCGCCTGCTCGGAGTGGAGGCCCTCGCGTGGTCCCCGGACTCCGCACGCCTTGCGTTCATCTCCCGCGAGCCTGAGGCCGGGCGGTACGGAAGCACCGAAGGTGTTGGCCCCGGTGCCGAGGATCCCCGGCTTATCACCCGGCTCAACTACCGGCTGAACGGGCGCGGCTACACGCTCGACCAGCCGGCTGAACTCTTCGTCCTAGACCTCCCGGACGCCAACGAAGAGCCGTTCATCGCGGCCAGAGGACGCGCGAAGGAGTCCACAGAGGAGATCGAGGGCGCCGAGGGCGAGACCTCGAAGGGGCTTCCGCAGGCGCGCCAGCTCACCTCGGCGTCAGTCGACCACTCGATGCCGGCCTTCGGAGCCGACGGCCAATCGATCTACACGGTCTCGCAGGCCGACCCCGAAGCGATCGACACCTTGACGTCGCGACTCGTCAGAACGTCCGTCGAAGGAGACCCGGGCGCGGTCATCGAGCTCGGCACTCCGCAAGCGGCCTCAGTGCAGGCCGCGAAACCGGCACCCGACGGAAGCGGGCTCTTTGTCCTGGCCGCGTCCTTGGGCGAGTCGGGGACCGACTTCGTGGGCCGCAGCACGAGGCTCTTCTGGCACAGCTTGGCCGACGGCAGCACGACGCGAATCAGCGATGACGGGGACGACTTCGGCGAGGCGCCCGGGAGCCTCCGGGTGGACGAGGGCGGCCGCGCGCTCGGCCTCGTGCGGACCCGCGGCACCGTGCTGCCGGTCGCCTACATGCGCGAAGGAGGCAGGGACCTCCTCGCCGACGGCAGGCTCGTGGCGACGGGCGTCGACTCGGCGGGCGGCGTCGTCGTCCTCTCCCTCGCGGACGCCGAGAGCCCCGGCGAGCTGGCCGTGGTCAGGAACAGCGGAATCACCCGGCTCACCGACTTCGGGGCCGGCCTCCGCGAGGCGGCGCCGGCGTTCATCCCGAGGGAATTCACGGGAAAGAGCGCCGACGGGTCAGAAGTGCACGGCTGGCTCGTGCTGCCCGAGGGAGAAGGGCCCCACCCGGTCCTCCTCACCATCCACGGCGGACCGTTCGCCCAGTACACCGGCGCATGGTTCGACGAGGCGCAGGTCTACGCGGGAGCTGGCTACGCCGTCCTCCTGTGCAACCCCCGCGGATCTGCCGGGTACGGGGAGGCTCACGCGCGGGCGATCAAGGGCCGAATGGGAACCGTGGACTTCGAGGACGTCCTCGGGTTCCTGGACTCCGCGCTCGAGGCCTTCCCCGAGTTGGACGGCCAGCGGCTGGGAGTGATGGGAGGATCCTACGGCGGCTATCTCACGGCGTGGACCATCGCCCACGATCACCGCTTCGGGGCAGCGATCGTGGAGCGCGGTTTCCTGGACCCGGTGAGCTTCGTGGGTTCTGCAGACATCGGATGGTTCTTTCCGGGGGAATACACGGGATGGGAACCCGAGGAGATGCGGGCGCAGAGCCCCATGGCCTGCGTCGACGACGTGCGCACCCCGACCCTCGTCATCCATTCCGAGGAAGACTGGCGCTGCCCGATCGAACAAGCGCAGCGGTACTACGCGGCGCTGAAGCTCGGAGGGGTCGAGACGGAGTTGCTGGTCTTCCCGGGCGAGAACCACGAGCTCTCGCGGTCCGGGACGCCTCATCACCGCAAGCAGCGGTTCGAGCACATCCTCCGGTGGTGGGGGCAGCATCTGCCGACTGCGGCAAATCCGGCCCCCTAGAAGCCCAGCTCGCGCGCCGCGGCCTCAGGCGTGGGGTGGGACCACCTCGCCGCATATTCCTCGTTGCTGCAGAGAGACCTGAGATCCGCCTTGTCGACGTACAGCGTTCCGCCGAGATGGTCGGTTTCGTGCTGGACGATCCGCGCAGGCCAGCCCGCGAACTCCGCGCGGCGGTCAGCGCCCTCGGGAGTCGTCCACCGCGCCTCGATCCGGGTGTGCCGACGGACGACGGCGGTGTACCCGCGGACCGAGAGGCAGCCTTCGTAGAACGCCGTTTGCTCGTTCCCGATGGCGGCGTACGCGGGATTGACGACTGCGAAGAAGGGCAGCGGGCCGCGATCGCGGACCCTGGCCACGTCGTCGTCTGTCGCCCACATGTCCTCGAGGACGGCAAGCTGGAGGGGGAGCCCGATCTGCGGGGCGGCGAGGCCAACACCGGGAGCCGCGTGCATCGTACGCCGCATCACCTGGATGAGCGCTCGCAGGAGCGCGTCGTCGAGCTGGCCGTCGAACGGGATGGCCTCGCTGCGCAGCACAGGATGCCCGGCCTGGACGATGGGCGGCAGCTCGTCCGCCGCAACGATTTCGGCCGCCCTCTCGCCGAGGCGTGCGGCAGACCAGCGACTGCGGGATGCGGGACTCATGCCCTCAGATTAGGTGTGGACGCGGCTCCCGGTGGGGAGGCGCGACGTCACCATCCGCACGCCCTTCCGACGAAAGCATAGACCGCCGCCTTGAGCGTGGCGCTCGCCGGCACCTTCACGACTCCGGTCTGCCCGGCGACCTTGAGCGTGAGCGGGATGAGGGTTCCGATCTTGTCTTCGGCCACAGCGTGCGGGTCGCAGCGCGCCGGGCGGAAGGTCAGCGGAACGCGGGAGCCGTTGGCGACGAGGGCCAGATCGTGGGGCCACGGGGCCGCCGGGTCTTCAGCCAGCAGCGTGGTCCCGCTGACGGAGACGAGGACCGCCGGGGTGCTCGGATTCCCGGCAGGCGGCGCGACGATGAGATCGAGGACCGCGGTCTGCGGGGAGAGGCCGGGCTGGAGTTCGTCGGCGAAGCGGAGGTCGACGGCGCTGTGGGCGACGGCCGCGAAGCATTGTTCCGTCCGCACGCGGGACAGGACATCGTGCGGGTCGGCTGCGGGCACCGTGAGGGACGTTCCGTCGGCGAAGACGGCTCGGACGGAGGGGTTCGACCCGCCGGTCGACGCGCAGCCCGGCGCGCCCACACTCGCCGGCAGGCTGAGGGGCTGGTCTGGCGGGAGCTCGATGCTGCCCGTCCACGGCGTCCCGGCCGCGAAGCCTGAGCCGACGAGCTCGGCCCGGACCACCGTCCTGCTGGCAGAGGTCCGATTGTCGAGCTGCAGGACGATCGTGGTGGTTCCGTACTCGTCGCGGAACTGGTCGACGACGGCGGTGAGCTGAGCCTGAGGCGTGCTCGCCGCAGCGTTACCGGTCGTGGTGGAGGACGACGACGGCCCCGCCCCTGCGCCGGAACACCCGGCCGCGCCGAGTGCGCACGTGAGGGCGAGCACGGCGAGACGAAGAGCGCGAACCCGCGGACGCATGGATCTAGGCTACGCGGGGGCCTACGAGCCTGGGCTGCTGATCATCGCAAGGAACTCCTGAGCCGAGCGGGGGAGCGGCTCGGCCGCCGACCAGACGGCGCGAAGGACCCGACGGAGGCGCAGGCCCGGCGTGGCGACCTCGGCGAGCCGGCCGCTGCGCAGCGCAAGCTGGACGGCAAGGCGACTCACGACACCCGGACCCAGCCCTGCGGCGACGCTCGCCGCGAGCGCCGCGTTGCTGCCCACTTCGAAGCGGGGGCCCGTACCGTGCGGCGCGAGCGCGAGGTCCGCCGTCTGGCGCGTTCCCGATCCTCGTTCCCGAACAACGAGTCCCGCAGTGGCCACCTCTTCGGGAGAGATCTCGCCTCGGGCGGCCCACGGATGGTCGGGGCGGACGACGACGACGAGCTCGTCCCGCGCGACGTCGAGATAGCGGAATCCGGTCTGCACGGTTGGCCCTTCGACGAAGCCGAGGTCCGCCGCGCCCGAGCGGAGGCGGGCGAAGACTTCGTCGGAATTGCCGACGTCGAGGGTCAGGTTCATCCCCGGGAGGCGCTCTTGGGCGGCGGCGAGCCATGACGGCATGAGGTGTTCCGCGACCGTCATGCTCGCGGACACGTGGAGCGTGCCTCGGTCCCTTTCGAGGGCCCCGACGGCCCGTGCAACGCTCTCGGCCGCCTCGAGGACGTCCGAGGCGAGTCCGGCAATGACCCTGCCCCGGTCGGTGAGCTCGGTGCCGCGAGGTGTCCGGCGGGCGAGGGCAAACCCCGCGGAGCCTTCCATCTGTTCGAGGAGCCGGGACGCGTTGGGCTGGGCCATGCCGGTGTCACGGGCAGCGGCGCCAATGCTTCCGTGGGCGGCGAGCGCCGCAAGGAAGCGGTAGTGGCGAAGGTCCCAGTCCCGAACGGTCATGTGCCCAGCGTATGAGTTCACGAGGAGAAAAATTCTTCTGTCCGACCTTCCGTCGTGCTGTTCCCCTGGTGCTCGAGCCAGCCGCGCCAACCGAGTACACCCAGCAGCTCCCGGCCGCTGACCTCTGGCGATCCGCTGTGCGCACATGCGCTGCGGATGGCCCGAAAGCTGCCTTCCGCGTACCTGAAACGGAGAACGTGAGTACTCAGTAGGGGGGTACTGAGCCGCATAAACGAGTAGCCGCAAGTGTAGGCGTGGGCGGGTGCCGGCTGGGAAAGTCTTCGCATCGGGCTCCAAGGATTAGCCGATCCGAAGTCCGCACAGCGTCAGAACTGGTGGGGCATTTCGACGCCGCCGCTCGTATCGCGCGTTCACACCCCTAGAAGGAGCACTCCCATGAACAAGATGACCAAGAAGACCAAGGCCGTCCTCGCCGTCGCCTCGGCGGGCATGCTGAGCGTTGGCGGCGCCGCCGCGTTCGCGTACTGGACGACGACGGGCACCGGCACCGGTTCGGCGACCGCGTCCGCCGGCGGCGGCACGGTGACGCTGCACTCGTCCTTCGCAGCAGGGCTCGCACCGGGCCAGTCGGCGACGGTGACGTACACGGCCGACAACTCGAACCCGTCCAGCACCGTCGTGGGCGCTCTCGCGGCGACCGTGACTACGAGCGATACGGCTCACTGTCTTCCGTCCT
>NZ_JBQCGQ010000141.1:0-7876 GCF_051955515.1 Sinomonas sp.
AACCACCGGGCCGCCGCCCGTCGTCAGTAATTTCGAGTAAATCATCAAGTAAGAGAAGCGTAGAAGATAAGCGGGCGGGGCGACCGGCCCTCTTCTCTTCTAGTCTTTCGTATTTGGTCCTCAATAATTCGTTCCCAACACAGTCCGTCGTCTATGAGATCGATCGAAGGACCGGAGCTGTCAGAGCATCAGCGGACGACGGGGGCTGCTCGACGTCGTCGGGCAGCCGCAGCTCGTCCTCACTGAGGGACAGGTGCTGACGAAGCGTGTCGTGGAGCGCGGGCAGATCCCCGGCTTCGAGCAGCGCCACGATTTCCTGGTGCTTCTGCAGCACGTGGCCAGGTTCCGGATGTGCATCCACGAGGTGCGCCATGCAGATGAGGGCTTCTGTGGCGAGGGTCGCATACGCGCGCTCCAGCCGCGTGTTGCGGGCCTCTCGGACGAGCGCCGTGTGGAATTCCAGGTCGGAGCGGTGCAACGCGGACCAATCACGAGTCTCGACGGACTCCCGCATCCGCGAGATCACCTGATTGAGCTGTTCGGTGACGGCTGCTCGGGAGGTGGCATCTTTGCCCGTGAGGATCGACACGGCTGCGAGCTCGATCGCCTCGCGCGCTTGGTAGACCTCGATGACGTCGTCGGCGGTCAGTTTCCGCACGAAAACGCCCCGGTTCGGACGGCCGATCAGAATGCCCTCCTGCATGAGCCTGTGCAGAGCCTCGCGCACAGGCCCACGGGAGACGTTCAGCTGAGTGGCGACCTGTGCCTCATTGATCTGATCGCCCGGTTCGAACACGCCTTCTATGATTCCCTCGCGAAGCTGGTCGGCGATGATGACCGCGGTCGGTCTGGTGGCGATCGCAGAGAGTGTCTGTACCCCGTTCACGGAACCCTCCTCGAGTTCATACTGGTAGATCCCTCACATCAGCGCCCAGCCGCAGTGCTCACAGATGGTGCCAAATTCAGTTCACACTTTAGCAAGATTGTTCATAGTTGACAATCGGGCGATATGAACTAAGAGGGCGAACGGTAGGGGGAGGCCCGTGCTCCCCCTACCGTTCACAGTGCAGTCGCCAAGCCCGACCCGAATCCGCTTCGGGCCTGCTGGCCCTTAGCGTGCTGCGAGGTACGTCTCTGGGTCCGCGTCGAACAGGGGTTCGCAGGCGGCGCAGCAGAGGTAGTAGCGGTTGCCCTCGTAGTCGCGGATGAGGCCTTTAGCCTCGGCATCTTCCTTGTCCACGTAGTTGCCGCGCATCACCGGGCACTCGGCGGTGGCGTCATCGGCGACCGCGGCGCCGTGGGAGTGGCAGTGCTCTTCGGTTTGGGAATGCTCGGAGTGAGACTGTTCCTCGGTGGCGGAATCATGGTTGTGTGCTTCGCACATGGGCCTTTCCTTTCGTTGATTGCGGATGGTCAGGCGCTCATCGGTTCGGCCGCACGCGGGGTGCGGTCGAGGGTGGGCGGCTGTTGGTCCACCGCATGGCTCTTGAAGGAGCGCAGGCGGAGGCTGTTGCCGACGACGAAGAGGCTCGAGAACGCCATCGCCGCGCCGGCGAGCATGGGATTGAGCAGGCCGAGGGCGGCGAGCGGGATTGCGGCGACGTTGTAGGCGAACGCCCAGAAGAGGTTGCCCTTGATCGTGCCGAGTGTGCGCCGGGAGAGGCGGATCGCGTCGGCCGCACTGCGCAGATCGCCCCTGACGAGGGTGAGATCAGACGCCTCGATCGCCGCATCGGTGCCGGTGCCGATCGCGAGCCCGAGGTTGGCCTGTGCTAGGGCGGCGGCGTCGTTGACGCCATCGCCCACCATTGCTACCGTCCGGCCTTCGCCTTGGAGACGGGCGACGACGGCGGACTTCTCGCTCGGTAGCACCTCGGCGAGGACCTGGTCGATACCCACTTCTGCGGCGACATGCCTTGCCACGACCCCGTTGTCTCCGGTGAGCAGGATAGGGGTGAGGCCGAGGGCCCCGAACTGCCGCACGGCTTCGGCGCTGGTGGGCTTGACCTGGTCGGCGACGACGAGTACCCCTCGGATTGCGCCGTCCCAGGCGGCCAGGACCGCGGTCTGGCCGCGCGATTCGGCGGTGCGCCTGACCTCGTCGAGCATGGGATCGGACGCGACCGCCAATTCGTCCAGCAGGCTCTGGCGGCCCACGATCACGCTGTGGCCGTCGACGACGCCGCTCACGCCCTTGCCCTCGATGTTCCGGAAGCCCTGAACCTCGGGCAGGGGTGCAGCAATTTCCTCAGTGGCGCCGCGGGCGATGGCCTGGGCGATGGGATGCTCGGAGGCGTCCTCGAGGGCCCCGGCGAGACGCAGCAGCTCCTCCCGATCAGTCCCGGAGGCAGCGGCCTCGACGAGGGTCATCCGGCCAGTGGTCACGGTTCCGGTCTTGTCGAGCACGACCGTGTCGACGCGCCGGGTGGACTCGAGCACCTCGGGGCCTTTGATCAGGATCCCGAGCTGTGCGCCGCGCCCTGTGCCGACCAGAAGCGCCGTCGGGGTGGCAAGGCCCAAGGCGCAGGGGCAGGCGATGATGAGCACCGCGACCGCAGCCGTGAACGCCGTCGCCGGCGGGAATCCAGCCCCGAGCCAGGCGCCCAGGGTCGCCACCGCGATGGCGATGACGATCGGGACGAAGATGCCGGAGACCCGGTCGGCCAGGCGCTGGACCTCGGCCTTCCCGGACTGGGCGTCCTGGACGAGCCGGGCGATCTGGGCGAGGTGGGTGTCTGCGCCCACGCGGGTGGCACTCACGACCAGGCGCCCGCTGGCGTTCACGGTCGCTCCTGCCACGGCATCGCCCGGACCGACCTCGACGGGCACCGATTCCCCGGTGAGCATCGACGCGTCCACGGCAGAGGTGCCCGTGAGGATCACGCCGTCGGTGGCGATCTTCTCCCCGGGGCGGACGACGAATTCGTCGCCGACCGCGAGCTGCTCTGTTGGGATGCGGGTCTCGACGCCGCCGCGGAGCACGGCGACGTCCTTCGCACCCATTTCGAGCAGAGTGCGCAGGGCAGCGCCCGCCTGGCGCTTGGAGCGCTTCTCGAAGTAGCGCCCGGCCAAGATGAACATCGTCACGCCTGCGGCGACCTCGAGGTAGATGTTGCCCGCGCCGTCGGTCGCGCCGATCGAGAGCTCGAACGGGTGGCGCATCCCCGGCGTCCCGGCGGTCCCGAGGAAGAGCGCGTACAGCGACCACAGGAACGCTGAGAGCGTGCCGACGGAGACGAGGGTGTCCATGGTGGCGGCGCCGTGGCGCAGGTTGGTCCAGGCCGCCTTGTGGAAGGGGAAGGCTGCCCACAGGATCACCGGGGCGGCAAGGGAGAGGGAGGCCCATTGCCAGTAGGTGAACTGGAGGGCCGGGACCATGGCCATGAGGATGACCGGTAACGCAAGCGCGACAGATCCGACCAGGCGCCTCCGCAGGTCCCGGAGCTCAGGGTCGGGCCCCTCGCCCTCCTTCGCAGGTGCCGCGTGCTCGGGAAGGACAGGCAAGGCCGCCGTGTAGCCGGTCTTCTCGACCTCGATGATGAGCAGCTGGGGGTCGTAGCCCTCGGGGACGAGAATCTTCGCCTTCTCCGTGGCGTAGTTCACGCTCGCTTCGACGCCGTCAATTCGGTTGAGCTTCTTCTCGATCCGGTTGGCGCAGGAGGCGCACGTCATGCCGCCGATCTCGAGCTCGTAGCTCGAACGTGGAGGTTCGGTCGGTGCTGCGGTCGTGGACATCGTGATCCGTTCTTGCATGAAGGGCTCAATGATCTTGACTGAGCACAAAGGCTCCAGTGTGGACGGCGCCGTCGATTTGGAAGTCGAAATAGAGCAGGTAGCGGCCTGAGGACGGCGCTTCTGCCGCGAACCTCACGGTCGGCCCGCCGAGCTGGCCCGCCTGGGGATCGGCGCCCTCGGGGTGGACGTGCAGATAGGCGAGATCGCCGTCGCGCAGTACCACAAGGTGGCCAAACGCACCGAGGTAGGGCTGCAAGGTGGTGATCGGGGCGCCGTCCTTGGCGACCGAAACGGTGAGCTCCGACGAGGCCCCGCCGCGGAGGTCGCCCGCAATCGTCACATCGAACCCGTCCACGCGCGCGGTGCGCGCCTTGGAAGGCGTGGCGGCCAGCGTGACCGGCCCGGCGACGTCGACCGTGCGGGTGAGCGTGACCGAGTCCGTGCTGCTCGCGGGGACGAAATCGGCGAACACGCGATAGCTGCCCGCCTCTTCCCATGTCCAGGGGATCGTCCACGTGCCGTCTGGAGTGCGCTGGGGATGCACGTGGCGGAACTCCGATCCGTCGGTGCGGACCACGATCAGGTGCAGCTCCTTCTCGTGTGACGTCGCGTAGTCACGCAGCGGATGCCCGGCGGCGTCGTCGATCGTGAAGGAGAGAGTGCCTGCGGAGCCAACCTCGGCGGGCGCGTGGACGGGACCGAGTTGGTAGCCGCCTGCCGCGAGGGCGACGCCATGGGGGGTACCGGCGTCTCCCATGTCTCCCATCGAGTCGTGGCTGCCGTGAGCCTGCGCGGCGGCCGCCATCCCCTCGGCCACCGCCGTCTTCGGGATTGCCGCGCCCGCGACGGTGAACGCGGTGCCGAACGCGAGGGCCAGGCCAGCCGTGTACAAGCCGAGGCGAGTAGCGGTGTTCATCCGACGCGCGCAGCCACGTACCCGGCCTCGTCCACGGCAGCGATCACAGCGGCGTCGTCGGCGGGCGTCCCGGAGCCTGTGCTGACCACGAGCCGTCCGGTCGCGGCGCTGACCTCGATCCCCTGGATCCCTGGGATCTGGCCGACTTCTTTGCGGATGGAGATCTCGCAGTGCCCACAGCTCATTCCGGTGACCTCGTACTCGGTGGTGCTCATGACAGCTTCTTTTCCTTCCGGGGGAATAACAGATACCCCAAGGGGGTATATTTCTTCCTTATCTTATACCTAGGGGGGGTATTTGACACAAGAGATGGTGCGGAGAGGAGTGGCTGTTGGAGATGCACCTGCCTACGCTAAACTTTGTCTACAATCCAACAGTCGCCCGTGTATTTCAAGACTTATTGAAGGAAGATGGTGCTTCGATGCCGGAAGGAACTCCTCCAACTGTCCTCGTAGTGGGCGGGGGAGCTGCGGGACGCGCCTGTGCCCAAGAGCTGCGCAGGAGCCGGCTCGCAGGCTCGATCCAGATCGTCGACGCCGAGCCGGGGGGGCCGATCGACCGGACACTGCTCGACAAGGCCCTGCTACCTGGGCTTCTCACGAGAGAGCAGATCGCCCTTCCGCCCATCGAGGAAGTCGCGGTGACGGCAGGCGAAGCGATGGCCGCCGACTTCGACACGAGGACGGTCGAACTCTGCGACGGCAGGCGTCTGACCGCCGATGCCGTGGTGATTGCGTCTGGAGCGGTGCCGCGCAGCTTGAATGGCATCAGTGTCCCTTCGCACGTCCGACTGCACCGCCTCCATACGGCGGATGATGTGGAGGCACTCCAGGAGTCGATCCCTCAGGCGGTTGGACGACGCGTAGCGGTGATAGGGGCTGGATTCTCGGGCACCGAGTTGGCGAGCCACTATGTGGCCGCGGGTGCCGAAGTTGTTCTGGTGGGCAGGTCTGTCTTGCCTCTCGAGGCCGCGCTTGGCACTGAGATATCCCCGCGGTTGGCCGCGTTGCTCCGGGAGCGGACGGATTTGCGGCTGGGAACGACCGTGCAGGCCATCGCCTCGTGCGGCGCCCGCGCCCGGCTCTCGCTCTCCGACGGAAGTTCAGTCGAGGTCGACGCAGTCATCGTCGCACATGGATCGGTCCCTGCGACCGCCTGGACGGGCTCGCCGGAGGGGATCCGTGTGGACGACCGCCTGCGCACCGGCGAGCGGGGGTGGTATGCGGCCGGAAGCGCGGCTTACATGGTTTCTGACGGTATGAGGCTCACGACCGACCATTGGAACGCGGCGATAGCTCAGGGCGAGCATGCCGCTCGGACGATACTGCACGACTTCCTGGGAGCCGAAGACCCGGGGCCCTATCGGCCGACGACGGGCTTCAACCTTCGTGCGTTCGGCTCAACCATCTCTGTGCGGGGCTTGCGGTCGCCCAGCGGATCGGAGCGCGCGGCCGTCTGGCCGACGGAGCCGGCCCACCCCAATGCCATGCTGACCGAGTTCGTGGATGCGCATGGTGTTGTGACTGGAGTTGCCGGCTTCAACGCCGGCCCAGCCCTGGCCCAGGCGGCATCGTCGATCGTCTGAGGCCGGGGGAGCGGAGCGAACCGGCTCAGGACCGTTTGCATCGTCAGGCCTCGGGCATTGCCGTGAGCCACAGGAGCGCGAGATTGAGCGCGATGACGAGTCCCGCGCTCGCCCAGGAGGCGGCCGTGAGGAGAGGTGAAGACGCGAACGGCCCCACGAGTCTCCGGTCGGAAGTGAGCCGGACAAGCGGAACGAGGGCGAAAGGAATGCCGAAGCTCAGAACGACCTGGCTCACCACAAGCGAGAGGGTCGGGTCGACGCCGAGGGCGAGGAGCAGCACAGACGGCGCGAGCGTGATGGCTCGCCGAAGGATCACCGGTATGCGCCGCCGGAGCAGGCCGTCCATGATCGTCGCTCCGGCGTAGGAACCGACGGCGCTCGAGGCGAGGCCGCTTGCCAGGAGGCCGATGGCGAACACGGTTCCTACGAGCGACCCGAGAGTCGCGGTGATGGCAGCGTGCGCGCCTTCGATGGTGTCAGTGCCGTATTTGCCGCCGAGGGTGGAGGCTGCGAGGAGGAGCATGCCGACATTGACGACGCCGGCGATGCCCAGGGCGATGACGACGTCCAGTCGTGTCCCGCGCAGGAGTCGGGTGACGGCCGCCGCTGGGACGTGCTTGTGGGGATCGCTGCGATGACGGTCTCGGGAGAGCGCTGAGTGCACGTAGATCGCGTGTGGCATGACCGTTGCGCCAAGCATCGACGCGGCGAGCAGCAGCGTTTCATGCCCCTCGAAGTGCGGCACAAGGCCGGCCGCAACCCCAGCGGGCGAGGGCGGGCTGGCGATCAGTCCCGCGAGGAATCCGATGGTGATCACGGCAAGGAGGCCCACGATCGCCAGTTCGAAGCGCTGCTGCGTCCGGTGATCCTGGATGGCGAGGATGCCCAGGGAGACGACCCCCACGATGAGGGCCCCCAACGGCAGGGGCACGCGGAACAGAAGCTGGAGGGCAATCGCACCGCCCACCACCTCCGCGAGGTCTGTCGCGAGGGCGACCAGCTCGGCCTGGATCCAGTAGAGGCGGCGGCCGTGCGGGCCCAGGCGTTGGCCAAGGAGCTCCGGGAGAGTGCGCCCCGTGACGATGCCGAGCTTCGCCGACTGGTATTGGATGAGCATGGCCATCGCGTTTGCGATCACGAGCACCCACGTAAGGAGGTACCCGTACTGAGCACCGGCCGTGAGGTTGGCGGCGACATTGCCGGGGTCGACGTAGGCGATGCAGGCGACGAAGGCAGGGCCGAGGCTCCCGGCCAAGCGCCGCGCCCCGCCCCCGGCAACCCGGGTCGGAGTGTCTTGAGCCATCCTGTTCATGCTGCGGACCAATTTTCCTCTGTCTCGGGGACCGTGCAGGGCGGGTGTTAGGAGGCGGTGTAGCCGCCGTCGACCGGCAGGACGGCCCCGGTGATGTAGGAGGACTCCGGGGAGGCGAGGAACAGCACGGCGTGGGCGACCTCCTCGGGGGTGGCGAGGCGCTGGAGCGGGATGGAGGCCTCGCGCGGGCGGCGGGTGGCCTCGGGGTCGGCCCTGCGCTGGAAGGACGCTTCGATGACCGGGGTCGCGGTGAGGCCGGGGGCGACGACATTGACCCGGATGTTCCGCCGGGCCCATTCGATGGCCGCGCCCTTGGCGAGCATGACGA
>NZ_JBQCGQ010000142.1:0-14211 GCF_051955515.1 Sinomonas sp.
CGAGGGTCGGCAGGGCGAGGTCGCGGACCACCTTCACGATGACGGGCGCGACCGCGAGATAGCCCGTAGCCGCGGCGAGCTTCGGCCGGGTGGGGCGGAGAGCCCGCTCGCGGCGTCAGAGGCAGCGGCAAGCTGCCCGTCTCCACGACCATCCGGTCCGTGACGAGTTCCAGGTTCTCCATGCCACCGCGCCGTGCAGATCACGCGCGCCTGGCGCGAGTCGTCGATCAGCTGGAACAGGTCACGGTCCCCCGTGACCACGTCCACCGGCAGCTCCGCCCGGCTGGCGTAGGTGCCGACCACGTCGTCGGCCTCGTGCCTTGGGGCTCCGACGACGGCGATGCCGGCGAGGCGGAGCATGTGGCGGATCAGCGGAAGCTGCGCCGTCAGCCCCTCCGGCACGATCTCCACAGCGGGGGCGCCCGCCACAGCCTGTGCGACGCGATGCCACTTGCACGCGGGGATCCGGCGTTCACCGGGGTCCCGTCGCCGCGGCGGATCGTTTCGGGGACGCCGTGGAGGGCGCGGAAGCACAGCGACGGGCGCCGAGCAGCATCAGGCGCTGGGGTACGCCGGTCCGGATGGTCCTTTCGGATGCGCGCTGTTTCGCTGTTTACGGGATCCGGTAGTCGGAATCGGGGACGTCCGTGATGAGCATGTGCCCGGGGGCGTGCGTGATGGCGAAGGGCGGCTTCGAGGCTAGGAGAGCTGCCTGAGGCGTCACCCCGCATGCCCAGAAAACCGGAACGTCGCCGTCTTCGGGTTCAACGGAATCACCGTAGTCGGGCTGTGCGAGATCGGCGATGCCAAGGGCTTCCGCATCTCCGACATGGACCGGAGCCCCGTGGACGGCGGGCATGCGAGCGCTTACTTGGAAGGCCGTCTCGACCAGGCTCTCTGGGATGTAGCGCATCGAGACGACCATGGGCCCGTGCATCCGACCAGCCGGCCGGCATTCGAGGTTCGTCCGATACATCGAGACATTACGTCCCTGCTCGACATGCCTGAGCGGCACCCCGGCCTCGACCATCGGGGACTCGAACGTGAAGCTGCAGCCGATCAGGAAGGTCACGAGGTCATCGCGCCAGTGGTCCACGACGTCGTCGAGCTCCGCCTCCATCCGGCCATCGCGCCAGAGGCGGTAACGGGGGATATCGGTTCTAAGATCCGCTCCCTCGGCGAGCACGCTCGTTGTGGCGCCGGGGTCTGCCACGTCGAGCACGGGGCAGGGCTTGGGATTCCGCTGGCAGAAGAGCAGCACGTCGTACGCCCAATCCGCAGGAACCGAGATCATGTTCACCTGGGTATATCCCGGAGCCCACCCGGACGTAGGCACCACGAGGCCGCCGCGGAATTCGGCCCGTGCCTCGCTGGGCGACGTGGACTGGGGGATCAGGCTTTGCGATGTCATAGGTGTTCCTCTTCCAGAGATCGGGTGGGACGGTGATCAGCGCCGCCCACGTTCAGGCGAGCTCGCGGTTCTTGGTCTCGGGCAGGCCGAACAGCGCCAGCACAGCGATGGCGTATCCGGCGGCACCGAAGATCATGGCCCCGCCGACTCCGAGCGTCGAGGCGAGGAAGCCCACAAGTGTCGGGAAGAAGGCGCCTACAGCGCGCCCGAAGTTGTAGGTGAAGCCCTGCCCGGTCCCCCGGAGGTGTGCCGGGTAGAGCTCGGAGAGGAATGATCCGAAGCCGCTGAAGATCGCCGAGGTGAAGAAGCCCAGGGGGAAGCCGAGGATGAGCACCAGGGTGTTGGCCCCAGCGGGGATGTTGACGTAGGCGAAGATGACGAGGGTGGAGAGAACGGAGAACAGCAGGAACGTCTTCTTCCGCCCGAGGCGGTCGGTGAGGTAGCCGCCGGATACATATCCGATGAAGGCGCCCGAGATGAGGAATGTCAGGTAGCCGCCAGTTCCCACAACGCTGAGGCCGCGATCCACCTTCAGGTAGGTCGGAACCCACGAGGCCAGCGTGTAGTAGCCGCCCTGGACCCCCGTGGCAAGAAGCGAGGCGAAGAACGTGGTGCGGCCCATCGGACCTTTGAAGATCTCTGCGAATCCTCCGCGCTTCTCACTGGAAAGCCGGCGCTCGGTGGCGGCATCGGCGTCCTTGACGTTCCGGCGGACGAACAGGAGCAGCACGGCGGGGAGGGCACCCGTCCAGAACAGCACACGCCAGGCCAGGTCGGCTGGGGCGAAGCTGAAGACCAGCGTGTAGACGAGGACCGACAGCGCCCAGCCCACGGCCCACGAACTCTGGATGAAGGCCACCGCGCGGCCCCGGTACTTGGGCTTCGCGTATTCGGCGACGAGGATGGCGCCCGTGGCCCATTCGCCTCCGAACCCCAGTCCCTGGAGCGTGCGGAAGACCAGCAACTGCTCGAAGCTGCCGGCGAAGCCGCAGAGGACCGTGAAGAGTGCGAAGGCCGCCACCGTGATCATCAGAGTCTTGGTGCGGCCGATCCGGTCCACCAGGATTCCCGCCAGCGCCCCGCCGATCGCCGACACAACGAGGGTGACGGTGGTCAGCAGCCCGGCCTGGCCGGTCGAGAGATGGAAGTAGGCGCCGATCGCTACGAGCGAGAGGGGCAGGACTTGGAAATCGTAGGAATCGAGGGCGTAGCCGCCGAAGGCCCCGATCCATGCCTTCCGGCCGCGCTCCCCGAGAGTGCGATACCAAGCGAACCGCCCAGTATCCTCGCCAACCTGGTTTTCGATTCGTGACATGACAGCCTTACGGGTCTGGGGCCGGGGCCCGGAGGGGATCTTGAGGATTTTGCAGACGGGCGGCGCCGCAGCCTCATCGCCCGAATCGTGGTTCCATGCTAGGTCTTTGTTCAACAATCTGTCTAGGGGTCCGAGTGGACCAGCCCACACGGTGGAATGAAGCGCATCACACCCCTCCGGCGAGGGCGAAGACATGTCGGGGGGTCTGTAGGGCCGAAAAATTGTTGAACAATCGCCTTCCTTCAGGCATCATGGATGCAGAACCAACCTGAGACGGGGATCACAATGCCTTACATCGATCTGAACAGCGACGTCGGCGAGTCGTTCGGCAACTGGACCATGGGCGACGACGCCGCGGTCTTCCGCCACGTATCGAGCGCCAATGTCGCGTGCGGCTTCCACGCCGGCGACCCGACAACCATCGCCCGCACCTGCCGGGACGCTGTGGGCGCGGGCGTGACCATCGGGGCGCACGTCGGCTATCGCGACCTCGCCGGCTTCGGCCGCCGCTTCCTGGACTGCTCCCCGACAGAGCTGGCGGACGACGTCGTCTACCAGCTCGGCGCTTTGGAGGGCCTGGCCCGAGTGGCCGGCTCACAGATCAAGTACGTCAAGCCCCATGGAGCCCTGTACAACACGATCGTCCACCACGAGGCCCACGCCCAGGCAGTGGTCGATGCGGTGCACTCCTACAATCCAGACCTCCCGCTCCTGCTGCTGCCCGGGGCTGTGGCGTTGCGGAAGGCCGAGGAGCGTGGCCTGCGGACCGTCCGCGAGGCCTTCGCCGACCGCGCGTACAACCCGGATGGAACCCTTGTGTCCCGCCGCGAGCCCGGGGCGGTGCTCCACGACAACGCCGTGATGGTGGAGAACATGGTACGTCTGGCAACTGAGGGCAAGATTGTGGCTCGCGACGGGTCGGTACTGGACGTGAAGGCGGACAGCATCTGCGTCCATGGCGACACCCCGGGTGCAGTGGCGATGGCCGGCGCGGTCCGAGAAGGCCTTGAAGCTGCCGGCGTGACGGTCCGGAGCTTCGTGTGAGCGTCACTGGCCTCCGTTGGGCAGGCCGGCGCGGCCTGCTCGTCGAGCTGTCCGACTTGGAGTCCGTGCTCGCGCTGCACACCCGCCTGACGGCTGAACCGCTGCCCGGCCAGCGCGAAGCCGTCGCCGCCGCCGCCACAGTCCTCGTCACCTTCTCTTCCCACGCGGCCACCGCGGCCGCCCGCCAGTCCCTTCCGCAGCTGGAGCTGGACGGCGCGCGGCTCACCGCTGGCGTGGTCACCACAGGGCGCGAGATCACCATTGAAGTGGTGTACGACGGCGAGGACCTCGCCGAAGTGGGTCGGCTGACCGGCCTGGGCGCCGACGGCGTCGTGGCCGCCCACACGCGACAGCTCTGGACGGCGGCTTTCGGCGGCTTTGCCCCGGGCTTCACATATCTCGTGGGCGAGGACTCCAGCGTGGACGTCCCCCGCCGCAGCTCCCCCCGCACCGCCGTCCCGGCCGGCTCTGTGGCCCTCGCTGGAGGATTCTCGGCGGTCTATCCGCGCCAGTCCCCCGGCGGTTGGCAGCTGATCGGGCACACGGATGCGGTGATGTGGGATCTCGAACGGGAATCCCCGGCGCTGGTCCGCCCGGGCGACACCGTCCGCTACGTCGCCGTCCGCGAGTCCCTCCGCCTGACGGCAGGCACCACGGCCGAGGAGGCCGCTTCGTCCCCCACACCTGATGAGGCTCGGGCGACTGAGAGCGCGCTGCACGTCGAGTCCACCGGCCTGCAGTCCCTGCTGGAAGACCTCGGACGCCCTGGCCTCGGAGATCTTGGCGTCTCCGCCGCGGGGGCCGCGGACCAGCAGTCCGCGCGGCAGGCCAATCGACTGGTCGGCAATGAGCCGGGCGCGGCGGTCGTCGAGAATCTCCTCGGCGGCCTGGCCGTCCGCGCCCGCGGCGACCAGGTGCTCGCCGTGGCCGGGGCGAGCGTTCCCCTCGAGGTCCGCAGCGCGGACGGAGAGCTCGTCCACCGCCCGGCCATGTGCGGCCCGTTCGCCCTGCTCGACGGCGAGAGCCTCAGTCTGGGCGCCCCGGCGCTCGGGCTGCGCAGCTATCTCGCCGTCCGCGGCGGCCTGGACGTGCCCGCGGTCCTGGGCAGTCGGTCTACGGATTCCATGTCCGGAATCGGTCCGGCCGCCCTCGCTCCGGGCACGGTGCTGCCCGTGGGCACGGTCGACGGCGTGCGGCCTGTCGGCTTCTCCGAGGCGTCCACCCTCCGACTTGGCAAGACCGTGACCACGCTGCGTGTGGTCCTTGGGCCCCGGGAGGACTGGTTCAGCGAGGATGCTCTTGAGGCTTTGTGCGGTCAGGACTGGCTGGTCACCGAGCAGTCCAACCGCATCGGCGTCCGCCTCGCCCCCGCTCCGGCCACACGAGCGGACGACGACGGAGCGCCCGGCCGCGGTCTGCAGCGCAGCCGCGAGGGCGAGCTGCCCAGCGAGGGAGCCGTCGCCGGTTCCCTGCAGGTGCCGCCCAGCGGCCACCCCGTCCTATTCCTGGCCGACCACCCGGTCACCGGCGGCTACCCGGTGATTGCCGTCGTCGTGCTCGAGGACCTCCCCACAGCGGCGCAGCTGCCGCCCGGCCACCGGGTGCAGTTCACTCCAGTGGACCCTGCCACCCTCGAACCCCTCGTCACCGAACCAGCTTTTCAAGGAATCCAGCCATGAAGAAGGTCCTGATCGCCAACCGCGGCGAGATCGCCGTGCGCGTTGCCCGCGCCTGCTCCGACGCCGGACTGCAGTCCGTGGCCGTCTACTCCGACCCTGACGCGGATGCGCTCCACGTCCGGATCGCCGACGAGGCCTTTGCACTGAACGGGTCGGCGAGCTCCGAGACCTATCTGGACATCGCCAAGCTCATCGACGTCGCACGGCGCGCCGGAGCCGACGCCGTCCACCCCGGCTATGGCTTCCTCTCCGAGAACGCAGACTTCGCTGAGGCCGTGATCGAGGCCGGGCTGACCTGGATCGGACCGAGCCCGGATTCCATCCGCGCCCTCGGCAACAAGGTCACCGCCCGCGAGATCGCGTTGCGCGCCGGCGCGCCGCTCGTTCCCGGCAGCGACGGTCCCGTGGCGAACGCGGAGGAGGCTCTCGCGTTCGCACAGCAGCATGGCCTGCCGATGGCGATCAAGGCAGCCTTCGGCGGCGGAGGCCGCGGCCTGAAGGTCGCCCGCCGGCTCGAGGATGTGGAGGACTCCTTCGACTCCGCGGTCCGTGAGTCCACGGTGGCGTTCGGCCGTGGCGAGTGCTTCGTCGAACGGTTCCTGGACCAGCCCCGCCACGTGGAAGCGCAGGTCCTCGCGGACACCCACGGCAACGTCATCGTCGTCGGAACCCGCGACTGCTCGCTGCAGCGTCGCAACCAGAAGCTCGTGGAGGAGGCCCCGGCCCCGTTTCTCACCCCCGAACAGCGCGCGCTGATCCACGAGTCCGCGAAGGCCATCTGCCGCGAGGCGGATTACCACGGTGCCGGAACGGTTGAGTACCTCGTGGGCAAGGACGGGACGATCTCCTTCCTCGAGGTGAACACCCGCCTCCAAGTGGAGCACCCGGTCACCGAGGAGACCTCGGGCGTGGACCTGGTCCGCGAGCAGTTCCGCATTGCCGCCGGCAAGCGCCTCACCCTCACCGCCGACCCTGAGCCGACGGGCCACGCGATCGAGTTCCGACTCAACGCCGAGGACCCCGCCCGCGGCTTCCTCCCCGGCCCCGGCACCGTCGAGGCCTTCGACGCCCCCACCGGGCGCGGGATCCGCGTGGACACGGGCGTCCGCTCCGGTTCCGTGGTTCCGGGCGAGTACGACTCGCTGCTGGCCAAGCTCATCGTCGTCGGCGAGGACCGGCCCCAGGCGCTGCGCCGTGCCCGAGCCGCGCTCGAGGAGATGCGCATCGAGGGCCTGCCCACCGTCCTGCCGTTCCACCGCGCGGTTGTCCGCGACCCGGCCTTCACCGCCGAGGACGCTTTCCGCGTCCACACGACGTGGATCGAGACCGAGTTCGCCCAGACGCTCGCCGCCTCGCCGGAGCTGGCACGCACCGCTCCCGACGCCGCCCGCACCACCTTCACCGTGGAGCTGGACGGCAAGGCCGTTCAGCTCGGAGTCCCCGCGCGCCTGTTCGAGGCCCTGATGAACGGAGGAGGCGGCAGCGCCTCCCTCCGCCAGCCCACGGCAGCGGCGAAAGACGACGGCGAGCTCGCAGCGCCGATGTCCGGCGCCCTGGTGAAGTGGCTGGCGGAGTCTGGCGACACCGTCGAAGCGGGCCAGCCCGTGGCGGTGCTGGAGGCGATGAAGATGGAGACGGTGGTCCAAGCGCACCGCAGCGGCACCCTCGTACGCGGCAAGCAGGAGCCCGGTGCCGCCGTCGCCCGTGGGGAGCTGCTGGGGCGGATCGGCTAGCAGGCCAGCGCCGGAGGCGGGTGCGGCATTGGATACATTTGAGCCATGGCCAGAAACGCCGCACTCGCCGGCCTCGCCGAGGGCGACCACGCACCCCATGCCCACACCGGCGCGTGGGTGGCCGCAGTTCTGCGCTCGCGCATCTCCGCCGGCCAGCTGCCGCCCGGGACCAAGCTCTCGGAACAGAAGCTGTCCGAGGCGCTCGGCGTCTCCCGCAACACCTTGCGGGAGGCGTTCACCCTCCTCGCCGGGGAGTCGGTGGTGCGGCGCATCCCGAATCGCGGCGTCTTCGTCGCGGCCCCCGGGGAGGAAGAGATCCGGGAGATCTACCGGGTCCGGCGCCTGATCGAGCCCGCCGCAGTGCTCTGGGGGAACTTCCCGGCCGAGGCGCTGGACGTCTTCGGCCCGATCATCGCCAAGGCCCGTGTAGCGCGGGAGGCACAGTCCGTGCCGGGCATGGCGGACGCGAACCAGGAGCTGCACAAGGCCCTCGTCGCCCTGTCCGGCAGCCCGTCGCTGCAGGAGCTGATGGACAAGGTCCTCGCCGAGATGCGTCTCGTCTTCCACGCCATGGCCACCACACCGGACTTCCACAGCCACTACGTAGAGCGCAACGCGGCGCTCGTCGAGCAGATCCGCGCCGGGCACCGTGAGGAGGCGGCGGAGGAGCTGCGCCGGTACCTCGACGCCGCCGAGCGCGAGCTTCGCGTGCACATCGGGGCCTTGGGAGGGTAGCGGACGCACCTGAGGTCCGGGCGGGCGTACGTCACACCACTCTGAGCAGGACCGAGGGGTGGCCTCGCTGCTGCAAGGCCACCCGTCACGACCGCTTTGGGTCAGCTCCCTGCCGTCTTCAGGATGCTGTAGTCAATGGTGCTGTCATACCGATACGTGAGGTTCGCCAGATCCTTGCTGTACGCCTGGTTCGGCTGCTTGTAGAGGATCGGGAGCTGGCTCGCGTCCTGGTTGATGTAGTCGTTGACCTTCTGCCACTGCGGAGCAGCCTGGTCGCTCGTGCCGGGTCCGGCGGCGATGGCCGAGGCCATGAGCGACTTCCACTGATCGTTCGGAACGAACGCGCCGCTGTTGCTCGGATCGCCCGGGAGGAAGAAGTTGTTCACGAACGAGGGCACTTGCACCTGCACGCGGTTCGCCACCAGCAAGGACTGGAAGGTCTGCTTGAGGCGACCGGTCGCGAAGTCCGCTGGGTTAAGCTGCTGGACGGTGACGTTGAAGCCTGCCGCCTTCGCGTAGGAACCGATCATGATGGCCGTGTCGACGATGTCGGGAACCGCGTTGGAGACCGAGAGCGTGACGTCCACGCTCGTCTTGCCGGCCTTCGCGAGCAGCTCCTTCGCCTTGTTCACGTCATAGGTGTAGGCGGGCTGAGTCGAGAGCCCGGGGACTCCCATGGTCGGGGTGAACCAGCCCGGGCTGGTCACAGCGAAGCCCTCGTAGACCTGGCTGATGATCTTGTCGTAGGGGATGGCGTAGTTGAAGGCCTGCCGCACGAGCTTGTCGTCGAACGGCGCCTTGTTCTGCACGAGCGAAAGATCGTCGAACTCGATGGGATGGTCAACTGAAGGCTCCTGGACCTTGGGCGAGTCCTTGACCGAATTCAGGTCGCTCGGGGTCAGGGCTTCGGCGACGTCCACGTTTCCGGACGAGACGAGCTGGGCGCGCGTGCCGGAATCGGGAACGACCTTCATGGTGATGCTCGTGAACTGCGGCTTGCCCACGGGATAGTTCGGGTTCGCCTTGAGGACCAGCTGCTGGCCCTGGGTGACCGAGTCGACGACGTACGGCCCGTAGCCCCAGCCGGTGTTCTGGGTTGCCCACTTCACGGCCCAGGGATCGTCCTTCGTGGCGTGCTTGAGCAGCTCGGTCTTGTCGTAGATGCGGCCGGTCTGGCCCGTGAAGATGGGAAGGAAGACGTTGTCGTTGCCCGCATTGTGGAGATGGAACGCGATCGTGTAGTCGTCGATGACCTGGACCTGATCCATGGAGTTGAAGTAATTCTTGATCTGGGTGAGCCCCACTCCGTGGTCGCTGAGCTTGCGCTCCACCGACCAGCGGACGTCTTCGGCGGTGAAGGGATTGCCAGCCTGCGAGAGCACCCCCTTGCGGAGATGGAACGTGTAGGTCTGACCGTTGTCGCTCACCGTGTAGGGGTTGTCCTTGTCGGCGAGCGCTCCTTCGAAATGCGTGAAGTCGGTGATGACCACGCCGTTCTTGGTGGTCGTCTTGTAGTTCAGCAGGCCGATCTGGGTCTGCGACCACATCGTGTAGTTCTCGTTCGATGCGGCGAACGAGCCGTCCAGGTCGTAGCTCGTCGGCGTTGCCGCGACCGCTACGGTGATCGAGTTCTTGGCGGGGGCATTTCCGCCCGCCGCAGGCGCGTGGCTGTTGCAGGCGCTCAAGATGAGGGCGGCCGCAGCTCCGACGGCGAGAATCCCCAGCTTCTTCCGATGAGGCACGACTTTTCTAAGAGGCACCATTTTTCCTTTCCGTGCGGAACCGCTTCTTGACGTTGGCCGCCAAGTACGGCCAAACCTGGGGGATCGCCCGCGACGAATACGCGATGGCGAGAACTGACAGCGCCACAAAAATGCTGGGGAAGATAGCCGGCCACCAGCGCCCCAGCATGAGCGAGGAGAGTGCGGACGAGATCATGTAACCCCACTCGGGTGTGGGGGCTTTGACGCCGACGCCGATGAAGCCGAGGCTCGCGAGGATGATCACGCAATTGCCGAACACGAGCGGCATATTGCGCATGGCCGGGCCGATCGAATTGGGCACGACGTGGACGAGCGCCGACCGCAGCGGGCTTTCGCCGGCGAGCTTTGCCGCTTCGAGGTACGCCTCGCGGCGCACGCGGAGCACCTCGGCGCGGGTGAGCTTGATGGTCGCCTGGATCAGGCAGAGCGTGATGGCCACGATGAGCGCGAAATCCGAGGATCCCATGATGCCCACGACGACGATCCCCAGAATGATCGACGGGATGGCGATGAGGTAATCGCTGATCTGGTTGAGCAGCCGTCCGATCCAGCCCAGGACTCCGCGGCTGCTCTCGGAGAGGCCGATGAAGGTTCCGATCAGGATCCCGCCGATCGTGCTGCAGAGCGCCACGATGACGCCGAATTGCACGGCCACGCGCGCCCCATAAATCGTGCGTGAGAACACGTCCATTCCGACGGCGTCCGTCCCGAAGAGATGATCGGCGGAGGGCGGGAGCCGGGAGGCAGCGACGGTGGTCACGGGATCGTAGGGGGCGATGAGCGGCGCGAAGATCGCGATCGCGAGGATCGCGGCGAGCGGGAGAAATGCGAGCGTCACCCGCAGCCAGCCGATCGGTTTGCGCGCTGCCCGCCGCGGCGGCGCCTGGACAGTCTTGGCAATGAGCGTCTCCGCCATGATCAGCTAGCCTCACTTTCGATGCCCGGCCGACGGCGGGGGTCGAGCCACATGTTCACGAGGTCGACGACGAGCATCGCGATCAGGCAGACGGCCACGACGACGACGAGGAACCCTTGGAGCGCGGTGAAGTCCACGGATTGGACCGAGCGGACGCCGAGGGCGCCGATCCCGCCGAATCCGAACAGGCTCTCGATCGTGACGGCACCGCCGATGAGCGAGCCGAAGAACAGCCCGAACACCACCACCACGCTTGACAGCGAGCGCCGGAACACGCTGAAGAAGATCCATCTCCGCGGCACGCCCGCGGCGACTTGGAAGCGCGTGGTCGGCTGGACGAGCTCGCGGTCGAGCCCACCGATGTACTGCGTGAGGAGGTTCGGCGTGTAGGTCAGCACCATGGCCGCGACCGGCATGATGTACTGCACGAGCGTCTCGCCGAACAGGTCCAGGTTCCCCGTCAGCAGCTCATCCAGGAGCGGGAAGCCCGTGACCACCGGCAGCGTTCCCGACGAGACCCTCCCCAGCGGGGCCGGGAGCCAGTCGAGGATCACATAGAAGATCACGATCAGGAAGATGGCGACGACGAACACCGGCACCGTGGTGGCGAACGACGCGTACACGCGGATGCTGTTCCGCAGCACGCGGTTCGCGAACCTCAGGTAGAGGAACCCGAGGACCAGGCAGAGGACGAACGCCCCGATGAGGCCCAGGACGATGAGCTCGATCGTGGAGGGGAGCCGGGAGAACACCTCGTCGACGACGGGGGCGCCCGTCACGAGGGAATGCCCGAGGTCGCCGTGGAGCAGGCCGCCCCAGAATCTCAGCAGCTGATCCCAGACGCTTCCGTCGAGCCCCATCTGGGTGCGGACGGCGGCGATGGCGTCGGGTGAGACCGTCCCGGAGCGGGACGAGATCGCCACGCTCACCGGGTCGCCGGGCAGCAGCCGGACCAGGAAGAACGCGATCGTCCCGAAGACGAAGATGTCCAGAGGCAGGCGGAGAAGTCTCAGCGCCCACCATCGGTTGGCTCGATACCAGCTCATAGCGCGGCCTCCCGCTGTTCAGAACTCGATTCAGGGCTGGACGCAGAATTCGAAACGGGACTCGAGGAATCCGCGTAGGCCGCGAGCAGCTCGCGCGTATAGGGATGCTGGGGCGCCTTCACGATCCGGTCCACGGCTCCGCGCTCGACCACCTCGCCGTGCCGCATCACCAGGAGCTCCGAGCTGATGAAGGTCACCGCGGGAAGCCCATGGGCCACGAACATGAGGCCCATCCGATGCCGCGCCACGTGCCGCTTGATGAGATTGAGGACCGCGCCCTGAACCGACACGTCGAGGGCGGACACCACTTCGTCGCAGATCAGGAGGCGAGGCTCGACGACGAGCGACCGGGCGAGCGCGAAGCGTTGCCGCTGGCCCCCGGACACCTGGTGCGGATACCGCGAGTAGAGAGCGGGGTCGAGCGAGAGGTCCTCCGCGATCGCCTCAAGCCGCTCGCGGATCCCGCTGCGGCTCTGGACGCCGCGGAGGATCCGCAGCGGCACCGCCACGGATTCGAAGAACGTCTGGCGCGGATCGAACGACGTCGTATCCTGCGCCACGTACTGAACCTGCTGCCGGTAGGCGAGCCGGCTCGCGCGATTCGACAGCCAGTCTGCGACAGAATGGCCCTGATAGGAGATCACCCCGCTCGTTGGGTGCTCAAGCCCCACGATCATGCGGGCGAGGGTTGACTTTCCCGAGCCCGACTCGCCGATCACGCCGAGCTCGGAGTGCGCGTCGAGGCGGAGGTCCACCGGCTGGACGGCGGTGACCTTGCGGTGGCCTCGCCCGAAGTCCTTCCGGACTGCGGACAGCGTGAGTTCGAAGTCCGTCTCAGTCGAGGGCGTCATGAGGCCGCCCTCTCGATGCTGCGCGCGAGGGTCGGCAGCGACTCCTTGCCGTAGTCCTCGAGCCGCGGCACGCAGTCGAGCAGGGCTCGGGTGTAGGGCGAGCGTTCCGCGCTCGTCAGGCTGTCTGTGCTGCACAGGTCTTGAACCTCGCCGTTGTAGAGCACGAGCATCCGATCCGTGTACTTGCGGGCCAGATCGATGTCGTGCGTGATGACGATGACGGCCGTCCCGAGCTCCACGGCCAGCGAGAGCACGAGGTCCATGATCCTTCGGCTGACCACGATGTCGAGGGCCGAGGTGGGCTCGTCGGCGATGAGCACGGCCGGCTTGCTGCACATGGCGAGAGCGATCATGACGCGCTGCCGCATGCCGCCGGAGAGCTCGTAGGGGTGGAGCTTGAGGACGCGTTCCGGATTCGGGATTCCGACCTTCTCGATCCATTCGATCGACTCGGCGCGGACCTGCTGCCTGCGAAGTCCTCGGGTCCCGAGAACGGAGCGGAACTGGTGCGCGATGGTCGCGACGGGGTCGAGGGAGGTCATCGCGTCCTGGAAGATCATCGAGATGCCCTCGTGGCGGACCGGGATGACGCTCCTGCTCGCGCTCATGTCCACTGGCCGGCCCGCCACCCGCGCGACGTCATAGTCGACGTGCGCTGTTTCCTCGGGGAGCAGGCCGGCGATCGCCATTGCCAAGGTCGTCTTGCCGGAACCGGATTCGCCGACGACGGCGAGACGCTCCGAGCGCTTCAGGGCGAAGGAAACGTTGGAGACCGCTGGGATGAGTCCGAACTCGGTTCGATACGAGACCGCGAAGCCTTCCACGGCGATCGCCTCATCAGCGCTCTGCGATGGTTCCGCACGACGACTCACTGGACTGTCCTCTCTGACAGTGGCGCAAAGACTGCTTACTCAGGCAGCGGAGCGAATGCGGTCTCGCGGATCTTCAGCGCCGTGATGCAGGCGACGGCTGAGGTGATCACGAGGTACGCGGCCGGAATCCAGATGCTGCCCGTGAGCCCGATGAGGAAGGCGATGAGCGCGGGGGCCGCGCCGCCGAAGATCGCCGTGCCGATGTTGTAGCCGAAGCCGTAGGCAGCGGTCCGGATGCGGGTGGGGAAGAGCTCGGTCATGGCCGTCTGGACCACGCCGAACGTTCCCGAGAAGATCACCGACATGAGCACCACGCCGAGCAGCGCAAGGACCATGGATCCCTGGGTGAGCAGGTAGTAGCACGGGAACCCGCCGATCACCATGAGCGCCGAGGAGCCCGCCAGGAGCGGCTTGCGGCCGAACCGGTCCGAGAGGCGGCCGGAGATGAGTGAGGTCACGGAGCCCACGAGGAGCGCGACGCCCGTCACCACGAGACCCTGCACGGCGGAGAACTTCAGCTGCGACGTCATGAAGCTCGGCATGTAGATGAAGAGGACGAAGTAGCCGGAGCTGTTGAAGAGCGGGAGCAGGATGGTCATGAGCATGCCCCGGCGAGCGCTCTTGCTCGCGAAGGCCTCACGGAGCGGGTTGCGGACCAGGAGGCCGTCCGACTCGACCTTCTCGAACTCGGGCGATTCGCCGGCACTGAACCGGACCCAGAGAGCCGCGAGACCCATCGGGAAGGCCACGAGGAACGGGAGGCGCCAGCCCCACTCCGCCATCGCAGCGCCCCCGAGGGCCGCAGTCAGGGCGGCGGCGAACAGCGTGCCGAACATCATGGCGATG
>NZ_JBQCGQ010000143.1:0-23897 GCF_051955515.1 Sinomonas sp.
GAGCCCGCCCTTCGCGGCGGAGTACATGACCTCATCGGCCTTGCCGACCAGGCCGAGCCGTGAGCCGACCAGGACGAACGATCCGCCCGTGGCGGGCATGAGCGGGGCGAAGTGCTTCATCACCAGGAAGGAGCTGAGCAGGTTGCTGTGCAGGGTGTTCTTCGCGTCCTCGTACGACATCTGGGTCAGCGGGCTGCTGACCTGCAGGCCGTGGTTGAGCACGACGGCGTCGAGGGTGCCGAAGGCCTCGGCGGCCTCGCGGGCCAGGCCCTCGACGAAGGCCTCCTCGTTCAGGTCCCCGGGGACGTAGAGGTCCTCGGGCTCGGCGCTCTCGAGTCGTTCCCTGCGCCCGGTGAGCAGCAGCCGGGCCCCCTCGCGGCGGAAGCGCGAGCACACGGCCTGGCCGATGCCGCTGTTGGCGCCCGTGACCAGGGCGGTGGCCTTCTCGAGCCTCATGACAGATCCCTTCTTCGGGGGTGGACCAGGGTACAGGCAGGGGGTGGAGGCCGGGCGGGGATACCCTCACCGGCTGTCTCAGTTGAGGAAGCCTCGGGCGTCGACGGCCCACCGCTCGAGCGAGGTGCCGGAGCTTTCGGTGACGACGTACTCCTCGAAGTTCACCACGACCGGGCAGACGTGGTTGGGCACGACCGGGACCACGGTGCCCACACGCGGACGGACGCCTCCGGGCAGCGGGAGGAACCCGTGGTACTCGTTGAGCTTGGCCAGCACGGCGCTGGTGCCGGCGATGGCGCCGAAGCCGATCTCGGAGCTGCCCTCGCGGCCGATGGCCTTCGTCCCGATGTCGAGGATGACCTGGCCGGGGACCTGGTCGCTGACCACAGTGGCGGCGACGAACAGCGCGATCTGATCCTGCGTGCAGGCGCCGAGCCGGGCGTTGTTCAGATCGTTGAACACGTACTCGCCGGGACGGATCTCGGTGATCACGCTGTTGGTGGCGAATTCCACCGTGGGCGTCGATCCGGCGCTGACCACCTCAGGGGTGATGCCCACGGCGGCAAGGCTGCGCACCGCGACGATGAGGGCGGCCTCCTGGTCCTTCGCCGCACGCTCCCGGGCCTCGGGGCCGGCACTGCCGTGGCCGGGGTAGGTGAACACCCCCGCTGGCACGAGGCCACGCCTGCGGGCCGCGGCCGCGAGCTCGCCTGCCGCCGCTGGAGGTGCGCCAGAGCGGCGGGCCCCGCAGTCGATCTCGACCACGATCTCCAGCTGCCCGGCGTCGTCCTCCATCGCGTCGGCGAGGGCGTGGATGGCTGCGACGTTGTCCGCCCCGACCCGCAGGCGCGTGGTCTCGGCCAGCTTGCGGATGCGTTGCCCCTTGGTCCCCGCGGCCCAGAGCGGATAGGCGATGAAGATGTCGTCGAACCCGGCCTTGGCGAAGACCTCGGCCTCTCCGACGTTGCCCGCAGTGATGCCGACGGCACCGGCCTTGAGCTGGCGGCGGCCGATCTCCACGCACTTGTGCGTCTTGACGTGCGGCCTGACGTCGAGGCCCTGCCGGTCGGCAAGGGCCTGCATGCGGTCGATGTTGTCCTGCATGACGTCGGCCAGGATGATCGGGGCGGGGGTGTCGATGCGCTCGACGAGGGCGTCGAGTGCCTGTTGGAGGCGGTTCACAGCTGTACTCCTCATGATTCGTTCTCCGCTACACCGCGGTGATGATCATCTGGATCTCGACTGGAGTGTTGAGCGGCAGCCCCGCAACGCCGATCGCGGTGCGGGCGTGCCGGCCCTTCTCGCCCAGGACCTCGATGAGCAGCTCGCTGGCCGCGTTGGCGACCTGGGACTGCAGGCCGAAGTCCGCCGGGCTGGCGACGAAGACGAGCATCTGCACGATCCGGACCCGGTCCAGGTCCCCGACAGCCTGCACCGCAGCGGCGAGGCAATTGAGGACGGCATGGCGTGCGAGCTCCTTCCCCGTCTCCAGGTCCACGTCCCGGCCGACGACGCCCTGGCCCAGCAGCACACCGTCCTTGTACGGAAGCTGGCCGGAGATGTGGATGCTCCCGCCCACCGCGCGATGGTGGACGAAGTACGCGTTCCCGTCGAGATGGGGCAGTTCCAAGCCGAGGGCTTGGAGCCTTTCCGCGGCCGTCTCACCCTTCACGGCCTGGGGGAGGGGCAGGGTCATGCCGTCGCCGCCATGCTTCGGATCATCGGTCCCAATCGCTCCGCTCAGGAGGCGTCAGGACGCGGCAGGCCGAAGAGGACGGGGAGGTCGGCGATGTCGGTGATGCGCTCGTAGCCGAGCCAGTGCTCGTCGTGCTCGAAGCCCCGGTCGACGTAGACCTTCTTCTCGATCCCCATCATGGCCGCGGAGCGCAGGTCGTACATCGGGCTCGCCGAGACGTGCACGAGCTCGTCTGGGGTCACGCCGAGCTTGTCGAACATGAAATCGAACGCGGCGAGGCGAGGCTTGTAGCAGCCCATCTGCTCGGCCGTCATGATGACCTCGAACGGGGCCTTGAGGTTCGCCGCAAGGCGCTCGGCGACCGCGGTGTCGCTGTTGGTGATGATGACCAGCGGGACGGCCTCAGCGAGGCGGTTCAGCGCCGCCGTGACGCCGGGGTACGGGCCCCAGGTGGGGATCCTGTCGTAGACCTCGCGCGCCTCGTCGGCGCGGAACTCGATGCCGACCTTGTGCGAGGCGCGTTCCATGGAGTCGGCGACGATCTGGTGGAAGGGCTTGTACGCGCCCGTGCACTCGTCGAACCGGTACGCCTTGCAGATCCGCAGGTACTCATCGGCGACTTCCGCAGGGAGCCGGTCGCCGAGGACGTCGCGCATCGTGTCGTTGATCGCGAACTTGATGAGCGTCCCGTTCATGTCGAACGTGACGAACTTCGGCAGGGTGTCGAATGCCATGGGTTCCTCCGAGAGTAGGGAAAGAGGGCGGTCGTCGATTGTCGACGACCTTGCTGTCGATTGTTTACGATACTCGAGTTTCCCCGGGCATGTCAATGGTGAGAGGGGCTGAGAGCATTCTGCCGTTCAGAACCTGCCGTCGGGGGGCAAGTGGTCCGTTACTGGGCCCGCAGTGCGGACTGGAAATGGCGCACGAGTTCCTGGCGGAACTCCTCCGTGTCGCCCTCGAGGGCCACGGTGGCAAGCCTCTCGTGCTCGACGGCGACGTCGTGCAGGTCGCTGTAGGAGCGGTGGTCTGTCGAGAGGTACAGGCGCAGCTTGTTCTCCCAGCTGCCCCACATGCTCTGCAGGATGCGGTTCCCGGAGAAGTCGTAGAAGAGCCTGTGGAAGCGCAGGTGAGCGTCGATGCTGGCAGGAATGTCGCTGCTCTCCGTGGCCCCGTGGAGCTCCTTGATGATCTGCATGAGCCGCGGCCGCTCTGAGCCCCGCAGCGCTTCCGATGAGAGTTCCGCGGCATAGGGCTCTACGAGCGCGCGGACCGAGGCGATCTCGGCGACGTCCTGGGCGCTGACCTCCACCACGAAGGATCCGCGGTAGGGGATTTTCACGATCAGCCCCTCCTCCTCGAGCTTGGTCATGGCCTCGCGCAAGGGAGATCGGCTGATGCCGAGGTCCGCGGCGATGTGGGTCTCCCGCAGCTGTTCTCCCGGAGGCACCCTTCCGTCGAGGATGGCAGTGCGCAGCACACTGTAGACGCCCTCCGGTGTGGTCGTCCGCTGGGCTTGCCACTTGAACACAGGCTCCATGTCGCCTCCTATTGTCGATTGTCGATTGTAGGCTCCCGTCCAGCGGCACCGCGAGACGGGGGCCGGTGGGCCACTGCTACACCACGCCCTCAGGCGGGTTGAACCTTGACTAGCTGTTCAAGATGGCGTCGGCCGCGGTCACCTCGGCCCCGGCGGCAACCTGTTCGAGCCCATGGGTCATCTGCTTCAGCTCCTGGAGGATTCGTCCGCCGACCTTCGAGGCGCCCGCGGCGGCTGCTCGGCGGTCCACGGGAGTGGCTACGAGGGTGACCCCGGTAGGCCAGGGACTCGGAGCTGATCGATGGCGCCGGCCTGGCCTTGGCCGGAGTCCTTCGGACCAAGTTAGGCGCTTGGATCGTGATAGAGCTCGTCGGTGGCGAGCTTGTGCCAGGCTACGGTGAGCATGGCGTGCTCGACCGCGACGAGTTCCTTGAACGGGCCGCGCCGGGACGCGATTCGCCTGTACTTGCCGGAGAAGTAGCTGTTCTTCGACCCCGGCTGCCAGGGCCGCTATCCTCAGGGCCCCTCGAGGCAGCAGTTGCCGGGCCGGTCTTGGTGGGCTGGCCGCGACCGGACGAATCGTTGGCACGCGAGTTGGATCGAAACGGGGACGGCAGAGCGCCACGGCAGGGGAGCTTGCCTACTTCAGGCGATCGTCCATGGATTTCACCGATGCCCGCGGCCCCCCTCCCTTTAGGGATGGGGGCCACTGGCATTCGCAGTTACCTGGACGGTGGCTAGTTCTTCAGCTCGAACCGGTCGTTGTCCATGACCTTGGCCCAGGCCTTGGCGAAGTCGTCCACGAACTTCTCCCGTGCGTCGTCGGAGGCGTAGACCTCAGCGAGGGCACGGAGTTCGGAGTTCGAGCCGAAGACCAGGTCCACGCGGCTGCCGGTCCAGCGGCCCTCAGAGGTGGTGTAGGTCTTCTCTTCGGCGTCCGGGATCCACTCGAGCCCGAGCTCGAGGAGGTTGACGAAGAAGTCGTTGCTGAGCGCGCCCGGGCGGTCGGTGAAGACCCCAAGCCGCGAGCCGTCCCAGTTGTTGCCCAGCACCCGCAGGCCACCGACGAGGACCGTCAGCTCCGGGGCTGAGAGGTTCAGCATGTTCGCGCGGTCGATGAGCAGGTAGTCGCTCGGCAGCTTCAGGAAGCCGCTGTCGTAGTTGCGGAACCCGTCGGCCACCGGCTCGAGCCAGGCGAACTGCTCGACGCTGGTCTGCTCCTGGGTGGCGTCCACACGGCCGGGGGTGAACGGGACCGTGATGTCGTGGCCGGCCGCAAGTGCGGCCTGCTCGACGCCCACACCGCCGGCGAGGACCACGACGTCGGCGAAGGAGACCTTGATCTCGGAAGTGGCGTTGAACTCCTCGACGATCCGCTCGAGGACTGCGATCACCGGTTTCAGCTTCTCCGGCTGGTTCACCGTCCAGCTCACCTGCGGCTCAAGGCGGATGCGGCCGCCGTTGGCACCGCCTCGCTTGTCGGAGCCGCGGAAGGAGGCTGCGGCCTTCCATGCAGTGGAGACCAGATCCTCCACGGACAGGCCCGAGGCGGAGATCTTCTCCTTCAGCACGGAGACCTCGCCTGCACCGATTATCTGCTCCGGCGCGGCAGGCAGCGGGTCCTGCCAGATCAGGTCCTCGGCCGGAACCTCCTTGCCGAGGTGGCGGGCCTTCGGGCCCATGTCACGGTGAGTCAGCTTGAACCAGGCGCGGCCGAAGGCATCCTCGAGGGCGCCGAGGTCGTCCTTGAATCGGCGGGAGATCGTCTCGTATGCCGGGTCAAAGCGCAGGGCCAGGTCGCTGGTGAGCATGCGCGGTTCGCGCTTGCCCAAGCCGGGGTGGGCCTCCTGGACCAGGCCGGCGCCGCCGTTGTCCTTCGGGCGCCATTGCTTGGCCCCGGCGGGGGACTCCATGAGCTCCCACTCGTAGGCGAAGAGGATGTGCAGGAACTCGTTGTCCCAACGGGTCGGGTGGTAGGTCCAGGTGACCTCAAGGCCGGAGGAGACGGTGTCGCCGCCCTTGCCCGAGCCGTAACCGTTCGTCCAGCCGAATCCCTGGGCCTCCAGGGGGGCGGCCTCCGGGTCCGGTCCGATCCTGTCGGCGGCGTGGGCGCCGTGCGTCTTGCCGAAGGTGTGGCCACCCACGATCAGGGCGACGGTCTCCTCGTCGTTCATGCCCATGCGGCGGAAGGTCTCACGGATGTCGCGGGCCGAGGCCAGCGGGTCCGGGTTTGCGTTGGGGCCTTCCGGGTTGACGTAGATCAGGCCCATCTGGACTGCGGCCAGCGGTGCCTCGAGCTCCCGGTCGCCGGCGTAGCGCTCGTCGTCGAGCCACACCTTCTCCGGGCCCCAGTACACGTCATCGTCCGCTTCCCACACGTCCGGGCGGCCGCCGGCGAAGCCGAAGGTCTTGAAGCCCATGGTCTCCATCGCGACATTGCCGGCGAGGATCAAGAGGTCGGCCCACGAGATGGACTGGCCGTACTTCTTCTTCACCGGCCACAGCAGGCGGCGGGCCTTGTCCAGGCTGACGTTGTCCGGCCAGGAGTTCAGCGGCGCGAAGCGCTGCTGGCCGGTGCCAGCCCCGCCGCGGCCGTCGTGGGATCGGTACGTCCCGGCGGAGTGCCAGGCCATGCGTACCATGAACGGCCCGTAGTGGCCAAAGTCCGCCGGCCACCAGTCCTTCGAATCCGTCATGACCTCGGCCAGATCGGCCTTGACCGCATCCAGGTCCAGCGCCTTGAACGCCGAGGCATAGTCGAAGTCCGCCCCCAGCGGGTTCGCCACCGCGGGGTTCTTCGCCAGGATCTTCAGGTTCAGCCTGTTGGGCCACCACTCGCTGTTGGCGCTGCCGTGGGTCGGGTGCACACGAGCGCCGTGGGCTACGGGGCACTTGGATACGGTGCTCTCAGGCACAGAAATGGTGCTTTCAGACACAGTTTTCCTTCCGGAGTGTCGGTGATTGGATTGCGAGGGCACCAAAGGCGCCCGCCTTGAACAGGGAGTTTCATGGATCCGGGCTTGGGCTTCGAACACCTGACTCAAGGCCGACGCGCGAGTCTGGTGACGATCCCTGAAGACAGCCCACCGCCCCCAATCGAGATGGAAGCCAGTCCAGCGGCCAGGGATTGCGGGGTGGTTGCCATGATTGCGAAGGCGATCCCAGCAGCGAGGATGAGGAGCATCGAGATCAGGTAAAGGCGGAGGCGGAGTCTCATCGTTTTCCCTGTCATGCGGTGGTGAGATGTGTGGTTGAGGACGACCGTCAGTGAGGTCTGGCGAGATTTGGCAGCTGTCGTCGTCCAGTCGGGAGAGCACAGCTCGGGCCAGATGGGATCCGTGGGGCAGGCGTGTGCCCTGGGTCCCGCACGTTCCAGTGCGGCCCCTGGGCACGCTGCCCGACTTCGAGTTCTGCTAGGCGATTCCGGTCGTGCCGAGCAGGCTGCCCAGGGCGAAGGTCGTGGCGAGCGCGATTGCGCCGCCCAGGACCACTCGGATCGACGCCAGCGTCCGGGAGCCACCGCCGATCCATGCGCCCACGGCACCCGTGAGGGCGAGCGCGACGAGGACGGCCGCAAAGGTCAGCGGGACCCGGATGGCCTGGGGGAGCAGGAGGATGGCCAGCATGGGCAGGACGGCCCCGCAGAGGAAGGAGATTGCCGAGGCCAAGGCTGCGTGCCATGGGCTCACGATCTCGTCCGGGTCGATGCCGAGCTCGATGTCGAGATGGGCGCCGAGCGCGTCATGGGCCGTCAGTTCCTGCGCCACCTTCGTGGCGAGGCCTTCGGAGAGGCCCTTGCCGCGGTAGAGGCCCACGAGCTCGGCGAGCTCTTCCTCGGGCTTGTCCCTGAGCTCCTGGCGCTCCTTGGCGATGAGGTGCCTCTGGCTGTCGCTCTGGCTGCTGACCGAGACGTATTCGCCGAGAGCCATCGAAATCGCCCCGCCGACGAGGGCTGCCATTCCCGCTGCGAGGATGGGGCCGGTGTTCGTGGTGACGCCGGCGACGCCGACCACGACCGCGGCGACGGACACGATGCCGTCGTTCGCGCCGAGGATGCCCGCGCGGAGCCAGTTGAGCTTGGCCGCGAGAGCAGTTCCCTGCGGCTCGGGGTGCAGGCTCGGGTCCAGCTGTGTTGTCGTTTCTCCGGTGGTGTTGGCCATGGTTCTTCGTGCTCCGTTTCCTAATCTTCCGAACATCGATGTTCGGGGTTCTGCTGTGTTATCTGATTGGCGACATCAGCGGCAGGTTATGCCTTGATGATTGGACGGAAAAATGGGGTTTCCGGTATTTCTGTGGAGCCGGAAGGCTCCTGGCCTTTCCTTTGCAGATCCAAAAGCCTCAGCCCCCGCCCAAGCCCGGTGTCTCTTCTGTCATCAGATCCTCGACGTCTTTCTGCATGTGCTGCCTGATTGCTTCTTGGAGGCCCCCCCGGTCGCGATCTTCAAGCCTGCCGAGAATGAACTGGTGCTCCTGGATCAAGTCATCGGCGCGAGGGTAGGACATATCCAGATTGAGGATGCACATCCGACTTTCAGCCGCCAGAGTCTGTTGGATCCGGATCAACCGCGAGTTTCCGGATCCGGTGACGAAGGCGGTATGGAATTGCATGTCCAAGCGCGCCAGCGCCGGCCAGTCCGACAGTGCGACATGCTGTGCCATCTCCTCGATGATCAGCTTGAGCGCACTGCTCGTATCGTCGATGCTCTCCTGCCCGCGGCCCAGCAAGGCATCTGCGGACGACAATTCGATCGCCTGGCGGACGGCGTAGATTTCTTTGATGCCCTCCCTTGTCAGCTCGGGGACAAAGACGCCACGATTTCTCCAGTTCACGAGGAACCCCTCTTGGCAGAGCCTTTGCAGCGCTTCCCGAAGGGGCCCCCTGGAGGTATTCACTTGTGTGGCGAGAACGGATTCGTTGATCTGCTGGCCCGGACGGAACACCCCGAGCACTATTTGTTCACGGAGGTGGTCTGCAATGACCTCCGCGGTCGGTCGTCCCTGCAGCCTGAGCGATCCCTCCGCTGCGGGCATCAGCATCCCCTGCTCTCGCTCCGCGGCGGGCCCCACAGCCTTTCGCAACTGCACGTCATTTGCCTGCGGATCGCTCGCTGCAGGCGCAGCATGCTGGGCGCAATTGGCCCGGGATTGCCCTGGTTCCCTGCTCTTTCGAGATGGTGTCGAAAGAGGTGTGATCTCGGCTGGATATGCACTGAGATCCATTCCAGCTCAGCTCCTGGGATGTTTCGGCCTTGGGGACCCGAGCCTGTCGCACGGAGGGACCGCGGCCTGAGCCTCGAAGCCGACGATCGAGTCGGAGGGGCGGGGGGCCTGCCCCGTTGCCCTGCTTCCGATTCTGCCGAGGCCGATGACGGCGAGCTTCCCGTCCATCTTCAGAGGACCCTTTCCAGGAAGGCCTGGGTGCGGGGTTCCTTGGGGTTGGCGAGGATCTCGCGGGCGTCGCCGCGTTCGACGATGCAGCCTTCGTCCATGAACAGCAGGGAGTCGGAGACCTCCCGGGCGAAGCCCATCTCGTGGGTGACTACGACCATGGTCATGCCCTTCTTGGCCAGGTCCTTCATCACGGCCAGGACCTCGCCGACCTTCTCCGGGTCCAGGGCGCTGGTGGGCTCGTCGAAGAGCATGATCTGGGGGTCCATGGCCAGGGAGCGGGCGATGGCCACACGCTGCTGCTGACCCCCGGAGAGCTGGGCGGGGTAGCAGTGGCCGAACCCCTTCAGCCCCACGCTGGCCAGGAGGCGCTCAGCCTTCTCGGCCGACTGGCGCTTCTCGGCGCCCTTGATCAGCACGGGCCCAGCCATGATGTTCTCCTGGGCGGTCATGTTGGGGAAGAGGTTGAACTGCTGGAACACCATCCCGATCCGTGTGCGCTGCTCGGCGAGCTTCTTCCGGCTCAGGGCCTGATAGGCGGTGGGCGTCTCGTAGTAGCCGAAGTCCTCGCCGTTGACCTTCAGCACACCGGCGTCGACCTCCTCGAGGCCGTTGAGGCATCGCAGGAGGGTGGACTTGCCGGAGCCGCTGGGGCCGATGATGCAGCAGACTTCGCCGCTTGCGACGTCGAGGTCGACCTCGTGCAGGACGGTCTTGGGGTCGAAGGACTTCCGGATCCCGCGGGCATGGATGGTGCCGTCGGCGCTCATCGGGCGATTCCTTCCGGTTCTGTCAGGACGGCCTTCTTCGCCTTCCTGGGCAGGCGCGAGGTGGAGCGGGAGTAGCTCTTCTCCAGCAGGGACTGCGGGTAGCTCAGGACGAGGGTCATCACGAGGTACCACAGGCTGGCCACGATCAGCAGCGGGATGGTCTCGTAGGTGCGGGCGTAGATCAGCTGGGCGCTCTGGAGCAGCTCGGCCACGCCGAGCACGCTCACCAGGGAGCTCTCCTTGAACATGCCGATGAACTGGTTACCGGTCGCGGGGATGATCGAGGGCATGGCCTGGGGGATGATGACCTTGCGCAGCTTGGTCCAGGAGCTCATCCCGAGGGAGTCCGCGGCCTCGATCTGGCCCTTGCCGACCGCGGAGAAGCCACCGCGGATGATCTCGGCCATGTACGCGGCCTCGTTCAGGGTCAGGCCCACGAGCGCGGCCGTGATCGGGGACATGAGCTTGTTGATGTCCACGGGCATCCCGATGCCGGTGAACGGGATGCCGAGGGTCAGGTTCGGGTAGAGGGCGGCGATGTTGAACCAGAAGATCAGCTGCACCAGCACCGGGGTGCCCCGGAACAGGGTCAGGTAGATGCCCGCGGTGAGCGCGACGGGCCTGATCTTGGAGGATCGCATGATCGCCAGCAGCAGCCCCAGCAGCGTCCCCAGGACCATGGTGGCGACCGTGAGGAAGATCGTGAGCATCAGGCCGTTGAGGATGGTCTGTTCGGTGAAGTACTTCGCGACGACGCCCCACTGGAAGTTCGGGTTGGTCGAGACCGAGAAGAGGATGCCCGCCGCGAGCAGGACGCACACGATCCATGCCGCGTACTCGAAGGCGCTCCGCCGCCGCACGCGCGGTTTGAGCGCAGGGTCCGCTCTGTTCATGCCGGGTCCGCTTCCGCGACTGATCGCTTGCAGCATGGAAGCCCCCTCCCTAATTGAGCTTGGCATCTGTGATGGCACCCGCTTCGAGCCCCCAGTTGGCCAGCGACTGCTTGTACTGCGGGCTGTCCAAGACCGACTGGACGGCGGCCTGGAGCGCCGGGGTCAGCGGCGAGCCCTTCTTCAGGCCAATGGCCGTGAGGTCGCTGGAACCGACGTTGATCTGGGGGGTCAGGAGGGTGAAGGCATTGGGCTGCTGCTTGGCCGCCCACGCCAGACCCGTGGTGTCGTAGAGGATCCCGTCGACGCGCTTCGAGGCCAGCTGGGTCAGGGCGTCTTGGACGTTGGGCAACGTCACCGCGTTGATGGCGGGCTTTCCCTTGGACGTGCAGGTCTGCTCGGAGAGGGCCGGGAGCCGCTTGAGCTGGCCGGTCGAACCGGCTGTGACGGCGATGTTCTTCCCGCACAGGGTCTCGTTCGTGAGCTTCATCGGATTGCTTGCCGCCACCGCCACGGAATTGCCGGCCTTGAAGTAGTTGATCATGTCAAGGACCTTGAGCCGGTCCGGGGTGGGAGCCATCGTCGTCACCGTGAAGTCATCGCGGTCCGCCTGGATGCCCGGGATGATCGTGTCGAAGACGACGTTCTCGAACTTGAGTTTCAAGCCCAGCTTCGCCGCAATGAGCCGAGCAATGTCCGGGTTCATCCCGATCGGCGTCTTGTTGTCCGCCGCGAGGAACGTCGTCGGGGGATAGTGAAGGTCCATGGCCACCGTCAGCTCGCCCTTGTCCTTGTACGACTGGGGCAGGAGCTTGACGGCATTCGGGTCGGGCTGGACGTTGGCAGCGATGTCGGAGTCGTTGGACGATCCCGAACTTCCCGGTGCCGAAGCGACGGACGCGTTGCCGCAGGCGCTCAGCGTCACGACGAGGGCCAAAGCAGCCGCCGCCGTGTGAGCCTTGCTTCTGATCTTCATCAAGCTTCCCTTCGAATGTTTCAGCGCAGTCCTGACGGCTGGAAGTGGCCGCGAGAGGTGATGACGGGCAGGACGCGACGGGTGCGCCTTCCAGCCATCGCGTAGACCTTGGGCCAGTGAGGAGACCTTCATCTCTGTGACGCGGGTCTCCACTCGACTGACTATGCAATAGAATCGTGTGAACGACAGATTGTCAACAGTCTGCGAAAGACGGAGCGAAGGCTCTCGGCATAGAGTAGGACTGTTGACATTCTACAATAGGGGTCATAGAGTAATTGCCAACGAGGCCCTGATGACCTGAGCGAGCGAGCCGAAGGTGCCGGGATCCCAGAGCAGGGGCCCAGGCTTCGGTGCCAAGCCCCTTGATCAATGTCGATGAAAAGGACGAATCACCATGGCAGAGACCAACTTCCGGCCGAAGTACATCTCTTTTGACATCTACGGCACGCTGATCAACTGGAACACTGATGCCGTCACCCGCCGGCTGCTGGACGGACGTTTGCCTGAAGAGCAGTGGCCTGCGTTCAAGAAAGTGTTCCGCGGTTACCGGTTCGACGAGGTCCTTACCTACGCGCCGTACGAGCAGATCCTCCAGAACTCGTTTGACCGCGTCTGCAAGTTCTTCGGCATCGGGCCCACCCCTGGTGCCGGCGCAGAGCTTGCTGACACCGTCCGCGGCTTCGGTGCCCACGACGACGTGCCGGCTCCGCTGAAGCTCATGGGTGAGAACTACAAGCTGGTTGCCCTGTCCAACGCGGACGACAGCTTCCTGGAGATCAGCATTCCCAAGCTCGGGGCCGACTTCCACGCGGTGCTGACCGCCGAGCAGGCCCAGGCCTACAAGCCGCGCTACCAGGCCTTCGAGTACATGCTCGATACCCTGAACGCCAGGCCCGAGGACTTCCTGCACATCTCCTCGCACACGCGCTACGACATCCATCCGATGCACGACATGGGCTTCCGGAACCTCTGGCTGCTGGACCGCGGCTACGACCCCATTGGCCCGGGCTATGACCTCAATGTTGTCAAGTCCCTGGACGAGATCAACAAGCACCTCGGCCTCTAAGTCCGACGTCGAAGCGTAAGGCCACACACCATGAAACTCGTTCCTTATTGGCTCGACACAGCTGAGCCCTCCGGTGACTACCGGCAGACACCGGTACCGGAGAACGTCGACGTCGCGATCATCGGTGCCGGGTTCACCGGCCTTTCTGCCGCCCTCGAGTTCGCCCAGCAGGGCGCGAACGTCGCCGTCTTCGAACGCCACACGGTCGGCTGGGGCGCGTCCGGCCGCAACGGCGGGATGGCAACGACAGGGCTGGCCATCGGCTTCAGCACAGCGGTCAAGCGCTACGGCGAAGCCCGCGCGGCGCAGTACTTCCGCGAGTACAACGACGCGATTGAGAGCATCGAGAAGATCGTGCACGACTACGCAATCGACTGCGACTTCAACCGCTTCGGCAAGCTCTCGCTGGCCTACCACGATTCGCACAACGACGGCTTCCGGAAGTCCCAGGAGCTGCTCGCCAGGCTCGTGGACCACCATGTCCACGTGATCCCGAAGTCCGAGATCCACTCAGAGATCGGCACCGACTTCTATCAGGGCGCCATGCTGGATCCCCTGGGAGCCGGACTCCACGTGGGCAAGTTCGCCCACGGCCTCGCCGGGGCAGGCGTTGCGGCCGGAGCAAAGATCTGCGAGAACGCGGGCGTGACCGAGCTCAAGAAGGTCAGCGGAACGGTGCACGACGTCCACACAGCACGCGGGATCACCCGAGCGAAGCAGGTCCTGGTCGCCACGAGCGGCTACACCGGCGGCATCACCCCGTGGATGCAGCGCCGGGTCATCCCCGTGGGCAGCTTCATCATCGTCACCGAGCCCCTGCCCGAGGACGTCGTGGACCGGATCCTGCCCCACCGGCGGATGGCCTCGGACAGCAAGATGCTCACGTACTACTTCCGCATCACGCCGGACAACCGGCTCCTGTTCGGCGGCCGCGCCCGCTTCGCTCTGTCGAGCCCCGATTCAGATGTCAAGAGCGGTGAGATCCTCCGCAAGGCCATGCTCGAGCTCTTCCCCTACCTCGGGAACGTGCGGGTCGACTACACCTGGGGCGGGCTTGTGGACCTGTCGATGGACCAGATGGTCCATGCCGGTGTGCATGACGGGCTCTTCTACTCGCTCAACTACAGCGGCCACGGGGTGCAGATGGCGGCCCACATGGGCAAGCGGATGGCGCACTACATGGGCGGCGACGATGACGCGAATGTCTGGAGGGGCATCCCGAATCCGCCGGTTCCAGGCCACTTCGGCCCGCCCTGGTTCCTGCCCCTCATCGGCGCCTACGCCAAAGTCCGCGACCGGTTCAGCTAGACAGGAGAATGCATCCCGTGCTTCCAGAGACACTCGTGGCTGAAACGCGCCCGAAGGCCGCCGACCGGAGCGATTACGCGGCCGGCATCCCGGGAGGAGCGTTCTTCGAAGGACAGTGGCAGACGGCGAACATGACCTTCGACGTCAGAGACCCCGAGGACGGCTTCCTGCTGTGGCAGGTCTGCGAATCCACTTCTGCCGACGTCGGCCGTGCCATTGCGCACCTTCACCGAGAGCTCGAGGGCCACGAGTGGCCTCTGCGCTCCCGCCGTGAATCGCTGGAACGGGCGGCCTTCCTGCTCGGCGAGCAATCCGAGCGCTTCGCCAAGATCATCGCCGCCGAAAGCAGCAAGACGATCCGGGAAGCCGAGCAGGAGGTGCGTCGCTGCACCGAGACGCTCAGGCTTTCGGCTGCGGCCTCTGCAGAGCTGGAGGGAGAAACCCTCGCGTTCGAAGACAGCCTCGCCGGAAGGGGCAGGACCGGCTGGTTCCGGCGCAATCCCGTCGGGATTATCGCCGCGATCACCCCATTCAACGATCCGCTGAACCTCGTAGCACACAAGATCGGCCCAGCCCTCATCGGAGGCAACGGCGTCGTACTCAAGCCCTCGAGCCGGACGCCCCTGTCAGGACTCGCCCTGGTCCAGCTGCTGCTCCAGGCAGGCGTGCCCTCGGGGCGCATCGCCGCCGTCGTCACCGGCCCCGGGGTGTCCGAAGCGCTTGTCAGCGACCCCCGCGTGGACCTGATCTCCTTCACGGGAGGTCCCCGGACCGCCGACCGGATCGCCGCCGTCGCCGGGGCGAAGAAGTTCCTCTCCGAGCTCGGCGGCAACAACGCAACAGTGGTGTTCGCCGACGCCAATCCCGAGGCGGCGGCAGAGGCCATCGTGGCCGGCGCCTTCGGGGTCGCCGGGCAGAACTGCCTCTCCGTTCAGCGCGTCTATGTCCACGCCTCGCTGTTCGGACCACTCCTTGACCAGGTCATCCGCCGGAGCGAGTCCCTGAGGATCGGGCCCAAGCTCGACCGAAGCACCGACGTTGGCCCGCTCATCACGGAGGCCGAAGCCCGCCGCGTCGCCGAATGGGTGGAGGAAGCCCGGGATGGCGGCGCGACTGTCCAAGTGGGCGGCCGGCGTCGGGGTTCCTACTATGAGCCCACGGTCCTTACCGATGTGCCGGCGGACAGCAGGGTCATCCGGGAGGAAGTGTTCGGCCCGGTGGTGAGCATCCTTCCCTTCTCCGAGGTGTCCGAAGCCATCGACGCCGCCAATGACTCCGACTATGGCCTTCAGGCAGGAGTCTTCACTCAATCCATCGATCTGGCACTTGCGGTTGCGGAGAGGCTCCGGGTGGGGACCGTCGTGGTCAATGAGACCAGCGACGTGCGCATCGACTCCATGCCGTTCGGAGGGTTCAAGAGGTCCGGAGTGGGGCGTGAAGGGCTCAGATACGCGGTTCGGGAGATGACCGAGCCGAAGAACACCATCATCAACCTCGCTGGCGGGGCACGAACCCAGCTGATCCACGGCCTGGGCGGCACCTCGTGAACACTCACCGGATTGCGGTCATCCCGGGCGACGGCATCGGTAAGGAAGTGGTGCCTGCAGCGATCTCCTGCCTTGAGCGGATCGCGGAGCTCCACTCGCTGAGCTTGGAATTCACCCCTTTCGACTGGGGCTCGGACTACTACGTCCGGCACGGCCGCATGATGCCCGAGGACGGTCTTGCGCAGCTGGCCCTGCACGACGCGATCTTCCTGGGCGCGGTGGGCTCACCCGAGGTTCCGGATGCGGAGACCCTCTGGGGGCTGCTCATTCCCATCCGCCGGGAGTTCCAGCAGTACATCAACCTCCGCCCGGTCAAGACGCTCGATGGCGTTGCCACCCCGCTCGCGAGCGAGCACGCCGTCGATCTCGTCATCGTGCGCGAGAACAACGAAGGGGAGTACTCCGAGATCGGTGGCCGGATGTACCGTGGCCTCCCGCAGGAGAGTGCCGTCCAAGAAGCCGTCTTCACGCGCCTCGGCATCTCCCGGGCCGCGCACTACGCGGCGTCCCTCGCAGCGTCCCGAAGCGGGCTGCTGACGTCCGCCACCAAGAGCAACGGCATTGTGCACACGATGCCGTTCTGGGACGAGATCATCGCCGAAACTGCGTGTCTCTACCCTGACGTCGAGCTCGCGGCCGTGCATGTGGACGCCCTCGCGGCCCACCTCGTCCTGAAGCCTTGGACGCTCGACGTCATAGTCGCCTCCAACCTGTTCGGCGACATCCTCTCGGATCTCGCCGCCGCGGTGACGGGCTCGATTGGCCTTGCACCGAGTGCCAACCTGAACCCCGAGGGCCTCCATCCGTCGCTCTTCGAGCCCATACACGGCTCGGCCCCTGATATCGCGGGAAAGGGCGTCGCCAACCCGGTCGGCCAGATCTGGTCCGGGGCCATGATGCTCGAACACCTCGGACATGCCGAAGCCGCGCGGCACCTGCAGTCAGCCTTCGAGGCAGTGCTCAGAGAAGGAGTGCGGACCAGGGACATCGGCGGAACCGCCTCGACGACAGACTTCACGGACGCGGTACTGTCGATGATCGACGCTCTGGCCGCTCGGCATCCGGCCGAATCTGCCAACGCGCCTCAGCGATGAAAAGGGCGCTCGGTGCGGCTACTCGGTGAATTGTGATTCACCGCCGCGGTGGCCCGGCCTCAACCAGACCACGAAGGCATGCTGCCGGATTCCATTCGCGCGGGCGCTCGAGCGGGCTTGACGATGCTGGAAGCGTTGACTCTGGTAGAGATCGCTCCGGCTGCCGGATTAGGCCTGCCGCTCCGATCAGGCGGCTCTGTTGCAGCAGGGGATCCTTCTGCCCGTTCTGGTAGGAGATCCCTCTGGTGCTGATCCCCGGTGGATCGACGCCATCCCCGATGACCCGCAAGGCGGGTGGGTAATGAGCTACATGCCTGGGTCGGCGACAGGTTTTCCCGGGCCACACCAGACGGAGTGCCTGAGGCACCGACCAGCTCTTGAAGAGGAGTGTTCGTTGAGGGCTGGTGGTAGGGTGGCCGGCTATCTCGCCTCGCCGTTGCACTTGGCCGAGCTGGCCGCCTTTGCGACCTGTGCCGCGGGCCTGCTGCTCGTAGATGCCCTCTATGTTGGGCGACGGTGCTTCATGCGAGTCGGGCACCGGAGATCAGGCTCGCCTCGGCTTCCGAACCCCGTGATTCCCAGACAGACGTCCTCATCGAAGACCGCATTCCTCATTGCTCAGACCGCCACACGCTGACGTCATCTCCGGCATGGACCGCAAACCTGCCACGGCCCTCGTCCCCCCAGACCCAGAAGACACTCCCGTCCTCGGAGACGACATCGACTTCTCCGCTGAAGCGCGATTCCCAGCGCCTGTGGATGGTCACTCGCTCGTCTTTCTCGAAAGACACCCACTCCTGGTGGGGCACACCGGACTCGACGGGCGGTGGCATCAGGTCCTCGTCGAGCTCAAGCAGCCTTTGGTATTCGTTCATATGCACACGCGTGGCCGCGTTATTGTTCCTGTGAGTGAAACGCGATCTCGCTTTCACGGCCCTGCTCCTTTCCATTGATAGCGGCAGCTCCCGGTACCCGCCGTCGGCCGGATGCCGTGGCTTTCGTTGTCATGACGCTTTCCAGGTCGAGAGCCGAAATGGGGTTCAGCTCCGCCGTGTAGTGCCATTCGACGGCCTTCCCATAGAGGGGTGGCATGATCTCGCCTTTCAGGACGACGACCGCGGCGGATGGCCAGGCGGGAGCGGTCCAAGCTCCACTGGTCGGACAATGCTCGCCCGTCGCTGCGGCCCGGTCCTCCTGACGGAGGATCACGATCCACGGCCATCGCTGCGGATTGGCTGATGATCCACTAGTCGGCATCGCCCTCGACCTCTTCCCTGAGGTGTGGCGCGGTACGAAAGGCTAGAACTGGAATGAAGCCGGTGTACCGCCAAAGCGGTCTCTTTCCATTAGTATGCCATCCAACCTGTGGATTGTCAACAATCATTTTGGGAGACTTGAGACAATCCATGCGATATCTATAGAGGTGCGGAGACAGCAAGGGGCGGCGATATCCGGTGAGCCCTATCGCTCCCTTGGATACTCGCCGCCCCTTGTTGGGTGACGGAGCTAGGCCTCCGGGGCCGGCACCGGGGTGGCTGTGTACTTGTACTCGAGGAACTCGTCGATGCCCACGCGGCCGCCCTCGCGGCCGAGGCCGGACTGCTTGACCCCTCCGAATGGCGCGGCGGGATTGGAGACGGTTCCCGTGTTGACTCCCACCATCCCGACTTCGAGTGCAGCCGAGAAGCGTGCTGCCTTGTCGAGGTCCTGCGTGAAGACGTATCCGACGAGGCCCCATTCGGTGTCGTTGGCCTTCTGGATGACTTCGTCCTCTGAGTCGAAGACCGTGATGGGAGCGACGGGGCCGAAGATCTCGGTCCGGCTGATCTCGGCATCGGCGGTTACTTCTACCAGCACCGTGGGATTGTAGAAGTACCCCGGCCCCTCGGGTCGGAAGCCCCCCGTGAGGACCTTGGCCCCGCGCGCGACTGCATCGTTGACGAGCTGCTGCACCTTGTCGAGGCCGTCCTGATCGATCAAGGGCCCGACCTGGGTGCCCGGACGCGCGCCATCTCCGACGACGAGCGCGTCCATGCGCTCGGCAAACCGACGGCTGAACTCGTCTGCGATCTCCCGGTGGACGTAGATGCGGTTGGCGGCGGTGCAGGCCTCGCCCATGTTGCGCATCTTTGCTGCGAGGGCTCCCTCGACGGCGCGGTCGAGGTCCGCGTCCCGTAGGACGATGAGGGGTGCGTTGCCGCCGAGCTCCATGGAGGAGCGCAGGACGTTCTCCGCGGCCTGCCTGAGAAGGATCTTCCCCACTTCGGTCGAGCCGGTGAAGCTGATCTTCCGGGCGATTCCGCTGTTCATCCAGACGCCGACGACCGAGGAGGCGCTTGAGGTGGTCACGACGTTCAGCACGCCATCCGGCAGTCCGGCCTCCTTCAGGATCGCGGCGAGGGCGAGGGAGGTCAGCGGGGTGAGCTCGGCGGGCTTGAAGACCATGGTGCAGCCGGCTGCGATGGCGGTGCCGATCTTGCGAGTGCCCATGGCCAGCGGGAAGTTCCACGGCGTGACAAGGATGGAGGGGCCGATCGGTTCCTTGGTCACTAGGATGCGGTTGGCGCCGTCGACCGACGTCGTGGCGTCGCCGTCGATCCTTGCCGCCTCTTCGGAGAACCAGCGGAAGAATTCGGCACCATAGGCGATTTCGCCCTTGGCCTCGGCGAGCGGCTTGCCCATCTCGGAGGTCATGATGGCGGCGAGCTCCTCTGCCCGGCTGAGGATGATCTCGTAGGCCTTGCGGAGGATGTCGGCGCGGAATCGGGGCGAGGTCCGGCCCCACGAGGCCTGGGCGGCCCCGGCCGCCTCGATGGCGCGCCGGGCGTCCTCCGGTGTGCCGTCAGCCACGTAGGCAAGGGTCTCGAGTGTCGCGGGATTCTCGACCCGGAAGCGCTTTTCGGAGGAGGATGGGGTCCATTGTCCGTTGATGAACAGGTCGACTTGGAGCTCTTCCGCAAGGGGAGCTGTGATGGTCACGAGATTGTCCTTCAGGGGCCGTAGGGGTGGATGAGGAGGTGCTTCTCGGCGGTGCGGAGGGGAGTGCGTGGCCGCTGGATCAGGGACCGACTGCCGCCGGTACTGCCGGCGCGCCCAGAACGGTGGCGACGGCGGCTTCGAACCTTTCGAGTCCCGTAGCGATCTCGGCCTCGGTCACGACAAGGGCTGGGATCAGCCGGACGACGTTTCCCTCCGGGCCACACGTGAGGGTCAGGAGTCGCTGCTCGACTGTTGCCTGCTGCACAGCCGCTGCCGTGGTGGCGTCCGCCGTGCCGTCGGGTGCTGTGAACTCGATGCCGGCCATGAGGCCGATGCCGCGGATATTGCCGATCGCGGGGAAGCGGGACTGGATCTCCTTGAGCCCGGCCAGCATCTGGTTGCCGCGGACCCGGGCGTTCTCGACGAGGCCCTCCTCCTCGATCACCTGAAGGGTCGCCACGCCCGCCGCCGCCGAGACGGCGTTGCCGCCGTAGGTTCCGCCCTGCGAGCCCGGCCAGGCCTTGGACATGGTCTCGGTGGAGGCTGCGATCGCCGAGATGGGGAAGCCGGAGGCGATGCCCTTGGCGGTGATGAGGATGTCCGGAGCCGCGTGGGAGTGCTGGTGGCCCCAGAACTTGCCCGTGCGGCCCACGCCGGCCTGGACCTCGTCGAAGATCAGCTTGATCCCGTGCCGGTCGGCGCGATCGCGTAGGCCGTCCATGAAGGCCGGGGGCGTGGGGATGTAGCCGCCATCGCCCAGCGCGGGCTCGATGAGGAACGCGGCAGTGTCCTCGGGTGCGGTGCGGGTCTTGAGGAGGTAGTCCAGCTCCCTGAGCGCGAACGCGACGGCGCTTGGCTCGTCCATGCCGTAGCGGTATGCGTGCGGGAAGGCGGACATGTGCACGCCCGCCATGAGCGGGGCGAAGCCGGCGGAGAACTTCGTACCGGCGGTGGTGAGGGAGGCTGCGGCCACCGTGCGGCCGTGGAAGCCGCCCTGGAAGACGACGATGTTGGGGCGGCCCGTCGCCATGCGCGCCAGGCGGATCGCGGCCTCGACGGCCTCGGATCCGGAGTTCGCGTAGAAGACCGAGTCGAGAGCGGGCGGCAGGACCTCGCCGAGCTTCTCGGTCAGCTCGAGCAAGGGCTTGTGCATCACCGTGGTGTACTGGGCGTGGATGATCTTGCCGACCTGCTCGCGGGCGGCGGCGACGACCTTAGGATGGCAGTGCCCTGTGCTGGTCACCCCGATGCCGGTAGTGAAGTCCAGGTACTGCTCGCCGTCGGTGCCGAAAATCCAGCTGCCGAACGCATGGTCGACGACCACTGGCGTAGCCTGCTTGAGGACGGGGCTCAGGGAAGTCACGTTTCACCTTCTCTTTGATGGGGTGCGCTCTTTGACGGGGCGCGGCCAGCACCGTCGACGGTCCCTTGCAGGGAGGGTCGGACCGCTGCGGTGCTGGCCGCAGCTGGGGGAGCCCTATCCGAGGGCCGAGGCAGTCTGGAAGAACGGGATCACGATGCCAAGGAATCGGCTCGGGCTTTCGGGCGAGGGCGCGGGTCGAGCTCGGTCGTTCGTCTGGGCCTGTGGAGCCCGCTCGCGCGTCGCGCCGCTCGGACCGTCGAGTCCTCCGAGCATGTGCCTTCCTTCCATGCGGCCTCTGGAATCACTTTGGCATGGCGCGTGATGATTCGGTTCCGAATGTCCTCACAGCGTCCAGGCTTCAATGGTGAAGCATAACCACGATATTGTCAACAATCTCACAATTAGGAGATGAGGGAGCAGCCGGGCGCGGTCGTGGGCTCGAAAAGCGCGGTTTCAACGCCGCTCCGCGATAGTATTGTCTACAAGGCATTCGTCGAATCTCAGGAAGCACGTTATGAAGTCCAGTCGGGTGCTCCAGCCCATCGTCCAGGAGTCCACGCCCTCGCTTATCGCCGCGCAGCTGAGAAGGCTCATCGCCGAGGGGGCGCTGCAGCCGGGCGCGCAGCTCGTGGAGGCGGACATCGCCAAAGACCTGGGCGTGAGCAGGGGGCCGATTCGCGAGGCGATCCAGCGGCTCACCCAGGAGGGACTCCTCTTGAGCATCCGCAATAGGGGCGTCTTCGTCGCCGAGTTCGACGACAGCGACATTCGCGATATCTACGAGGCGCGCACGGCAGTGGAGAAGGCCGCTGCAGGAATGCTCGCCGACGGCGACCATGCCCGCGCCGGGGCGGAACTGCTCAAGCGCGTCGAGCGCATGGACAAGGCCAGGGCCGCAGGCGATGAGACGGGAGTCTCGGAAGCCGACATCGCATTCCACGAAAGACTCGTGGAGCTGGCCGCGAGCCCGAGGCTTTCGAAGATGCATGCGACGCTCCTGACCGAGACGCGAATGTGCCTAAATCGCCTTCAAGGCCGCTACGACGACGAATCGGTCCGCGTTGCGGAGCACCGGGGAATCGCGGAGGCCATCCGCGACGGGAAGCGAGATCTGGTGATGGACCGCCTAGATGCCCATAAGGACGACGCCATCGCCAGGCTGCTCCCCGCCCAAGAGGCGAACAGCCCGGCGGCCTCTTAGTACGACCTTCTCTTAATAACGCCGCCTTATTAACGCCGCCCTCTTTGAGGCGCACTTCCTCTTTGTTGGAGGCTGCCTCTTAAAGCCACAGCCTCCTGCGGGCACATCTTAAGGCCGGCTCCAACGGCGCCGCATGGAGCCGGTGAAAGTCGCGCCGCGCTTGATGCATAAGCTCCACCGGACCGAGGTGATCCGCGCTCAGGCTGCCCGCGCCGTCGCCGTTCGGCCCCGCTCCCGCGGCCGTCGTGCGTTTCTGTCGAGGCAGACAAACTGGTACGGCAGCTTCTTTCGGGCCGAGCAAGGCCTTGCTCCGTATCGATGTGCGTCTTCCCACGGCGAACGTCCATTCCTCGGGAGAACACTGGCCCGCGCCGTCTTGCCCTCAGGAGCGCGCACTGGTAAAGACCGCCCAAGTCCCAAGGCGTATTGTTTGAGTGTTGACAATTTACCTGTCCGCTTCTAGCGTTGAAGCAACGATCCGGGGCATCAACGATGATGCGTCCCCGCGAAAATGCAGAGGGAAATCGTGAACACTCTTGAAGTCACTGACCTGAAGATCTCGATTCGTGGTCGAGAGATCGTGAAGGGTATCTCCTTCGCCGTAGCACAGGGGCGGCGGGTCTGCCTGCTCGGCGAATCCGGCTCGGGCAAGTCCCTCACCGCGGCCGCTGTCCTCGGCCGTCTGCCGTCGAACTCGGTAACCGGGGGCAGCATCCGCATCAACGGAGTCGAGGTGCTTGGCCTTCCTGTGTCGAAGAGGCCGGAGGAGGCGCGTGTGGCGATGGTGTTCCAGGACTCCGCCGTTGCGCTCAATCCTCTGGTGCGCCTGCGCGATCAGCTCGTGGAGCCGCTGCGCCGCCACCGTGGGCTTTCGAAGAACGACGCGCTTAAGGCCGCGATAGAGCTGGCTGGCTCGGTCGGATTGCCCGATCCCGAGCGTCTCGTGAACCGTTTCTGCTCGGAACTGTCCGGGGGCCAGCGCCAGCGTGTGTGTATCGCGCTGGCGCTGGCGTGTAATACCCGCCTGATGGTGGCCGATGAGCCGACGACAGCGCTCGACGTCGTCACCCAGGCTCGTGTCCTGGACGTGCTGAAGAAGTACACCACGGGCAGGGACACCCCGGCTCTGCTGTTCATCACCCACGACTTCGCCGTGGCATCCGAATTATGCAGCGACTCCGTGGTGATGAAGGACGGCGAGATCGTCGAGCAGGGGCAGATCCACGAGATCTTCGCCTCGCCGAAGCACCCCTATACCTGTGAGCTGATCCGGGCGGCGCGTGCTGCGACGGTCGAGCCGTACATCGAGAAGCTCCAGTCGGCCGAAGACTATGCAATCGAGAGGCCGGGGCCCCCCGTCTTCTTCGATATCGGCGGGGTGAGCCGGGCGTACCCCATGCCCAGGAAGAAGCCATTCGCCCAGCCGGAGAAGAAGGTCGCGCTGGAGCCGACGACCCTGGCCATCGCCGCGGGCGAGCGGGTCGGGATCGTGGGGGTGTCGGGATCGGGCAAGACGACCCTGCTGCGGATCCTGCTTGCCCTGGACTCTACCGACACCGGAGCCGTGGCATGCGACGGGAAAGAGGTCTTTCCCGCAGACATCCGCGAGCTGAAGTGGTACCG
>NZ_JBQCGQ010000144.1:0-9100 GCF_051955515.1 Sinomonas sp.
GTCCCACGAGCCACTGGAGGAGGTCGAGCGTGTGGATCGCCTGGTTCATGAGGAGGCCGCCGCCGCTCCCGGCCCAGGTGGCGCGCCAGGGCCGCGCCTCGTAATAGGCCGGCGTGCGGTGCCACATGACGGTCGCATTGGCCCCGATGATCCGGCCGAGCGTGCCCCGCCCGAGGAGGTCGCGGAGTGCGCGGACGGTCGCGTTGTAGCGGTTCTGGAAGCACACCCCGAACTGCGTGCCCCGCTCGAGGAACGCCGCGCGCGCCGTATCGGCAAGCGCCTCGGCGTCAGCCAGGGTGTGCGCAACGGGCTTCTCGGTGAGCACGTGGACGCCGCGCGTGAGCGCCTCCTGGGCCAGCGGCGCGTGGGTGCTGTGCGGGGTGCACAGATGGACGACGTCGGCCCCTCCTGCGTCGAGCAGCTCGCCGAGGGTGGCGTAGCCCGGCACGCCGTGGGCCTCGGCCGCTGCCGAGCGGCGCTCGTCGTCAGGCTCGACGACGGCAGTCAGCTGAACGCCGTCGGCCGCCTCGATCCCCGCGAAGTGCTGCGCGGAGATATCGCCGCAGCCCACGACGGCCGCGCGCCTCATTCCGCGCCCTCGTCAATGCGCTTGAGCAGGTCGCCGAGGGCCTCGCGGATGTCGTCGTAGTCGTTTTGGCTTGCGCGGCTCTCGCCGGAGATGACGGCGCAGCGGTGGACCTTCGCAAGGTCGCTGAACGGGAACTTGTAGTGGGCCTTGCTCTCATCCGGATGCTCGTCGTCCACCCCGAGGAACCAGAGGGCGTATTCGCCGGGGCCCTTGGAGTCGAGGAAGTCGCTCAGCTGCTGGTTGTCGGGGGCGTGTTCACTCCAGTCGTCGCGGCTGTCACGGACGACCTTGCCCTCACGGACGAGCGCCTTGGCGTGCTCGTAGGCCTTCTTGTTAAGCTTCACGGTCACGTGGGTAGGCTATGCCCATGCGCGAACTTCAGGCGAAGATCATCGAAGAGATGGGCGTCAAGCCGCAGATCGACCCGGCCGAGGAAGTGACGGCCAGGGTGGGCTTCCTCAAGGACTACCTTCGGGCTACCGGCGCCAAGGGCTTCGTCCTGGGCATCAGCGGCGGTCTCGATTCCTCGCTCGCGGGCCGGCTCGCGCAGCTCGCGGTCGAGTCGCTGGCGGAGGACGGCGTCGAGGCGGACTTCATCGCGGTGCGCCTGCCCCACGGCGTCCAGCATGACGAGGAGGATGCGAAGGCCGCCCTCGAGTTCGTGAATCCCAAGACCCTGTGGACGTTCAACGTCAAGCCTGCCGTCGACGGGTTCGAGCAGGAGTACGAGCGGAGTTCCGACAAGGAGCTCAGCGACTTCACGCGCGGCAACACGAAGGCGCGCGCCCGCATGATCGCCCAGTACATGATCGCCGGCGAGCGCGGCCTGCTCGTCATCGGAACCGACCACGGCGCCGAGTCCGTGACCGGCTTCTTCACCAAGTATGGCGACGGCGGCGCGGACATCCTGCCGCTGTTCGGGCTCAACAAGCGGCAGAACCGGCAGGTTCTGCAGCACCTCGGCGCGCCCGAGCGCGTCTCGCAGAAGATCCCGACGGCGGATCTGCTGGACCTCCAGCCCGGCCGGACGGACGAGCACGAGCTGGGCATCACCTACGAGCAGATCGACGACTACCTCGAGGGACGTGACGTTCCGGACGAGGTCGCCGAGTCGATCGAGAAGCGCTACCTCTCCACCCGTCACAAGCGCGCCACGCCCGTGACGCGCTTCGACACCTGGTGGCAGGAGGGCGCTGCGGCCTGGACCAAGTAAGCGGGAATTTTCGCCCTGCGGCGGGACGGCCTGCGCTGATAGCGTGGGCACGTGAAGATCGCCACCTGGAACGTGAATTCCCTGCGCGCCCGTGCAGACCGGGTCGAAAGCTGGCTCCTGCGCAGCGGCGTGGACGTGCTGGCCCTCCAGGAGACCAAGTGCCGCGACGACAACTTCCCGTGGGAGCTGTTCGAGCGGAACGGCTACGAGGTCGCCCACTTCGGCCTGAGCCAGTGGAACGGCGTGGCCATCGCCTCCAGAGTCGGGCTCGAGGACGTCGAGCGGACCTTCCCCGACCAGCCCACCTTCGGCAAGGGCGGCGTGGGCGCCGAGCAGGAAGCCCGCGCCATCGGGGCGACCTGCAGCGGCGTGCGGGTGTGGAGCCTGTACGTCCCGAACGGGCGGGCGCTCGACGACGAGCACATGCCCTACAAGCTCGAATGGCTCGCGACCCTCAACAAGCATGCGTCGGAGTGGATCGCTCAGGACCCGAAGGCACAGATCGCCCTGGTGGGCGACTGGAACATTGCGCCCCGCGATGAGGACGTCTGGGACATCGACCTGTTCCGCACCGAGGGGTACACCCATGTGAGCGAGCCCGAGCGCGATGCCTTCCGCGCGTTCGAGCAGTCAGGCTTCACCGACGTCGTGCGGCCCTATGCTCCCGGCCCGGGGGTCTACACCTACTGGGACTACAAGCAGCTCCGCTTCCCGAAGAAGGAAGGGATGCGGATCGACTTCGTCCTCGCGTCACCGGCCCTCGGCGAGCGCGTGACGGGGGCCCATATCGAGCGCGAGGAGCGCAAGGGCAAGGGCGCGTCCGATCACGTGCCCGTGGTGGTGGAGCTTGCAGACGGCGCGTGAGCTGACGTGACCGAGGCACGTGGCCGTGGGAGACCGCTCTCGTCCCACCTGAGGGTGTATGAGCCGATCGAGGCGTTCAACCCGTCGGAGCGCGAGCGCATCAAGGCCGGCCTCCGTGGCGAGGGCGGCCGTGACGAGCTCGACGCCGCGGAGACCGGCGCGGCACTCGGGCGGATCGTGAGCGGGGCCGGGGATCCCTTCCCGTCCGACGGAAGCGAATTCACGCGCGCACTGACGGTCAACGGCGCTGTCCTGTACTGCCCGAGCCAGCTCGTGCTGCGCTCGGGACTCGCGGCCGAGTCAGTGATCAACACCGCTCCGCGCATCCTGGCCGAGCTCATGCTTCCTGAGGAGGCGAGGGAGCGCCACCAGCGGCGCGTCGATCGGATCGCTTCCGAGACGGCCTCGCCGCGGATCAATACGCGGGAGTCCCTGTGGGGGATCCCCTTCAGCTGGTTCGTCCTCTTCCAGGAGTCGGATCCCACCGAGGTTGTAGAGGACGGCGACCATCTGCGGACGGTGCGGATCGTCGCGCCCTGGGCGAAGGCCATCGGAAGGGCTCGTTTCGCCGTCGCCAACCTCGCCCTCGCCGCGCCGGACATGAGCATGCTCGACGAGCTCACCGCGCTCACGGAATGGCTCGAGGAATTCCACCCTGACTCGGCCGTCGAACTCGACTACGGCCGGGTGGCCGACCGTGTCTTCCCCGACGAATCCTGCCTCGATGTGCGCCTCGGGATCGAATGCCTGGCCGAGGGGGATCTGACGGGGGCGGCCGCCGCCTATCGCCGGCTGGCTTCGCGGTGGATCCCGATCCGACAGCTCGCCAGGGCCAGCTAGTCCAGGCAATCTAGCGGCAACCCTGCCGAACAGGCGACGGGACCCCGCAATCCACGAGGACTGCGGGGTCCCGCCTGTTTCGCTGCCGGGTCTCGCGGCAGGCTGGCTCAGCCCTGCTGGAGATTCTGCTGCGCCTCCTGCGCCCGGTCCTGAACGTTCGAGCCCTGCGCCTGGGCCTCCTGCTTGACGTTCTCCGTGGCCTCGGTCGCCGTGTCCTTGACCGACTGCAGGGCCTCCTGAGCCGGCTGCTTCAGATGGGACGCGGCCTCAGAGGCAGCGCTCGAAAGCTGCTGCGTCACGGGCTCGGCCTTCTCCTTGAGCGTCTGCGCGAGTTCCTGCTCCTTCTGGCTCGGCGGGATCAGCGACGAGACCAGAAGCCCAGCGCCGAACGCGATCAGGCCGGCCGCGAGGGGGTTGCCTCTTGCCTTCTGGGTCACGCGCTGCTGGGCATGGCCCACGGCGTCGCCGGCGTCGGAAAGGGTGCCGCGCGTGTTGTCCACTGTGTCCTCGGCCGCACCCATGACCCGATCCTTCACGTTGGTCATCGCCCCCTTGATCTTCTCCGTCTGCCGGTGCGCGATGTGCGATGGCGTCACCTTGTCGGCGACAGCATCGACGTCGTACCCCAGCCTGCGGCGAGTCTGCTCGATATCCGCTCGGATGGCCTCGGGATTCTCGCTCATCGTGGCTCCTCACTCGGCTTGAGGGATTCAGGGATCCTCTTGACGGTCTCCGCGGTCTTCGGCATTCCCTTGACCGCTTCCATTTCCTTCTTGGCCCTCGTGTAGAGGACGGCGGCGATGATCGCCCAGATCACCGCGACGACGACGGCGGACCAGCCGAGCCCGATGAGGTACGCACCGAGGGCCCACCAAAGGGCGATCGAGAGGAACAGCAGGACGAAGTGCCCCGCGATCCCAGCACCGGCGTACATCGCGCCGCCGCGCCCGGCCCGCTTGGCAGATTCCCGCGCCTCGGCCTTGGCGAGCTCGAGCTCCTGCCGCATGAGCGTCGACAGGTCCGCCGTCACGTCGCCCAAGAGGTCTCCGAGCGACGAGTTGGCAGCCTTCTGCTCCGCGGGGGGCGTCACCCCCGGGTTATAGCCAGGCCCCTGGCTCATAGCTGCTCACCCTCGCGCGGTTCATGGGTGGAGTGGCGGGGCATCGGCGGGAAGCCGTCGGTGACGGCACCTGTGTCCTCGCCCTCGCTGTCCCGCTCAGGGATCATGTCGGCCCCCGCCGCGGTTGCGTGGGGTGCCGTCGGAGCGCCGTAGGCGGAGCTGCCGCCGACCGCGCCTTCCTGGACAGCGCCCTCGTCGTACTGCGCGGGAGCGCCGGTGCCGTACGCGTCTCCGGCCTGCGCGCCATACGCGCCGGGCTCATAGGCTCCCGCCGCGTAGTCGGACGAGACCGGGGGCGTCGAGCCAGCCGGGTAGCCGGTCCCCTCGGGGTAGCCCGCGCCTTGGACCGTCCCCGTGCCCTGCGCGAAACCGTTCTGCGGGTAGCCGCCCGGATAGGCGGTGGTGGGGGACACGCCGTGGCCCGCAGGGGTCGCCGGAGTTCCCGTAAGGGGACCCGAGACTCGGGACTGGCCGTCCTGCCCGGGTGCACCTGCCGCGATCGAGCGGGTCAGTCGCCCCACCAGCAGGCCTGCCCCCGCGGCGATCGCGAGGAACGCGCCGGGACGGCGCCTGGCAAAGGACGCGACTTCGCTGACAAGGCTTCCGGGGTCCCGCTGCTCAAGGTATTCGGCAAAGCTGCCCGCCCTCTGAGCCGCTTGGCGCACCAGATCCGCACCGACTCCCGAACCCTCGCTCTTCTCGGCCATCGAGTTCAGTTCTTCATGGAGGGACCGCAGTCCCTTTGCAGCTCGTTCCTGCTGGACCGTTGCCTGATCCATCAATTCCTGCCTGCTCTGATGCAGCAGGTCCTTGGCCTGGTACTTGGCCTCATGGGCGACATTGGCCGCCTCATTCTTCGCGACGTCGCCCACCGCGCCAGCCGAGGAGGCAGCTTCCTGAGCTACACCCTTGGCTTCTTCCTTCGCGGTGGACACGTTCGTGTCGCCTGACAGCGGACTGGTCATCATCGGTCCTCTCACCTGGTCGAGTGGATGTGACAAAACCTCCACTACCCGTGTCAGACCGGATCAGACAGACTATTAAAAGCGCTCAGCGAGCCGGCGGCGCCGTCGACTCCCGCACCACAAGCCGCTGCTCTGCAAGCTCAGCGTGCACAGAGCCCTCGTCGCCCCCGAGCTCGGCGAGCAGCATCTGCGTTCCCCGACGGGCCTGGGCCGTCGGATCCTGCCAGACCGTGGTGAGGCCGGCGGCAGCCCCCATCTCGTGGCCGTCGATCCCCACCACGGAGAGCTCCTCAGGAATCCGGACGCCCCGCCGTCGTGCTTCGAAGAGCACCCCCAAGGCCATCTCGTCGCTCGCGCACACGATCGCTGTGGGCCGCGGCTCGGGAAATTCCATGAATCGGCGCATTGCCTCGACGCCGCTTTCGACGGTGAAATTCCCGAACAGTGCCGCGTCGGGGTCGAACTCGAGCCCGGCGTTGTGGACGGCGTCGTGGAAGCCTTCGACGCGGATGCGCGGGACGCTGAAGTTCAGGTCGGAATCGTCCTGGCCGTGCAGGAGAGCGATATGGCGGTGGCCCAAATCGATGAGGTGCTCCGTGATGGTGCGCGCCGCCTGATAGTCGTCGATCCCGACGTTGGGGCAGCCCGGCACCGGGCCGCCGACGACCACGAGCGGCATGTCGATGGCATGCAGATCTTCGATCTCCTCCGGATGGAGGTACATGCAGAGCAGGAGCAGGCCATCGATCTGCTTCTGCACCATCGCCTTGCTGAACAGCCGCTCTCGCGGCTGCGTGCGGCCGCCGAGATTGAAGAGCGAGAGGTTATAGCCTCGCCCATGCAGTTCGCGGTCGACGCCGTCGATCGCCTTCCCGAAGAACCACCGATCGACGTAGGGCGCGAGGACGCCGATCGTGCGCGTCTTGCCGCTGGCGAGGCGGGACGCGGCCGACGACGGCACATACCCGAGTTCCTTCGCCGTCGCCAGGATCTTGGCCCGGGTCCGCGGCGAGACGCGCGGAAGTCCGCGGATGGCCCTCGAGACCGTTGCCGTCGACACCCCAGCCGCAGCAGCCACGTCCTCGATTCCGACCATGTTCCCCTCCGGCTTTCCAGCCCTCTGCCCCAGCGCCGGCTATCCCATCGACGCTGGCTCAGGGCACGGCAGTGCTCAGCTCACGCTCGCTTACGGTTCCGGCTCGTTCTTGTGCCCCCGAAGCACCTTACGCCTCACCGCCCAGAGGATCGCCATTGCGGCGAGCACGGCGGCGAGCCCGAGGGCCCAGCCCAAGGCAGGCTGCCCCGTCACCTCGAGCCAGACGGTCACGATGAACAGGAAGAGCGCCCAGAACCCCAGGAACCCTACGAAGATCTCGAACTGCTCGACCACGGCCCGCCGCGGTTCGGAGGAGCGGCGGTACGCCTCTCCTCCGACCGCGAAGGGGCTCCAAGGCCGGTGTTCGTCCTCCCCCGTCACTTGACCGCGCCGGCCGTGAGGCCTGCGACGATCTTCCGCTGGAAGACCAGGACCAGGATCACCAGCGGGATCGTGACGATCGTGCCAGCGGCCATCACGGCCGTATACGGCTCCACGTGCGGCTGCGACCCGGCGAACGACGCGATGGCCACCGTGACCGTCTTGGTCGAGTCCGACGAGAGCTGGCTCGCGATGAGGAACTCGTTCCACGCCGAGATGAAGGCGAGGATCGCCGTCGTGAAGGTCGCGGGAGCGGCGAGGGGCAGGATCACCTTGCGGAAGGCCTGGCCCTGCGTGCATCCGTCGATCCGCGCCGACTCCTCGAGCTCCCACGGCATCTCGCGGAAGAAGGACGTCAGCGTGTACACGGTCAACGGGAGGGTGAACGAGATGCTCGGGATGATGAGTGCCTGGTACGTGCCCATCCACCCGATGCTCGTGAAGAGCTGGAACAGCGGGGTCACGAGCGCGACGCCCGGGAACATCGAGGCGCCGAGGATGAAGCCCATGACCGCGAACTTGAACCGGAAGTTCAGGCGCGCGAGGGCGTACGCGGCGAACACACCGACGACGAGGGCAACGATGGTCGTGACGCCCGCGACGATGAGGCTGTTCAGGAGGTTTCGGGCAAAGTGGTTGCCCAGCCTCTCGTCGAAGACGGTCGCGAAGTTGTCCCAGGTGACGTGCGTGAAGAAGAACGTCGGATCGAACGTGTAGCCGACGTCGCGGAAGGCCGTGACGACCATCCAGTAGAACGGGGCGAGGCACCAGATCAGGATGACGGCGGCCGCGATGTAGGTGCGCGTCATCCCCCAGTCGTACCTCTTGCGCCGGACCGGGATCTCCGAGGTCCGCGTGGCGGTGGCAGTGGCGGCGCTCATTGTCACTTCTTTCCGGACGACGTGGCCGCGCCCACGGCATTCGCGCCGAGGAAGCGGACGAAGATGAACGCGACGATGAAGATCACCAGGAACGTGATCGTCGAGAGCGCCGCGGCGCTGTTGAACCCTTGGCGGATCTGGTCGACCACGAGGATGGAGAGCGTCGTGGTGTTGTTGCCGCCCTGGGTCATGATGTACGGCAGGTCGAACATGCGGAGCGCGTCGAGCATGCGGAACAGGATCGCGACCATGAGGGCGGGGCGGACGAGCGGAAGGGTGATCTGCGTGAAGCGCTGCCACGCGGAGGCGCCGTCCACCTTGGCGGCCTCGTACACCTCGTCGGGGATGAGCTGCAGGCCCGCGAGGATCAGCAGCGCCATGAACGGCGTGGTCTTCCAGACGTCAGAGATGATGATCGCCCAGCGGGCGGGCCATTCGGAGCCCGTCCAGAGGATCTGCTGGCCGAAGAGCTTATTCGCGATCCCCTCGAAGGCGAAGATGAAGAACCAGAGCTTGGCCGTCACGGCCGTGGGGATGGCCCACGGGACGAGGACAGCTGCCCGGACCACGCTGCGGCCGCGGAACGACCGAGCCATGATGATCGCCATCCAGAAGCCGAGGACCGTTTCAAGGGCCACGGTGACGATGGCGAAGAAGAACGTGGTGCTCATGGCGCCCCAGAACTGGGAGCCGAGAGTACCTGGCGGGCAGGAGACTCCGTTGCACTGCTGGGCGAGCCAGTGCGTGTAGTTGTCGAATCCTGCGGCACCGCCCTGGACGAAGAATCCCGTCGCGGTGTCGAGACCAGCGTCCTTCTGGAAGGACATGATGATGGCGTTGACCACCGGATAGATGATGACGACGGCCAGCAGGATGAGCGTCGGGGCCAGCAGGACGGACGCCCAGCGACCCTGGGTGACCTGCTTGCGGTCGGCGCTCTCCCTTCCCGGCATCTGGTGGCGTGAGGTTGAGGCGGCCTTGGCCTGTGTCCTCGCCGGAACCTCTGTGGACATGATGACTCCTTTATCTCCCCCTGGCCGGGAAACTGGGCGGGGGGGGGGGGGGGGGGGCCCCCCCCCCCCCCCCCGGCCGCGCGAAAAGCAGGGCCCCCCCGCGCGGGGGGGGCGGGGGTCAGGGCGGCGCCGGGATCA
>NZ_JBQCGQ010000145.1:0-9806 GCF_051955515.1 Sinomonas sp.
CGAGTATCCGCGGACGGACGTGTACGGCTCGCTGGCAGAGCTCGAGCGCGACTTCGGCCGGCTCCCGCTCAACCACGACGGCCAGCCGGACCTGCACCGGCCGTTCATCGACGAGCTCACCCGGCCCAACCCCGACGATCCCACGGGGGAGTCCACGATGCGGCGCGTCCCGGACGTCCTGGACGTGTGGTTCGACTCCGGGTCGATGCCGTACGCCCAAGTGCACTACCCGATGGAGAACCAGAACTGGTTCGAGACGCACAACCCCGGCGACTTCATCGTCGAGTACATCGGCCAGACGCGCGGATGGTTCTACACGCTGCACATCCTTGCGACGGCGCTGTTCGACCGGCCGGCGTTCCGGAACGTCATCAGCCATGGCATCGTCCTCGGATCGGACGGACAGAAGATGTCCAAGAGCCTGCGGAACTACCCGGACGTCTCCGAGGTCCTCGACCGCGACGGCTCGGACGCCATGCGCTGGTTCCTCATGGCGAGTCCGATCCTCCGCGGCGGCAACCTCATCGTCACAGAGCAGGGCATCCGCGACGGCGTCCGGCAGGTGATCCTCCCGCTGTGGAACGTGTACAGCTTCTTCACGCTGTACGCGAACGCCTCCGAAGGCGGGCAGGGCTACGAGGCGAAGCTGCGCTACGACGGCTACAGCGACCCCCTCGACCGGTACCTCCTCGCCGAGACGGGTCGGCTCGTGGGCGGTATGCGCGGCCATCTGGACGCGTACGACATCTCGAACGCGTGCGAGCTGCTGCGCGAGTACCTCGACATGCTCACCAACTGGTACGTCCGGCGCAGCCGTCAGCGCTTCTTCGACGAGGACGCCGACGCATTCGACGCCCTCTACACGGCGCTCGAGGCGGTGTGCCGTGCCGCAGCGCCGCTTCTCCCGCTCGTTGCCGAGGAGATGTGGCGGGGCCTCACCGGCGGCCGCTCCGTGCACCTCACCGACTGGCCCGACAGCGCGCTCTTCCCCGATGAGCCCGCACTCGTCGAGCAGATGGACCAGACTCAGGCCGTGTGCTCGGCGGGTTCGTCCCTGCGCAAGGCTGCGAAGCTGCGGGTGCGCCTGCCGCTCAGGGCGATGACCGTCGTCGTGCCTGGGGCCTCGGGCCTTGCCGGGACGGAGTCGGTGATCGCGGATGAACTCAACCTCAAGTCGGTGCGCCTCCTGGACACGGAAGATGCCTCGCCGGAGGAGTTCGGCATCGAGCAGAAGCTCGTGGTGAACGCCCGAGCTGCCGGGCCACGCCTCGGCAAGGGAGTCCAGCAGGCCATCAAGGGGTCGAAGTCGGGCGACTGGTCAGTGGCCGACGACGGCACCGTGACGGCCGGCGGCATTGCCCTCGAGCCGCAGGAGTACTCGCTCGAGACTGTCGTGGACGCGGCGAGGGCGGGGGGATCGAGCGCGGTTGCGATGCTGCCTGGCGGCGGCTTCGTGGTCCTCGATACCGAGGTCACTGCCGAACTGGAGGCAGAGGGCCACGCGCGCGACCTCGTCCGCGTCATCCAGCAGGCGCGCAAGGACGCGGATCTGAACGTGAGCGACCGGATCCGGACCAGCGTGACGGCTCGCGAGGATCTCATCGCCGCCGCCCGCGAGCACGCCGAGCTGCTCAAGGGCGAGACGCTGAGCGTCGAACTCGAGCTCCTTGTCGCGGACATCAACCCGACGGCCGTGGTGGAGCGCGTTCCCAGCGACCTGGAGACTGCGGCAGGGGAGGGTGCCAGGTGAGCCAATCCACGAGCGCGCCTGCCACCGTCGAGGAGGTCTACGCCGAGCTGCTCAGCCGCGCGCCGGAGAACAAGATGGAGCCGCGTCTGGCCCCGTTGTTCCGGGCGATGGACGTGCTGGGCGAGCCGAATAAGGCCTTCCCGATCGTGCATATCACGGGTACCAACGGGAAGACCTCGACCGCCCGGATGATCGAGGCTGGCCTCCGCGCCCACGGCCTGCGCACCGGTCGCTACACGAGCCCGCACCTCAGCCGGGTGACTGAACGCATCAGCATCGACGGCTCGCCGGTTCCGGATTCCACTTTCGTGCGGATCTGGAACGAGATTGCGCCGTACATCGGCATCGTCGACGCAGAGCTGACGGCCGCCGGACAGCCGCGCCTCACGTATTTCGAATGCGTGACGATCCTCGGCTTCGCGATCTTCGCGGACGAGCCCGTGGACGTGGCGGTGATCGAGGTAGGCCTCGGAGGGATCACGGATGCGACGAACGTGGGCGACGGCGTGGTCTCGGTCGTCACGCCGATCTCCCTCGACCACACCGACCTCCTCGGCGACACCACCGGAGACATCGCCCGCGAGAAGGCAGGCATCATCAAGCCCGGCGGCTTCCTCGTGAGCGCAGCCCAGCCGTCCGACGCCGCACAGGTCCTGCTGGAGAAGGCGCGGGAGGTCGGCGCGGAATTCCGCTTCGAGGGTGTTGAATTTGGCGTCGAGGCTCGGACTCTCGCCGTCGGGGGTCAGCTGGTGACCGTGCAGGGGCTTGCGGGCCGGTACGAGGACCTCACGGTGCCGCTGCACGGCGCACACCAGGCGGAGAACGCGGCCGTTGCGGTGGCGGCTCTCGAGGCCTTCCTCGGCGGAGGGGAGCGCGAACTCGACGCGGACGTGCTCCGCGATGCGTTCGCGACCGTCACCTCCCCGGGCCGTCTTGAAGTCGTGAGGACGTCACCGACCATCGTCGTCGACGCCGCGCACAACCCGGGCGGGATCCAGGTGAGCGCCCAGGCCCTCAAGGAGGCGTTCGACTTCAGCCGCCTCGTCATCGTCCTCGGTGTCCTGCGGGAGAAGGACGCCGAGGAGATCCTGCGCACCCTCCAGGAGGAGTTCCAGGACGAGTCGGTGGAATACGTCTTCACCCAGTCCGCATCTCCCCGCGCCATTCCTGCCGACGAGCTCACGGAGCTCGCGCTCGACCTCGGCTTCGACGAGTCGGCGATCAGCACCGAGGAGAAGCTCGACGACGCTATCGCCCACGCTGTCGAGCGCGCCGACGAGGTGGGCGACTTCGGGGGCGCAGTGCTCATCACAGGGTCGATCACGGTGGTGGGCGAGGCGCGTCTCCTGCTCGGGAAGGACGTGGCCTGATGGCGCGGCTCACCAAGGCGCAGCGCGAGTGGCGTCCGGGGATGCCGCGGCCCCGGCGCTCGATCCGCGTCCAGTTTGCCTCGGTCATGCTCCTCACCGAGGCGTTCGTGGCGTTCTTTGCGACGCTCGTTGTCTTCGGCCTCAGGGGGCGTGATTTCGGCCCCGGGGCGGTCCTCGGCGTGGGCCTGACCCTCGTGGCGGTGCTGATCCTCGCCTGCGCGGTCGTGAAGCGGACGTGGGGACTCGCGCTCGGTTGGGTCCTCCAACTTGTGCTCATCGCGCTGGGCCTCGTGGAGCCCACGATGTATTTCGTGGGCGCGGTCATGACCCTCTGCTGGTGGTTCGCCATCCGCACGGGCGCTCGGCTGGACCGCGAGAACCTGCAGCGGGACCGGGAGCAGGCCGAATGGGAGCGGACCCACCCGGAAGCGGGAGGCACCGAGCTCGGCGGGTCCGGGGGCGAGGCTCAGACTCAGTAGACTGAGGCTCGATCCCACACGCCTACCTAGGAGCCACTGTGAGCGCAGAGCGCACCCTCGTCCTCGTCAAGCCCGACGGCGTCTCCCGCGGCCTCACCGGCGCGATCCTCGCGCGGGTGGAAGCCAAGGGCTACCGCCTCGCGGACCTCAAGCTGCTGACCGCCTCCCGCGAGCTCCTCGAGCAGCACTACGCCGAGCACGAGGGGAAGCCGTTCTACGAGCCGCTCCTCGACTTCATGCTCAGCGGGCCCGTGGCGGCCGCCGTCTTCGAGGGTGAGCGTGTCATCGAGGGCTTCCGCTCCCTCGCCGGCGCAACCGATCCCACTATCGCGGCGCCGGGCACCATCCGCGGCGACTTCGGGCGGGACTGGGGCCTCAAAGTGCAGCAGAACCTCGTGCACGGTTCCGACTCGCCCGAGTCGGCGGAACGGGAGATCGGCATCTGGTTCGCCTGACCGTTTCGGGTACACCAACCAACCCCGATTCGCGTTTCTGGTACAGAAACTCCACTGCTGACCACGGCGGGCGGCGACCTCATCAGGGAGGTCGCCGCTCGCCGTCGTCGTCTGGGGAAGTATCTGTACCCGAGCTGATCTGGGAAGGAATTATCTGTACCCGAAACGGAGAGCGGGGAGGGGAGTCACATGGTCGAGGGCACGAACATCGGAAGGAAGCGGAAGAAGATCGACGCGATGACACCGACGTACAGCACGGCCACGACGACCCAGCCCCACTCGCCGAGCGCCCGCACTAGGCCGGCAGGCGCGGGGATGACCCGATGCTGAAGATTGCGGACAGTCGTCCAGACGAACATCGGGATCATCATGGCCCACACGATCATGCACAGCGGGCACAGGATGCCGATGGCGTAAAGGGCTTGGCTCCACAGCCACACGATGAAGACGAAGCCAAGCGTCACGCCGGTCTGGAGGCCGATCCAGTACCAGCGCCCGAAGCGAGCGCCACTGAGGATTCCCATGGCCGTGGTGGTCGTGATCGCGAACGCGACGATGCCGATGAACATGTTGGGGAAACCGAATGCCGAACTCTGCCACGTGCTCATGACCTCGCCGCAGGAGATCCAGGGATTGACGTCGCAGATCGTCGTGTGCTGGGGGTTGACGAGCTTCTCGAGCTTCTCGAGCACGAGCTCGCCGGAGGCAAGCCAGCCCACCACGCTCGTGACGAGCAGGAGCCAGGCAAAGGGGCGGGTCCTCGTCATGACGGGACCGGACTCGTCCGGCCGCGTCGAGGGGCGGATCTGCTCGGCGTCGGGTGCCTTCGTCATGGCTGGGGCGTCCTTCCTGCGGTGATGCCCCGATTCTAGGCCGCGAGTCTGACACCGAGCTGGTTGGGGTCGATGTGAGACAATTCAGATGGCCGGACGCCGACCCACATTCGGCGGCCGGTCCGATGCACTGCCACGAAGACCGCCGGCTCAACGCCGGGCGCACGGGAATTTTCCCGCCTGCCGCCCGCTGGGTCCCAGCGGCACCTTGCCGGCCGGACAGGCCGCGGGTCCTCAGGGCATCGGCCCGAACGGACGGCAAAGCCGCGGCCGATCGGGTACCGGAGACGACTTCGTCGGCGCCTGCGGGTGCCGACACGTGGTGCCGTCCCGACGCCGAATGTGGCGGCGTTGCGGGCGGCTTGTGGAGTACGCGCAAATGGACATTGACCAGCAGTCCCAGGAAGGCGCCGCACGCCAGCCCGAGGAAGCAGCGCCGGCTAAGGCCCGCCGGGCGCCTCGCAAGGCCAAGGCGGTCCCCGCCGAGTCGGTGGAGACCCCGAATACGGGCTTAGCGGCGCCGGAGGGCGACGGCGCGCCCGAGCAGGCGTCGTCTCAGCCGGAGGCGGCGGAGAAGCCCAAGAGGGCTAGCCGCAGCCGGAAGAAGGTCGTAGAAGTGCCGGTGGAGGAGAAGTCCACCGAGACGGCCGAGGACCAGTCGGTGGCCGAGGCCGCCGTGGCAGCCACCGAGACGGCCGCCGAAGAGACCCCGGCCGCGCCGCGGAAGGCGGCGACCCGGTCGCGCCGAACGTCGGCTCGCGCCGCAGCCGCGCAGGCGGATTCGAAGTCCGCTTCCGCCAACCCGAGCCTGCCCTTGGCGGACGACGGCGACACCTCGGCAGAGCCTGTTCCGGCGGCTTCGGCGTCGCGAGCCAAGAGCTCAGTGCGGGCACGGCGTCGCGCGTCCGGCGCGGCTTCAGCGGCGCCGACGACCCCGGTCGCCGAGCGGTCAGCCGAGGAATCGTCGCCCGTGGAGGCTGTCTCGGCTTCCAAGGCTGCCTCGGCCAAGGCCCCCTCGCCCGAGAAGCCTGTGGCTGCGGAGCCGAAGCAGCAGCCCGAAGCGGAGGCCGAGCCGGACGTCCGGCAGCCTGTCGCCGAAACGCCGGCGGAGGAGGCTCCGAGCCCGTTCGCCGCGCTGTTCAGCGAGCCGCTCTCGCCGACGTCGATGATCTTCCAGGCACCTGACCTCAGCGTCATCTCACGCCCGACGCCTCCGGTTGTCGCCGAAGCCGAGGACGAGGAAGAGGAGGACGAGGAGTCGAGTGGGGCCCGCCGTCGTCGTCGGAGCCGCGGCCGCCGTGGGCGGGGTCGCCTCGAAGAGGGCGCAGAGGGAAACGCCGAGGACTCCGAGGAATCTGAGGACGAGGACCAGGAGGAGGTGACCTCCCGCCGTCGTCGTCGGCGTCGTCGGGGCGAAGCCGACCTCGAACTCGAAGGCGGTCAGGATGACGACCCGCCCGGAACCATCACGCGCGTCCGCGCCCCCCGGACGCCCTCCGAGAGCACGAGCAACCGTGTGCAGAGCGTCAAGGGATCGACTCGGCTCGAGGCGAAGAAGCAGCGCCGCCGCGAGTCCCGCGAGTCGGGACGCCGCCGCCACGTGATCACCGAGGCCGAGTTCCTCGCGCGGCGCGAGTCGGTGGATCGGCAGATGGTGGTGCGCCAGAAGGAGGACCGCATCCAGATCGCGGTCCTCGAAGACGGTGTGCTCGCCGAGCACTTCGTCTCGAAGACCCAGCAGGATTCGCTGATCGGCAACGTGTACCTCGGCAAGGTGCAGAACGTCCTGCCGTCGATGGAGGCAGCCTTCGTCGACATCGGGCGCGGGCGCAACGCTGTCCTGTATGCGGGCGAGGTCAACTGGGACGCGGCTGGCCTCGAGGGTGCCCCGCGCCGCATCGAGAACGCCCTCAAGTCGGGCGACTCGGTTCTGGTCCAGGTCACGAAGGACCCGGTGGGCCACAAGGGCGCGCGGCTCACGAGCCAGATCTCCCTCCCGGGGCGGTACCTCGTGTACGTCCCTGGCGGGTCGATGACGGGCATCTCCCGGAAGCTCCCCGACGTCGAGCGCAACCGGCTCAAGCGGATCCTCAAGGACCGTCTGCCCGCCGACGCCGGCGTGATCGTGCGCACCGCGGCCGAGGGAGCGAGCGAGGAAGAGCTCACGCATGACATCAACCGCCTGCGCGCCCAGTGGGACGCAATCCGGAATCAGGCGACCTCCACGAAGGTCCTCGCGCCGGAGCTCCTGTACGCCGAGCCCGATCTCACCATCAAAGTGGTCCGGGACGTCTTCAACGAGGACTTCTCGAAGCTCATCGTGAGCGGCGAGGACGCATGGGACACGATCGAGGCGTACGTCACGTATGTGGCACCCGACCTGCTGGGTCGACTCGAGAAGTACCAGGGCGAAGCTGACGTGTTCGCCGAATGGCGGATCGACGAGCAGATCCACAAGGCGCTCGACCGCAAGGTCTTCCTGCCGTCGGGCGGCTCTCTGGTGATCGACCGTACCGAGGCCATGACGGTCATCGACGTCAACACCGGGAAGTTCACGGGCTCGGGGGGCAACCTCGAGGAGACCGTGACCAAGAACAACCTCGAGGCGGCCGAGGAGATCGTCCGGCAGCTGCGGCTGCGGGACATCGGCGGCATCATCGTGATCGACTTCATCGACATGGTGCTCGAGTCGAACCGGGATCTCGTCCTCCGCAGGCTCGTCGAGTGTCTCGGGCGGGACCGCACGAAGCACCAGGTGGCCGAGGTGACGTCTCTCGGACTTGTCCAGATGACGCGCAAGCGCATGGGCACGGGCCTGCTCGAAGTGTTCAGCGAGACCTGCGAGGTCTGCGGCGGTCGCGGCGTGATCACTCATGAGGACCCGGTGGAGAAGGGCCGGCCTCAGGGCTCGACCTCCGAGCATCAGCCCGTGCGCAGTGACGCGGCGCAGCAGGGCGCACGGCAGGACCGCTCCGATCGTACCGATCGCTCCGACCGCCGTCGGCGGCGCGGCAGGTCGGGCCAGCCTGAGGCGCCCGCTGGCGGCCCGGCTCACGAGCACGTCGGCGAGGTCGACGACGCCGAGCGCCAGGCGCGCGCACAGGCAACTAGGGCTGCTCTGGCCGCTGTCGCTGCCGCAGCCCACGCTGCCCACGTGCACGATGACGAGAAGGCGCGAGCAGTCGTTGAGACCGAGCATGCCGCAGCTGAACCCCAGGCCGAGACGCCTGAAGCTCCAGCCCCCGCCTTGCAGTCTCCCGCACCTGGGGCGCCGGCTTCCCCGCACGTGCCCATTCTGACGATTGGTGGCGAGCGGATCGAGCTCCCCGTTGGGGAGACCCGCGCACCGGCGCCGCGTCCTCAGCCGGCGCTGAGCCTTGACGCGCTGAGCCACGCGTTCGACGAGCTCACCGGCGAACGCCACACGGGGGAGGAGCGCCCGGGCAAGCGGCGCCGGAGCCGGGGGGCCCGCAGCGGCCAAGGTTCCGCCGAGGTGACACGGGTCGACGAGACCGAGGGCGCAGTGGGCGGCAAGACGAGCAGCTCGGCCTCGCAGCCGGCGCCCGCTCCGTCCAAGCCGGATGGTGATGAACCGCTGATTCTTGGCGTCGGAGTTCCGGCGTCGGAGCTCTAGCGGTGGGCCGCCGCATTCCGCGCGTTCTGAGCATTGCCGGCTCCGATCCATCGGGCGGAGCCGGCATTCAGGCGGACCTCAAGAGCATTGCCGCGATGGGCGGCTACGGGATGGCTGCCATCACGGCCCTCACCGCGCAGAACACGCGCGGCGTGACGGGAGTCCATACGCCTCCCGCCGACTTCCTGAGGGCCCAGCTTGATGCGGTGTCGTCGGACATCGTCGTCGACGCCGTCAAGATCGGCATGCTTGCCGATGCCGAGGTGATCGCCGCCGTCGGTGACTGGCTCGAGCGAGCGCGGCCCGCCGTCGTCGTCCTCGATCCGGTGATGGTCGCGACGAGCGGCGATCGGCTCCTCGCGGACGACGCCGCCGCGGCCCTCCGCGGGTTGCTCGCCAAGGCGGACCTCGTCACACCGAACCTCCCGGAGCTCGGCGTTCTCCTCGACGAACCGGTGGCGCAGACGTGGGCGGAGGCCCTGGCGCAGGCCGAGCGGCTGTCCGAGCGGATCGGCGCGGTGGTCCTGGTCAAGGGCGGGCACCTGAGCGGGGTCGACTGCCCTGACGCACTTGTCGATGCGGCAGCTGACGAGGCCGCCCGGATCGTCGAGGTGCCGGGAATCCGCATCGACACGCGGAACACGCATGGCACGGGGTGTTCGCTCTCCTCTGCCATGGCCACGATGCAGGCGCGGACGGGTGACTGGTCCGCCTCCCTCAAGGTCGTGAAGGAGTGGCTCCTGGGCGCTCTGGCGGCCTCAGGCGAGCTCGAAGTCGGAGATGGGCACGGACCCGTGCACCACTTCCACCACGCCGAGGGGTCGGTTCCCCTCGCGGACGGCGAGTTCGCGGCCCGCTTGTGGGACGCCGCGGCAAAGATCCGGGCCGAAATCGACGCACTGCCCTTCGTGGCGCAGCTCGACGCCGGCTCCCTCCCTGAAGCGCAGTTCGCGTACTACCTCGCCCAGGACGCCCAGTACCTCAACGGGTTTTCCCGGGCCCTGGCCCGGGCGAGTGCCCTGGCACCGACCGAGGAGGAGCAGACCTTCTGGGCCAACTCGGCCCAAGTGTGCCTCGTAGTCGAAGCCGAGCTCCACCGAACCTGGCTCGCCCAGCATCGCCTGCCCCCGGGCGAGGCGCTCAGGCAGGGTCCGGTCACCAAGGCGTATCTGGACCATCTGCTCGCTGCCTCGGCCATGGGCAGCTATGCCGTGCTCGCGGCGGCCCTACTCCCGTGCTACTGGATCTACGCCGTGGTGGGCGAGGAGCTGCACAGGCGGCATCT
>NZ_JBQCGQ010000146.1:0-13939 GCF_051955515.1 Sinomonas sp.
CAGTCGAAGGTGTCGGCGCCGGCCTCGATGGCGGCGAAGATGTCGTCGGGCTCGGAGATGCCGAGCAGGTGGCGGGGCTTGTCCTCGGGCAGTTCCTCCGAGCACCAGCCCACAATGGTGCCCAGATTCTCCTTCTCTAGGGCGCCGCCAATGCCGAAGCCGTCGAACGGCATGGCACCCAGATCCCGGCACGCCTTCCGGCGCAGATCCTCGTACTGGGCGCCCTGGATCACGCCGAACAGCGCCTGATACGGCCGATGCGAGCGCTCCTCCGTGAGCCGGAAGTGCTCGGCCACGCAGCGCTCCGCCCAACGGCGCGTCCGCTCGAGCGACTCCTCCTGATAGGCGCGGGAGTTCTGGAGGGTGGTCAGCTCGTCGAACGCGAACATGATGTCGGCGCCGATCTGATGCTGCACATTCATGGAGATCTCAGGGGAAAAACGGTGCTTGTCACCGGTGAGGTGACTCTTGAACCACACGCCGTCCTCGTCGACGTGGGCGAGGCGCTCCTTGCCCGGTGCGACCGCATCGTCGCCGTGCTCGTGGCTGCTCACGCCCTGCATGTCGATGACCTTCTTGAAGCCCGAGCCAAGGCTCATCACCTGGAAGCCACCCGAATCCGTGAAGGTGGGGCCCGACCAGTTCATGAACCTCCCCAGACCGCCCGCCTCGTCGAGGATCTCCGGTCCGGGCTGGAGGTACAGGTGGTAGGCGTTCGCGAGGACCGCCTGAGCCCCAAGGTCGCGCACGGACTCGGGGAGCAGCGCCTTGACGGTCGCCTTCGTGCCGACGGCGATGAACGCCGGGGTCCTGATTTCGCCGTGGGGCGTCGTGATCGTGCCCGTCCTGCCCAGGGTCGAACCCAGACGGGTGTCGACGCGGAAGGAGAATTCGGATTGGCGAGGGTGGGTGTTGGGCACCCCTCTAGTCTGCCGCACCTCAACTCCTGCACAGTCCCGGCACAGGGTCCGCCCATACCCTCATCGGCATGAGGCACGCACGACCACCACGCAGGCGACGACGGCTGGGAATTGCCGCGATCGCCGTGGCGGGGCTCGTGGTGGTCGTCGGAACGGCTGGCCTCGCGAATGCGAACACACGAGCGGGCGCCGTGAGCGCTCCCTCGCACGCCCGGCAGCCCTCCCCGCCTCCGACCGCCGCCACGCCGGTCCCCGCAAAGACCCCCACGCCGGGGGCGACATCAGACAGTTCATGGCAGCCCTTGTCCTCGGACATCACCGGAATCGTCTCGCAGTTCCTCTCCGATCAAGGTGCAGCCGGCATCGCCGTCGCGGTGTCGAGGGGAAACGCGAGGTACGTCACGACCCTGGGGGATGCCGCTGAGGGCGTTCCGTGGTCCACGGACACCCGTTCCGCCTACCGGAGCATCACGAAGAGCTTCGTGGGGACGGTGGTCCTCCAGCTCGTAGCGGAAGGGAAGCTGAGCCTCGACGATCCCATCTCGCGCTACGTCCCCGTGGTCGCCCAGGTTCAAGGGGGTGACGCCATAACCGTCCGCATGGCCCTCGAAATGAGGACCGGCCTGCCCGAGTTCTCCGGCACCCAGGGGTTCTCGGACGGGCTCAACACCGACTACACGGGATCCTTCACCGACGACCAGCTGCTCGGCTATGCGTTTGCCCAGCCCCTCGATTTTGACCCGGGCAGCCAATACGAGTACAGCAACACCAATTTCGTGCTTCTCGGGAAGGTCATCCAAGCTGTGACCGGGCAGGCCTGGGACCAAGAGGTCCAGCAGCGCATCATTTCGCAGCTCGGCTTGGGCTCGGTCGCCTACTCGGCGACGGATGCGGCGACTCCCTATGAGGTATCGGACGCGGGTCTCGAAAGCCTGGCGCAGGTGAGCCCGTCCCTCTATGGCGCATCCGGGGGCCTCTTCGGGAACATCGGCGACCTGCTGCGCTGGGGCACCGCCCTCGGCTCCGGGCAGTTCCTGCCGGCCAACCTCCAGCAGCAGCGTCTCACGGCCATCTCGAATCCGAACGCCGACGACCCCGGAAGCCCGGACTACGATGCCTACGGACTCGCCGCCGGCGAGATCGACGGCTGGTGGGGCCACACGGGAACTGGGCTGGGCTACGAATCCCTGACGATGTACCAGGCCAGCAGCGGCACGACTGTGGCCATCCTCATCAACACCCAGCTCCCCAACCCCAACGGGCCAGCCATCCTCTTCAAGCAACTCGAGGCGTCCCTCGCGTCTCAGCCCCTTTCGGACTGAGTCAATCTGCGGTACAAAGACGGCGGGGGACGAGAATTGCGCCTCCGTCCTGCTGCTTTTGGGACCTTCTGATTCGGGTATCCCTCAGGCACCGGGACGGCTCGACAAGGAGGTCCTGATGTCCGGTCATGACAGTCCAGCGCCCGACCAGCGCCCCATTCCGGCGGTTCCACCCAACGGATTGACGCGGGATACCCCAACACGCGCTCCCGCCAGACCTGCTCCCTACGTGATTGCAGGGATTCTGCTGGCGGCCGCGATTGTGCTTCCGCTCGTGCCGCAGCTGTACTCGTTCGATGCCCCGCGGCTGGGCGGCATGCCCTTCTTCTATTGGTACCAGCTGCTGTGGGTGCCGATCTCCGCTGCCCTCAGCGGCATCGCCTACTGGCTGGTCACCACAGAAGACCGACGACGGCGCAGGGAGGCTCGCGTGGGCACAGCTGGGTACGAGGGAGGTGAGCGGCCATGAGGGACATCAACTGGGTTGCCCTCATCATCGTGATCCTGCTGTTCGTGATCGTCGCCGTCATGGGTTTCATGGCGGCCAGATGGCGCCGGAATCAGGAATCGACCGGGCTGCACAGCCTCGACGAGTGGGGCCTCGGCGGACGCGGCTTCGGCACCTGGATCACGTGGTTCCTCCTCGGCGGCGACCTCTACACGGCTTACACCTTCGTGGCGGTCCCGGCAGCCATGTGGGCCACCGGCGCCGTGAGCGGCTTCTTCGCCGTGCCGTACACGATCGTGCTGTACCCGATCATCTTCATCATCATGAGCCGCCTCTGGTCGGTCTCCCACCGGCACGGCTACGTGACGTCCGCGGACTTCGTGGGCGGCCGCTACGGCAGCCGGTGGCTGTCGCTCGCCGTCGCGGTGACGGGCATCGTCGCGACCATGCCGTACATCGCCCTGCAGCTCGTGGGCATCAAGGCGGTCCTCACCGTACTCGGGCTCGGAAGCTCGCAGAATGCCTTCCTGACGGATCTCCCGCTCATCATCGCGTTCGTGGTCCTGGCCGCCTACACCTACACGTCGGGCCTCCGCGCCCCGGCGATGATCGCCGTCGTCAAGGATCTGCTGATCTATCTCGCGGTGATCGTGGCGGTCATCTACCTGCCCATCAAGTTCGGCGGGTGGGACACCATCTTCGGCGCCGCGCAGACGAAGCTCAACCCGGTGAGCCAGGCGACCGGGAAGCCGGCCGGCGTGTTCATCCCCGGCGTCACGAGCTACTCCGCGTACTGGACTCTCGCACTCGGTTCGGCCATGGCGCTGTTCATGTACCCGCACTCGGTCACGGGCGTGCTTGCCTCGAAGAGCCGCAACACCATCCGGCGCAACGCAGCGATTCTTCCGCTGTACTCGCTCATGCTGGGCTTCCTCGCGTTGCTGGGCTTCGTGGCGATCAAGGCCGGGACGAAGCCGACGGACCTCGACGGCTCCACGAATCCGCAGCTCGTGGTCCCGCAGCTGTTCATCGACCACTTCCCGGCATGGTTCGCGGGCATCGCTCTCGCGGCCATCGCGATCGGCGCACTGGTCCCCGCGGCCATCATGTCGATCGCGGCCGCGAACATGTTCACGCGGAACATCTACCGGGACTTCTTCAAGCCGGACGTCGACGCCAAGACTGAGGCGAACGTCTCGAAGATCGTCTCGCTCGTGGTGAAGGTCGGGGCGCTCATCTTCGTCATCGCGATGGACCAGTCGACAGCCATCAACATGCAGCTCCTCGGCGGCATCTGGATCCTCCAGACGTTCCCGGCCGTCGTCGCGGGCCTGTACACGCGCTGGTTCGACCGCTGGGCGCTGCTGATCGGCTGGGCCGTGGGCATCATCTTCGGGACCATCTCGGCGTACAGCGTAGTGAACCCCGTGACGAAGGCCCACTTCGGCGGGTCCACGGCGGCAATCCCCGGCACGGACATCACCGTGTATATCGCGGTGTCCGCGTTCGTGCTCAACCTGATTGTCGCCGTCGTCCTCACGCTCGTGTTCCGCGCACTCAAGGTACCGCAGGGCGCAGACCTGACCCGGCCGTCCGACTACGGTGCCGACGAGACCGACCCGAAGGTCGCGCAGATCGAACGCTCGCAGCGGTTCGTGGAGCCGGGCGGCCCGTCGCCGGTCGCGTGATCGGTTGCGGAGGGGCTAGCGCCTGACGACGTCGAGCTCGATCTGGATCCGACGGTCGAGCTCGGCGTCGTCGAACGCCTCCGAGCCGCCGTGGGCGCGTAGGTGGAGGAGCGTATCGAGGCGGAGGATGCGCCAGTTGCGCTCCTCGGCCTCGTCATGAGCCTCCGCCGCCCGGGCGACCTCCTTGTCGTAGAAGTCCGGCTCGTTGAGCGTGCGCTGCCGCACGCGCGCCGCCATGCGGGCCCGGAAGGGGTCCTTCTCGGCGGTCTCCGGCGCGCGCAGGAGCACCGAGTAGGCCGCGGCGCGGTCCTTCTCGTTGCGCTCGCCGGCGAGATGGTGAGCCAGCGCGAGCCCCGACTCGACGGACGACCAACGGCCCGGGTTGCCGTCGAACGGCACCACAGCGAGCAGGTCCGCGATCTTGAGCGCGTTCTCCGGATCGTTCTGGCCCACGTACAGCTCGTAGGCAAGATCGCGCAGGTCCTTGAGGCACGCCCCCGACTTGGGGTTGATCCCCTTCACCAGCCGCTCCGAGAGCTCGTGCACGGCGTGGCGGCCTGGGTGCACGGCGTCGATGTGCCTGATGAGGTCCTCCGGCTCGCCCTCGAGCGCCGGGATGTGGCGGAGCTGGGACCGCGGCGGGTTGGGGTTTGCTGCGCGCACCTTCCCCGGGACGACGACGACGTCCCCCGTGTCGAGCGTGATCGACACCGGCTCCGCGGGGGGCTCCGGGTCTGGCAAGCGCTCCGGCTCCCCCTGCTCCTCGCCGAGGTCGGGCCCCGTGCCGTCGAGGTCGGGCCCGGTGCCCTCGAGATCGGGCCCCGTGCCCTCGAGATCAGGTGTAGGCGCCGCCGTCGGGCCTGCGAAGAGCAGGTCGGCGGGCCGAGTCGGGCGGGGCACGACGATCCGAACCGACGTGCCATGCGCCACCCGAAGGTTCATGTGGTTCTCGAGCACGGCGAAGTAGAGCGCGGGGTTGTCGTAGTCGTCGAGGACGGTGTCCACCTCAACAACGTGCGCCGTCGTCTCGCCGTCGGGCAGGACCAACCGGTGCCCGGAGCTGAGCTCCGAGGCGTCGATGCTTCGGAAGTGCTCGGCGGGGTTCGACCCGCTCTGCTCGGATTCGCGGCGAAACTGCATTCAGGCCTCCAAGTCCCTGTCGGTCCGCCGCCCAGTCTATAAAGATGCGGTAACGGCGGGGGCGAGGCGCGCCTGAGCGCGGCGGATGGAAAGCTAGCCGGCCACCCCGGCGAACGCGAGCGCCTGGCGCACGAGTTCGCCGCGACCACCCATGAATTCGGCCTGAACCGGTCCGCTGAGCACGTCCGCCGGCGACATCCACGTGAGCTCGAGCGCGTCCTGCCGGGGCTGGCACTCGCCGGCCACCGGGATCACGTAGGCGAGGGCGACGGCGTGCTGCCGTTCGTCCGTGAACCCCGTCTGCGACGGCGAGGGGAAGTATTCGACGACGGTGAATGGCACTGGGCTCACCGGAAGCTGGGGGAGCGCGAGGGGCCCGAGGTCCTTCTCGAGGTGGCGCAGGAGCGCCGCACGGATGGTCTCCTTGTAGAGCACTCGGCCTGAGACGAGGGTGCGCATCATGTTGCCCTCGTCGTCGGCCTGCAGCAGCAGCCCGACCTCGTTGACATACCCGAGGGGGTCGAGGCGCACGGGGACCGCCTCGACGTAGAGCATCGGCAGTCGGTTCCTGGCCTCGTAGAGGTCCTCCGGGGAGAGCCAGCCAGGATAGGGGTCGGGTGTGCGAACTGCCATGACTAACTTTCTACAGCATCGGGAGGCTGGGAGTCATGACCGTGAAGACGACGCCCGGGCCATCGACCTCAAGGCGGGACCGCCCGACGGTCACTTGCGCCCCCGCCTGGGTGAGCTTTTGTGCCACGGCCACCAGATCGCCGTCGTACTCGAAGCACAGCGGGCCTGAATCGGCGGCGTCGGCGGGGCGCACGCTGAGGATGCCCCCGTTCTTCGCGCGGAAGTCGTCGCTTTCCGCGGGCTTCGCGCCGATGGCCGCCAGCGTCCTCCTCGCCGCTGCGGCATCGGGCGTGAGCCAGACGGCGCGCACCGTGATCCGCGGGTCGGCGTCGGCGCATACCGCGGCGTGGGCGGTCGGGTGGGCGACGAATTCGAATCCGTCGCCTCCGCCGATCGTCACCACGTCATCGAGGACGACGACGGCGCCCCCCGCCTCGAGCGTGCGGCGCGCGAACTCCTCGGGGTCGCGGATCTCGACGGCGAACTCGGCCGTGCCGTCCGCCGGCAGCCCCGCATCGACCCGGCGGAGCTCCACCCGGCCGCTCCCGGCGTCGAGAATCGCCCAGCCCTCGCCCTCCTCGGTCGCCACGAGGCCCAACGATTCGAGGACCCGTCGCGCGGAGTCGAGGTCGGATGTGAAGAACGTGGGGCGGACGCGGAGCACGGACTCAGTTTAGGCTGACCCCATGGCCCCCGAGCTTCCCGAACTGCTGCTGCCAGACGCCGACGCCTGGCGCGCATGGCTCGCCGAGAACCACGCGACGAGCCGCGGCGTGTGGCTCGTGCAGCACAAGAAGGGCGGGGCGGTCACCAGCCTCACCTACGAGCAGGCGCTCGACCACGCCCTGTGCTTCGGGTGGGTGGACGGCCAGATCGGCCGCCGCGACGAGGGCAGCTACGTCACGCGCTTCACGCCGCGCGAACCCAAGAGCAAGTGGTCCAAGCTCAACGTGGCCAACGTCGAGCGGCTCGAGGCGGCTGGCCTGATGACCGAGGCGGGGCGCGCCGTGGTCGAGTCCGCGAAGGCCGACGGGCGCTGGGAAATGGCCTACGCGGGCCAGGCGACCGCGGAAGTCCCGGAGGACCTCGCCGGGGCGATCGCGGCGAACCCGGAGGCGCAGGCGATGTTCGAGGCGCTCACCTCCGTCAACCGCTACGCCATCATCTACCGCCTCGGGACCGTCAAGAAGCCCGAGACGCGGGCCCGGAAGATCGCGGAGTACGTGGACATGCTCGCGCGGCAGGAGACGATCTACCCGCAGAAGCGACGTCCCTAGCCCCGGAAGGCTTGGGAATAGCACACTGATTCCCATGGAATCTCCCGAAGCGCGCCTGCACGCCACCGTGAAGGGCATGGTCCAAGGCGTTGGGTTCCGCTACTGGACGCGCGGCGAGGCGGACCGTCTGGGGCTCGTGGGGAGCGCTGGCAACAGGCTTGACGGAACGGTGGAGATCGTGGCCGAGGGGAACCTGGACGACGTCGAGCAGTTCCTGAAGTGGCTCCAGTCGGGCGACACGCCGGGGCGGGTGGACGGGGTTGAGGCGACCATCGGGCCGCCCACCGGAGAGTTCACGCGCTTCTCCGTCTGGTGAAGGTGGGCTAGACCCAGCCGCGCAGGTAGTCGAGCTGCGCCGCCACCGAGAGTTCGGCGGCCCGCCGCACCGAAGGGTCGACGTCGGCATACACCAGGTCTGTCACGTCGCCTGCCGGCGCGTCCTGGCCGAGTCGCGCGAGCGCCGCGCGGATCTGGCCGAGGCGCTCCTCGCGGTGCGCGATGTAGGCGCGGGCGACGGCGGCGAGGTCCGGCAGCACGGGGCCGTGCGCGGGCAGGACGGTCTTCTGGCACAGCTCCTCAAGCCGCCGCATGGAGGCGAGGTAGTCGCCCAAGCGGCCGTCCGGGTAGGAGATGACGGTCGTTCCCCGGCCCAAGATCGTGTCGCCGGTCACGACGGAGCCGCGCCCGCCGTCGTCGTCCGCCAGATGGAGGGACACGGAATCCGCGGTGTGCCCGGGGGTGGCGAGCACCTCGATCCGCACGCCGGCCGCCTCGATGAGCTCGCCGTCGGCCAGCGCTGGCGCGTCGAAGCACAGAGCGGGGTCGAGCGCGCGGACCGGTGCGCCCGTGAGCCGATGGAACTCCGCCGAGCCCTCGGTGTGGTCGGGATGGTGGTGCGTGATGAGCACGAGCTCGATCTGGCCCGCGGCCGCGAGCTCCTGGAGGTGTGTGGCGTCGAGGGGCCCGGGGTCCACGACGACGGCCCCCGCCTGCCCCTGCGCGCCCAGCACATAGGAGTTGGTCCCGTCGAGGCTCATCGGGCCCGGGTTGGGCGCGAGGCGGTAGCGCGTGAGCTCGGAGCTGTGGACCCAGCGGTTGTCAGTCACGGCGCAAGCCTATCCAGTGAGCCTATTCGGCGAGCCGGCTCGGCCCCGCTGCGGGCTCGCCCAACGGGAACGCAACGCCCTCGCCGATGACCTTGAGCGCGAGGTCCATGCCCTTCCGCGCCATCGCGGCGTTCCAGTGGCGGATCGTGATGACCTCACCGCCGCCGGGGACCTTGGGATCGCTAGGCCGGTCGGCCAGCTTGATCCGCACCGACGACTCGGGGCCGAAGTAGTCCCAGTCCAGCACGGTCCCGTGGATGGGGGAGTCGCTCGCGATCCGCACCTGCTCCGGCCGCAGCATGATCTGGACGTGGCCCTGAGTGGTGGGGTGCCGCACCGGGATGGGCCCAAGCGAGCACATCGCGAGGCTGCCTTCGAGCCACGCGTCGAGGATGACGGCGTCGCCCAGGAATTCGGCGGTCGCCCGGTCCGCGGGGCGCGTGTAGACGACGAACGGGTTGCCGATCTGCGCAAGCTTGCCGCCGCGCATGACGGCGACCTGGTCGGCGAAGCTGAGTGCCTCGGCCTGGTCATGGGTCACGAGGATCGTGGTGACGCCCGCCTTGGCGAGCACCTTCGAGACGGCGCGCCGGGTGGCCACGCGGAGGCCGGCGTCGAGCGCAGAGAACGGCTCGTCGAGCAGCATGACCTCGGGCTCGCGCGCCATCGCCCGCGCGAGGGCGATGCGCTGCTGCTGGCCGCCCGAGAGCTCGTGGGGGCGGCGCTTCGCGTAGGAGCCGTCGAGCGCGACCATCTCGAGGAGCTCCTCGATGCGGGCCGCTACCGCCTTGCGCCCCCGGTATTTCCCGTGGTCGAGCCCGAACGCAATGTTCTGTCCCACGGAGAGGTGCGGGAACAGGGCGCCGTCCTGGGCCACGTAGCCGATGTTGCGTCGGTGCGCCGGGACCCATCTCTCGCCGGCCACGACCTCGCCGTCGAGCGTGATCCGCCCCGCGTCGGGGGACTCGAAGCCCGCGATGAGCCGGAGCAGCGTGGTCTTGCCGGACCCCGAGGGGCCCACGATCGCCGTGGTCCCGCCGCGTGCGACGTGCAGGTTGATGCCCTTGAGCACCTCGTTCCTCCCGCCGCGGGCGCCGCCCCGGCCGAACGTCTTGGTGACGCCCTCGATCTCGAGGTGATGGTCCGCGGTGTCGGCGATCGAGGGCGCGACCCGCGGCTCGGGGAGCCGGGACGCAAAGGTCGGGGTGGGGCTCTGTTCGGTCACTGGCCGGCCGCCTTCTTGGACTGCTGGAACAAAAGGTAGGTCATGGGCGCGGAGAGCAGGATCATGAGCAGCGCGTAGGGGGCCGCGCCCGCGTAGTCGATCCCGCTCGAGAGGCCCCAGAACTGGGTCGCGAGCGTGTTCGTCCCGGTCGGCGCGAGCAGGAGCGTCGCCGTGAGCTCATTGACGATGGCGAGGAACACCAGAGCGGCGCCGCCCGCCGCCGCGGGGGCGGCCAGCCGCAGGGTCACACGGAAGAACGCCGCCATGGGACGCCGGCCGAGGGCGCGCGCCGCCTCTTCGAGCTCCTTCGGGGCTTGGGCGAGGCCCGCGCGGAGGCTCACGAGCGCCCGCGGGAGGAACAGCAGGACGTACGCGACGATGAGCAGGAGCGTGCTCTGGTAGATGTCCGGGACCATGCGCAACGCCACCGTCACGAACGCGAGGGCGAGGAAGATCCCGGGCATCGAGCTCGTCACGTAGTTCGCGAGCTCGAGCGACTTCGACAGCCAGCCCGAGAAGCGCACCGCGAGCCATGAGAGCGGGAAGGCCGCCGCCGTCGTCGCTATGGCGCCGAGGAGGCCGAGCCACAGCGTCTGGCCGAGCGCGGTGGCGAGGTCCGCGGTCTCCCAGATGTCAGCGCCGCCGCTCACGAGCCACCTCCCGATCACCCAGCACGGCACGCCCAGCGCGAGAGCCGCAAGCGCTACGAGGCCCAGCTGGGCTGGGAGCTGCCACGCGCGGAGCGGGAGGCGCGTCGGCGCGGCCTGGGCGCCGGACCCGAGCTTCGCGTACCGCGCATTGCCGCGCGCGCGGGCCTCGACAACGAGCATGACGAGGCACAGCGTCACCAGGACGCTCGCGAGCATGTTGCCGGCTGCGCCGTTGAACGTCGAGCGGTACTGCTCCATGATCGCCGTGGTGAACGTGTCGAAGCGGATCATCGCGAAGGCGCCGTATTCGGCCAGGAGGTGAAGGCCCACGAGGAGGCCGCCGCCGGCCACGGCGATGCGGAGCTGCGGGAGGATCACGCGGAAGAACACGCGCCACGGGCCGAGCCCGAGCGAGGCCGCGGACTGCTCGATCGCGGGGTCGAGCCGCGAGAGCGTGGCCGCCGCCGGGATGTAGACGAGCGGATAGTAGGAGAGCGTCGCGAGCAGGACCCCGGAGCCGAGGCCGGACATTGACGGCACCACCGACACCCACGCGTACGAGTTCACGAACGCCGGGATGGCCAGCGGCGCGGCGAGGAGGACGGCCCACACGCGGTGGGCCCGCAGCCTGGTGCGCTCGACGAGCCATGCGCCCGCCACCCCCAGCATGAGGCAGAGCGGCACCGTGATGACCACCAGCCAGACCGTGTTGCCCAGCAGCTCGAGGACCCGCGGGCGGAAGATGAGCGCGACGGCGGTGTCCCAGCCGGTCGCGATCGTCATGGCGATCACGAAGCCGATCGGGACGAGCGAGATCGCCCCGACCACGAGGCTCAGGACAAGGACGGTCCACGGCGCCCCCGTCCTGCCCCGACGAAGGGTGCGGACAGCCCTCAGCGGGCGGAGGGGGCCTCCGCCCGCTGAGGGTGACCGGCGTGCCGGCTTGGCTGGTGCTTCGAGCAAGGGTTAGAGCAGTCCTGCCTGGGTCATGAGGTCGGTGACCTTCTGCGAGTTGAGCTTCGCGGCGTCCACGGCGGGCGCCTGGAGGTCCTGCAGCGGGGTGAGCTTGGGGTTCGCCGCGACGCCGGAGCCGACCGGGTATTCGAACGAGGAACCCGTCTGGAGCACCTTCTGCCCGTCAGGGCCCGTGATGAAGGCGAGGAACTTCTGGGCCGCGGTCTGGTGCTTGCTCGAGGCCAGCACCCCGCCGCCCGACACGGACACGAACGCGCCCGGATCCTGGTTCTTGAAGTAGTACAGGCCCACCTTGTTCGAGTTCTCGCCGGTCTTCGCCTGATCGCCGAACCAGTAGTAGTGGTAGATGACGGCCGCATCGACCTCGCCGGCGTTGACCGCCTTCATGGCCGTGCTGTTGCCCTTGTAGGCCTTCGAGTTGTCCTTCATGGCCTTGAGCCAGTCGAGCGTGGCACTCTCGCCCTTGAGCTGGAGCATCGCGGAGACGATCGCCTGGAAGTCGGCGCCCGAGGGCGAGGCAGCCCAGCGGCCCTTCCACTCCGGCTTGGAGAGGTCCATGAGGGACTTCGGGAGGTCGCTCTCCTTGATCTTGTCCTTGTTGTAGGCGAAGACCGTGGAGCGGGCCGCGATGCCGACCCACTTGCCCGTCGACGGGCGGTACGCCTCGGGGACGTTGTTCTTCGCGTCGGTGCCGGGATCGCCGAAGAGCCCGGCGTTCTCGACCGCGCTCATCGCCGGGGAGTTCTCGGTCAGGAAGACGTCCGCGGGGGAGTTCTTGCCTTCCTGGATGATCTGCTGGGCCATCTCGGTGTCGTCGCCGTTGCGGAGGTTGACCTTGATGCCGGTCTGCTTCGTGAACGCGTCGACCCACGCCTGCGTGAGTTCCTGGTGCTGCGCGTTGTAGACCGTGATGGTGTCGCCGGAGCCTGAGCCGGAAGCGCCGGAGGACGCCGAGCCGGAGCTCGTGGCGCCGCCGCACGCGGTGAGGCCCAGAGCGGCGACCGCGGCGAGCGCGATGCCGGTGAGGGCCTGGGAGCGGATCTTCACAGAAGGTCCTTTCGTTCATTGGGCGCGGTGAAGGCATTCGACGTCGAGGGGAAGGAAGCTGGGTGCCGGTGGGCGTTCGCTTCCTTCGAGAACGACTGTAGGTTAGCCACACCTAAGGGCGCGCCAATTCTGGCCTAATTGTGACCTAAATCACATCAATTACGCAATTTTCATGTTTCCTAATTGCGTTCTGTTTCGAGGGCGGCTGCGGCCTCGAGGAGCATCCAGGCTTGGAGCTGGGTGCAGAGCTCCACGGGGCTCCCGGGCGGGTACGACGACGTTGCGGCCTCGCCTGGGTGGGCCGGGAAGACCGTGTGGCTGTCACGTTTGTCCCGCCCCTGCCAGAGCGCCTCGGCCGTATCGACGACCAGGCGACGGGCCCCGGCCCTGGTTCCCTCGGGCAGGCGTTGGTCGGCTGCCGCGAGGGCGAGATAACGGCCGAGGATCCCCATGAAGAGCCCCCCGTCTCCGCCGCCGTGGGCCTTCAGCAGCCCTTGGCCGTCCGTGAGGCCCGCGTCGATTGCGTGGACGAGTTCCTTGGCCGGCCCAAGGTTGCCTCCTCCGAGCTCCAGAAGTGCCCCGAGGAGGGGGCCCTGGTTGTACGCGTAGACCCCCCGGTCGAGGCGCGTCCCGCCTTGGGGCTCAAGGTGCAGGCCGTCGAGGAACAGGCCTGACTCGGGGTCTTGGAGGTTCTCGTAGAGCCAGTCGACCAGCGCCTGGGCCCGGTTGGTCTCTCCCGTCCGGGCGAAGAACAGGGCGGCCGGGCCAGTGGTGGCGGTGTTCTTGTACTTCCGGCGGGTGTTCCAGAACATGCCGCCGCCGAGGTCGTCGGTGTGGCCGGCCCTCAGCTTCTCCGCGAGGACCTGCACGGCGTCGCCGGCCGGTGGCAGGCCGTTTCCGGTGAGCTTCCGGGCCAGCTCTTGGGCTCTCGCCGACGCCAGCGCGAGCCATGCCATGTCGTCGAAGAACATGTTGGGGAACCGGCCGAAGTTCCGCAGGCGGATCCCGTTCAGATGGCGCTGGGCGAGCGCGAGCGACGGCGGGGGGCCGGGTTCCGTGGCGGCCTCGCCGGTGCGGGCTTCGCGGAGCGCGGCGTCGACGAGGCAGTCGAGCAGGTGGGCCTGCCACCAGTAGTGCCACTCGCTCCAGGGCAGCTGCGGCCGGGGGTGCGGCGCCCACACCCACGCGAGCCACGTCCCGCGCAGCCCGAGGAGCTCGTGCCCGAAGGCACCCTTGACTGACTCCGCTGCGGTTCGGGCGCGTGCTTCGGGCGTCTCCATCTGTCCAACGCTAACCCGGGGCGGCGCGACACCTCAGCTTTGCTCCGAGAGCGCACGTCTGCTGCGAGAGCATACTTTTGCACGGCTCCAAACCTGCGCTCTGGGCGCAAACGTACGTCTTCGCCGCAAACTTCTGCCCTCGCGCCCCGATCCCGCTTGCGCCGTCACGTTTTCTGGGTGGGGGGCCGGCAAACGGGGCGGGGCAAAGCCAAACCCAAACGCCTGCGT
>NZ_JBQCGQ010000147.1:0-7848 GCF_051955515.1 Sinomonas sp.
GGTGGGGTGCGTTGTGGGTCGCTTTGGCGCCCCCCGGCCCTCACCCCCCCCCTCCCGCCCGGCCCCCCGGGGGGGCCCGGCCCGCCCCCGGGGCCCCCCCCCGGGGGGCGGGCCGGCCGCAACGTGTTGGGGGCTAACGGCCCGCGAGGAGATCCCGCGCGTCGGCGAGGACCGCTTCGACCGGCACGGAGTCGACCCACGGGACCGAGTGGTCGCAGTGGCGCCCGAAGGGATTCGTCCCGTCGGCGCCGCACACGGGGCAGTCGGGCCGCCACGCGATCTGGACGCGATGCAGGCGGCGCCCCTGCGGGCCCGCGTTGATGAGGTTGCCCACCCAGTACACCGACGCCGTCGGGGTGCCGAGGGCGTGGGCGAGGTGGCGGGGACCGCTGTCGTTGGCGACGACGAGGCTCGCGGCGGCGAGCAGCCCTACGAGGCCGTTCACGCTGGTCCGGCCGGCTGCCGAGCCGATCAGCCCCTCGGCGTTTCCGGAGAGGTCGCCCGAGAGCTTCGCCGCCTTCTCGGCGATGCCATCGCCCAGTTCGCGCTCGCTCGGGTCTCCGACCACCAGAACCTGCCACCCGTCCGCAGCGAGCTCGGCCGCGACGGCGGCGAAGCGCTCGGCCGGCCAGCGGCGCCTGGGATCCGTGGCACCGGCGTGGACGAGGACGAGCCCGCGGGCCCCGTCCAGAATCCACGGTCGAGCCGCCTCCGCGTCCGCGGGGATCGTCGCGAAGCGCGGCTCCGTGACGACAGCGGGTGCGCCCGCGAGCTCGACGACCTCGAGCCAGCGGCTTGCCTCGCGCTGGTAGTAGAGGTGGGGGAGCATGCGCTCGAGTGGCTCCGCGTCGGGCGTTGCGCAGCCCACCGTATGCCGCGGCTCGAGGGCGTTGACGAAGGGATTCGAGTTCCGGCCTCCGCCGTGCAGCTGGAGGCCGAGGTCCACGCCGTCGGCCCGGAGCTTCTCGATGACCTCCATGGTCTCGTCGTGCTCGCGCCAGCCGCGCCCATCAGGAGCCTTCGCGTCGGGGAATACCGGCACGACCACCACCCGGTCCACGGGGCCGGGGCGCCCCTCGAGCAGCGAGGCGAGCAGCGGCGTCGTCATCAGGACCTGCTCGGCGTCCGGGTAGGCCGCATCGACCGCCTCGAGCGCGGGAAGGATGGACAGCAGGTCCCCGATGCCGCCACCGCGCAGCACAGCGATCCGCCGGATGTCCTCGAATCTGTGGTTCGGCCTGCCAGCATCGGTCACCGTGGAACCCCCTCCGGGTCGAAGCGCTTGTCAGGGAAGCGCTACCCCTCGCCTGAGGGCGCGAAACCCGCCTCGGCCGGTGGTTGGGGCCGGTGCAGGGGGGTAAACCGTCGGTGCACCCCCACAGGTGATTCCCCGTGGAGCAAACGAGCGCTCCTTTAGGCCAAGCGGAGACTTTAGAGCAAGGAGACACTGAGTATGGGAGCGGAGTCACGCCTGATCGATGCGCTGCGTCGTGAGCGCCCGACCGTCCTCGTGGTGGGGGACGTGCTGCTCGACCGGCGCTGGGAGGGGAGCGCGGAGCGGCTGTGCCGGGAAGGCCCAGTCCCCGTCCTCGACGTCAGCCGGACTCTCGACGCGCCCGGCGGCGCGGGCAACACCGCCATGAACCTCGCGGCCCTCGGGGCGCGGGTGAGGCTCATCGGCGTTGCGGGCGACGACGAGCCAGGCGAAGCCCTCGCACGCTGCCTGGCCGAGCGTGGGATCGACACCGACGGCCTCGTCCGCCTCCCGAATCGCACCACCCCGGTCAAGGCGCGCCTCGTCGCCGATGGGCAGCTCCTCCTGCGCTCGGACTTCTGCAGGGCGGCCGACGACGACGAAGCCCGTCTCGTCGCGGACCGCACCTTGGCTGCGCTCGAGGAGGCGGACGCCGTCGTCCTCTGCGACTACGGCCTTGGCGCCCTCGCCGCCCTCGACCACAGCGCCGTTCGAGAAGGGGCGCGCGCCCTCGTTGTCGATGCGCGCCGGCCGAGCGCATGGGCGGACATCCACGCGGACGTGGTGACGCCCAACGCGAGCGAGGCGGCCGAGCTCCTCGGCTCCTCGGCGCCGCACGGCGACCGATTCGAATGGGCGGCCGAGCACGCCGAGGAGATCACCCGCGCCACGGGCGCCCGGCACACGCTCGTGACGCTGGACCGGGACGGCACGATCCTCCTTGACCACGGCCGCGCGGGGCACGTGACGCATGCGCGCCCCGCTCCCGAGCAGAATGCCGTCGGCGCGGGCGACACGTTCGTCGCGGGCCTTACGCTGGGCCTCGCGGCGGGGCTGGCGATCGACGACGCGGCGGACGTCGCGCAGGCGGCCGCGGACGTCGTCGTCGAATCCCCGGGCACCTCGGTCTGCACGGTCGCGCAGCTCGTAGGCGAGCTCCGCGGCGAGCACGCCGCGTGGGCCAGCGCCGTGAGCTCGTGGGACGAGGCGCGCGAGGCCGTCGCGTCGGCGCGGCGCGCGGGCCGGGCGATCGTGCTCACGAACGGCGTCTTCGACGAGCTGCACCGCGGCCACACCGCGTTCCTCGAGGAGGCCGCGCGCCTCGGTGGCCTGCTCGTCGTGGGCATCAACTCCGACGAGTCGGTGCGGCGGCTGCGGGGGTCGTCGCCGGTGATCGCCGAGGAGGACCGCGCCGCCGTCGTCGCGGCGCTCGGGTCGGTGGACTGCGCCGTCGTCTTCGACTCCGAAACCGCCGTCCCGCTCATCCGGGAGCTGCGCCCGGATGTGTACGTCAAGGGCGGCGACTACCTGCCGGGGATGCTCGCCGAGCAGTCGGCGGTCCACGAGGTCGGGGGACGCCTGGAGCTGCTGGGCTATGTCCAGCGACGCGGCGTCCCGGTGGGCGCTCACGCCGAGGAACCCAGCGAGGAGCGGCTCTCATGACGCTGCGCGGTCCCCAGGCTTGGGGCGCGTCGTCCGGCGTGCCCGGCTCGAAGCACGACGGCGGTGCGCCGCCTCTCGAGGTCCTCGTCCCCACACGGAACCGGCCCGCCGAGCTCGCTACGACGCTCGCGGGGCTCGCGGCGCAGGACGCGGAGGACTTCGGCGTGATCGTGAGCGACCAGAGCGACGGCACTCCCGGGTGGAATGACCCCGCCGCGGAGGCGATGCTGCGCGTGCTCAAGGCGCAGGGGCGGCGCGTGGCGGTCCACCAGCACCTGCCGCGGCGTGGGCTGGCCGAGCACCGGCAGTTCCTCCTCGAGCAGTCGTCGGCGGACCGCGTGCTGTATCTCGACGACGACGTATGGCTCGCGCCGCAGGCGGTGTGGACGCTCCAGGAGGCCCTCGACGAGTTGGGCTGCGGCTTCGTGGGCATGCCCGTTCAGGGGCTCTCGTTTCTCGACGATCGCCGCCCGCACGAGCTCGAACCCTTCGAGGCCTGGGACGGGCCGGTCGAGCCAGAACGCCTCGACCAAGACTCGCCGAGCTTCCGCCGCTGGACGCTGCACAACGCCGCCAACCCCGCCCACCTGGCGGCCGACCTCGTTCGGAACGGCAGGCTCGCGCCGGGGGAGTGGCTCGCGTACCGCATCGCGTGGGTGGGTGGGTGCGCGCTCTACCGCCGGGAGGCCCTCGTCGAGTGCGGCGGCTTCGAGTTCTGGCGGCACCTGCCGCCCGCGCACGCGGGTGAGGACGTGGTGGCCCAGTGGCGGGTCATGGAGCGCTACGGCGGGGCGGGCATCCTCCCCTCGCACGCCGTTCACCTGGAGAGCCCGACGACGGTGCTCGACCGCGACGCCGAGGCCGCGGAGGTTCTCAGGGGTGTAACTGCCGGGTGAGCGGGCAACAGGAGTGCATCCAGTTCTGCCCGGCGTTCGTAAGGAGGACCAATGTCTGAGCGACTGAATGCTGAAACCGAGACGACGCTGCCTCCCGAGGAGCGACCAGGGCCGTCGCCCGATCCTGTTCCCGGCCTGCCCCCAGAGCAGCCGGAGCCCGGCCGCGGTCCCGACACCCCGCCCCGGGACCCGGACCCGGACAAGCAGTACCCGGACCCGACCAGTCCGCCGGAACCGTGGGGGATCGATGTCGCATGAGATCAACGGCGAGCGTGCCTACACGGAGCCAAGCGACGACGCGCGCGAGAATGGGCATCGCGGCCGGGCGCCACGCGCTGTGCTCTACCATCGCCGCGAGACCTACGCGGAGAAGCTCGACCGGAACTGGGCCGAGATCCTGCAGGAGCTCCGCATCCTGCAGACCGGCCTCCAGCTGATCGCGGGCTTCCTGCTGACGCTCCCGTTCCAGAACCGCTTCTCCTCGCTCGACGAATACCAGAGGGTCCTCTACCTCGTCATGGTGGTTACGGCCGCGACCGCGCTGTCGGTGGTGCTCATGCCCTTGAGCGTGCATCGCCGGCTGTTCCGCCGGCAGGTCAAGAACCGTCTCGTCGCCAGCGGCGCATGGGCCGCCAAGGCAGGCCTGGGCCTGGCCGCCCTGCTCATCGTGGGCACCGCGTCCCTCATCTTCGACGTGGTCCTCGGCCGCTGGGAGGGCTGGGTGGTCGGCGGATGCCTCGCGATCCTGTGCTCCGTGATGTTCCTCGTGGTCCCCGCGATCGTGGTGCGGACGCCCGAGCCCGCGCTCCTTCCCGAGCCCGAATCGGTGCGGCGCGGACCGGACCAGCCGGAGGACGGCGTCGTCATCGAGGCGGGGTCGAGCCCGCAGGACGACTGACAGGCCAGGGGAACGGGATGGACCAGCGCGAGGCGCCCCTTCTCTCGGCCCTCGACGAGGACAAGGCGGGCCCTCGCTACGGCTTTGCGCCGCCCGGTCATCGCTCGGGCCGCGGCGTTGACGCCGAGACGCTCCGCATCATCGGGGCCGAGGCGTTCCGCTCGGACGTGCTGGTGACCGGCGGTCTGGACGACAGGAAGTCCTCGCGTGGGCTGCTCGCGCGCGCCGAAGCGCTCATGGCCGAAGCCGTCGGAGCGGAGCAGGCCTTCTTCTCGACGGGCGGAAGCTCCCTCTCGGTCAAAGCTGCCATGCTCGCCGTCGCCGGCGGCAAGGGGCAACTCCTGGTGAGCCGCGACGTCCACAAGTCAGTCGTCGCGGGACTCATCTTCGCCGGGCTCATGCCCCGGTGGGTGGCGCCCACGTGGGACCGCGAGCGCCACCTGGCCCACCCGCCGTCGTCCGATGCCGTTGACGAAGCCTTCGCGCACTATCCCCGCGCAGCAGGCTGCCTCATCACGAGCCCGACTCCCTACGGGGCGTGTGCGAACGTGGCCGCCATCGCGGAGGTGTGCCACCGCCACGGGAAGCCGTTGATCGTCGACGAGGCGTGGGGCGCCCACCTGCCGTTCCACGACGCCTTGCCGGACAGCGCCATGCAGGCCGGGGCGGATGTCGCCGTGGTCAGCGTCCACAAGATGGGCGCCGGCTTCGAGCAGGGCTCGGTTCTCCAGCTGGGGGGCCAGCTCGTGGACAGCCACCGGCTTGCCGCGTGCGCCGACCTCCTGGGGACCACGAGCGTCAACGCGCTCATCCTCGTGGCGATCGACGGGTGGCGGCGCACCATGGCGCTCGAGGGCGAACGCATTCTGGGGGAGGCGATCGACCTGTCCCGCCGGGTGCGGCGGGATATCGATGCGCTCGATGGCTTCCACGTTGTGGACGACGACCTGCTGGCGGTCGAGTCCACCACCGGCCTCGACCCGTTTCAAGTCCTCGTGGACGTCGGCGAGCTCGGCGTGAGCGGCTACGACGCGGGGGACTGGCTGCGGGCCCACGAGGCCCTCGACCTGAACCTCTGCGACCACCGCCACCTCGAGGCGAACCTGTCCCTCGCCGACGATGACGCGAGCGCCGACCGGCTCCTCCGCTCGCTCCGGCGGCTTCGCCAGGCGGCCCCGGAGCTGCCCCGGCCCACGCCGATCTTGTTCCCCACACCCGAGGAGCTCGAGCCCGAGCCGGCCATGCCGCCGCGGGAGGCCTTCTTCTCCGAGGCGGAGCTCGTGGAGACCAAGAATGCGGTGGGCAGGATCGCGGCCGAGCCGCTCACGCCCTACCCGCCGGGGATGCCGGTCGTTGTCCCGGGCGAGAACATCACCGAGGCAGTGGTCGATTATCTGCGAAGCGGGGTTGCCGCGGGGATGGCGGCCCCGGACGCGGCCGACCACAGGCTTGAGCACATCCGTGTTGTTGCTCACACTCGCCTGCCATGGGCCGATCAGAGGGCACCGAGGATCTAAACCCGTGCTTCATAAGCGGCTTTTCCGGGTACCTCATAGGTATGCAGGAGATCACGAGCCGCACCAGCCGCGGAGAGTCCGGGGCCGAGGCTCGGAGCGAGGGAGTGCCGAATCTCGCCGAGCTGTATCGCCTGCTCCTCGATCACCGATCGCTCGATGACGTGGCGCACGGCCTGGTGCGCTGGGCCTCCGACGTCCTCGCCGAGCACGGGCTCTCCTGCGGGATTGCCGTCCAGCGGCCACGGAGGCCGATACTGACAGCGGCCAGCGACGGTGCTACCGAGCAGCTCATGTCAGTCTGGCTTGCGCGCGAGGGGAGTCCCCTTCGGTCCGTCCTGTCCGAGTCGATCTCGGTGATCGGGCCCGACGGCGATGGGCACCACGAGACTCGAAGTCCCGGCGAACTCTTGATGGCTTTGCCGATTCAACTGGAGGACGAGGGCTCAGCAGCCCTCGTCCTTCTCGGCCAGGCCCCCGGACCTGAGACCCATGCGGTACTCGGCGTGGTGGGGGAGTGCCGGCGGGGTGTGGCATGGACCCTCCGCCTTGCCGCCCGCTACGCGCATCAGGCCGAGCTCGCGGAACACCGAGCCGCGGCGATGGAGAACCGGACCATCATCGATCTCGCCCTCGGCGTGATCATGGGGCAGAATCGCTGCTCGCCTGAGGACGCCTTCGAGATCCTCAAGCGCGCCTCCAACGCGCGGAACCGCAAGCTGTCAGAAGTGGCCAAAGGCGTCGTCGCCAGCGTGACCTCCTCGGAAGTCGAGACCAAGTTCGACGTCTGACCCCCCACCCCCGTTTCGGGTACACCAACTGACGCGGACAAGCGCGGGGAGGGCGCCGGCAAGGGACGTTCGCGTACCCGAGACGGTCGGGGACAGCGGTTCGCGTACCCGAGACGGTCAGGGACAGCGGTTGGCGTACCCGAGACGGTCACGGACAGCGGTTGGCGTACCCGAAACGGAGGGGGAGCAGGGGAATTCTGTGCTGATTCCGTGACTTTATGTGCCCTTTACAGCATGCGTTCTGCGGCGTCTACTGGAAGAGGCCAGCGGCTTCGGGCGCTCGGCGCGGAAGCACCGACCACCACCACTGACCGGCTCCCCCGGGAGTCCGGGGGCGGATAGATGGGAGGGAGTAACCCAATGAAGAAGTGGATGCGCTGGGAAGACTACGTCGCAGGCATTTGCGGTCTGTACGCCGCACTGTCGGTCTTCTGGACCCGTCAGTCGTCTGCGTCGATGACTCTCATGCTCGTCTTCGGCATCCTGCTGATCGTGAGTGGCGTGCTGAATCTCTCGATGCCCGGTACTCCGTGGCTCGAGTACGTGCAGTGCGCGCTCGGTGTCCTGCTGTTCATCTCGCCGTGGATCGGTGCCTACTCCGACCATACGGGCGCAGCCTGGACCTCCTGGATCACAGGAATCGTCGCCGCGGGTGTTACTGCTGCGGCCATCAAGCCGGCCATGGATGCACATCACAGGATGATGCCTTCGCACTGACCGGTAACGAGTCCTCTCATCGGCCGCGGCGCCGCGGGCCCCGCGGCCCCGTCAAGTAATCAAAACGATCTCGGCCATCCCAAAGGTGAACAAAAACTACCCCCTGCCCTTGTGG
>NZ_JBQCGQ010000148.1:0-18711 GCF_051955515.1 Sinomonas sp.
CCTTATTGGCTGCACCGAGGCCAACTCAGGCCTGAAGGCCTCCCCACGGCGGCGGCTCGTCGGCTAGCCGCCGCGAGGCCTCGAGCATCGCGGCGTGGACGAACGCCTGAGGGAAGTTTCCGCGCAATTGGCGCTGTTCGACGTCGTACTCCTCCGTGAAGAGCCCCGGCGTGCCGCACGCGGCCCGGTTCCGCTCGAACCAGCGCGCCGCCTCAAGCGGCTTGTCGCTCTGGTGCAAGGCCATGGCGAGGTCGAAGCCGCACAGGAGGAACGCACCCTCGGAGCGGTCGAGCGGTCGGCGGTCCTGCCGGAAGCGGTAGAGGTAGCCGTTGTCGGCGAGATCCTTGCGGATGGCCTCGAGCGTCGCCACGGATCGGGGATCCTGAGGTGCGAGGGCGCCGCGCAGCACCGGACGGAGGAGGGCGGCGTCCACCCTGCTGTCGGTCGGCGAGCGCTGCCAGCGCCCGCTCGGGTGGAGGCAGTCCTCGGTGACATCGGCGATGAGCCGGTCCGCCTGAGCAGACCATTGGGCGCCCTGCCTGGCGGGGGCATGCCGCCCGATGGCCCGCAGACCCGCAGCGCAGATGAGCCGGGAATGGGTCCACCGCTCGTTGTTGAGCTCCCACATGCCGGCGTCGGGCTCGCTGTGGCGCTTGGCGATCGCGTCGGCCGCGGCCTCGGCGGCCTTCCACTGGTCGAGGTCGAGCCGGTCGTTCTCCGCGGCGGCGGAGAAGAGCAGCAGGGCCTCGCCGAAGGCGTCGAGCTGGAACTGCTGGTTCACCCAGTTGCCCGCCTTGCTGGACCCGCCCGGATAGCCGGGCAGGCCGACGTCGTGCTCATCGGGGACCCGACCGCCGTCGACCGTGTAAGCGGGCCGCATGTTGGGGCCGTCCTCGAGAAGCCGCGCGGCCACAAAGCTCACGGCATCGTCGAGCAGCGGGAACTCCTTGCAGGCGGCGACAGCGACGCCCACGAAGCACTGGTCACGGATCCACGCGTACCGGTAGTCGTAGTTGCGCTTCTGCTCCGCCCGCTCGGGCAGGCCCATGGTCGCAGCGGCGACCATCGCTCCCCCTGCGCCGGTGAGGCCGCGCAGCACGGCGTAGGACTGCCGCGCGTCGTCGGGGGCGATGGTGTTCTCGAACTCGGGCACCTGCCGGTGCCAGCCGTACTCGGTGGCGGTCCAGGTCTGGTCGGGCTGGATCAGCTCGTCCGGGAGCTCCACGTCGGAGACCTCGAGGACCAAGTCATGGTGCCGGCCCTCGGGAAGTTTGACCACGAACTCGATCTCGCCACCCGGCGCCTTCGCCTCGGCCGCCCCGCTGAGCCTGATCCGGAGCGGCCCGCTTCTCGCGGTCCAGATCCCCTCGTCCTCGCGCAGCCGCCCCATGGCGTGGTGGCCGAAGCCGGCGCGGACGTCGACGACGACGCGCACCTCCGCCGTGCCCTCCACCGCCCGGATCCGGCGGAGCAGGATGGCACGGTGCGGGTCGCCGGGGTAGGCGAGGGCCTCGCGGCATTCGATGATGCCCTCGCTCGTGATCCAGCGGCTGACCCAGATGAGCGTGCCGTCCTCGTACTGCCCGCCCCACACGAAGCGGCGATCGGTGGGCGTGACCGCGAAGCAGCCGCGGCCCCCGAGCAGAGTGGAGAAGACGGCTTCGTCGTGCCATTTGGGGACGCACATCCAGGCGAGGTCCCCTCGGGGGCCGAGCAGTGCGGCCCGAACCCCGTCCGCGAGCATGGCGTACTCCCGCAGGACGTGCGGCTGGAACTCGTTGGCATCAGCCATGCGGCAACGGTAGCGCAACAGTTGCGGCCACGCAATCACTGCGGCGCCTCTCGCCTCGTTTCTGCGAGTTTGTGTTTGACTCCATCCGTTGCGGGTACGCAACCATTGCGTTAAGATCGCCACTTAGGAGGAGGCAGCCTCATGGACATGCCAGACCCCGGGGCCCCAAGGGCCGCCCTGAGAGGGCCATGGCCGCCCTCAGGGCGGCAGCACACCATTTCGCTCGGGGACCAGCGCGTCTTCCTCACGGAGGTCGGCGCAGCCCTGCGCCAGTACGACGTCGGAGGCCGCTCGCTGCTCGACGGCTACGCGGAGCACGAGATGTGCACGGGAGCCCGCGGCCAGTCGCTCATCCCCTGGCCCAACCGGATCGCCGGCGGCCGTTACACGTGGCAGGGACGCACCGAGCAGCTCGACCTGAGCGAGCCCGAGAAGGGCGGGGCCATCCACGGTCTCACCCGCTGGGCGAACTGGACCGTTGAGCACAGCACGGAGAGCAGCATCAGCTTCGCGCACACCCTGCACGCCTGCCAGGGCTGGCCCTGGGTGCTCGAATGCCACCTCGAGTACACGCTCGACGCCGATGGCCTCACCGTGCGGACCACCGCCATCAACCGCAGCAGCACGCCCTGCCCCTACGGCACGGGCGCGCACCCCTACCTGAGCGTGGGCACACCGCACATCGACCGCGCTTTGGTCCGCGTCCCCGGCTCCGTCTACCTCCCCGTGGACGAGGAGGGCATCCCCACCGGGCGGGAGAGCGTGGAGGGCACCCAGTACGACCTCCGCGAGCTCCAGCCGCTCGGGGACCGGCACATCGACGTCACCTTCACCGACTTAGAGCGCGACGACGACGGCCGGGCCCGTGTGCACCTCGCCCGCCCCGATGGGTCGGCGCCGGTCGCGCTGTGGGTCGACGAGACCTACCCCTACTTCGAGATCTTCACCGGCGACACCCTCCCCCAGGAGGACCGCCACCGCACAGGCCTCGGCGTGGAGCCGATGACCTGCGCCCCCAACGCCTTCAACTCGCGCGAGGGGCTCATCACGCTCGCACCCGGAGAGTCGCACACCGGGACGTGGGGGATCGAACCGGAACCAGCACCCCGAGGGGAATGACCCTCATGCCCGCGAAAGCCGAAGGAGAAGTCCACATGCGCAGAGCACGTCGCGTCGTCGTCGTCACCGGATCGAGCGGGGGGATCGGCCGCGCGTCGGCGATCGCCTTCGGGAAGGAGGGCGACGCCGTCGCCCTCCTTGCGCGTGGCGAGGCCGGGCTCGCCGGGGCCGCCGCCGAGGTGGAGGCCGCGGGCGGGAAGGCGCTCACCATCTCCGTGGACGTCGCCGACGCGGAAGCGCTCGACGCCGCTGCGGAGCGCGTCGAGCGCGAGCTCGGACCGATCGACGTCTGGGTGAACGTCGCCTTCACGTCCGTGTTCTCGAAGTTCGACGAGATCAAGCCCGAGGAATTCAAGCGGGTCACCGAGGTGACCTATCTCGGGTACGTGTACGGCACGATGTCCGCGCTCAAGCGCATGCGGCCGCGGAACAGCGGGACGATCGTGCAGGTTGGCTCCGCGCTCGCGTACCGGGGAATCCCGCTGCAGAGCGCCTACTGCGGGGCCAAGCACGCGATCCAGGGCTTCAACGAGTCGCTGAGGACCGAGCTGCTCCACGAGCACAGCCGGATCCGGACCACCATGGTCCAGATGCCGGCCGTGAACACGCCGCAGTTCTCGTGGGTCCTCTCGCGCCTGCCGAACCAGGCCCAGCCGGTGCCGCCGATCTACCAGCCCGAGGTCGCGGCGAAGGGCGTGGTGCACGCGGCCGCGCATCCCGAACGCCGCGAGTACTGGGTAGGCGGGAGCACCGCGGCCACCCTCATCGCCAACGCGATCATGCCCGGGGTGCTGGACCGGTATCTCGCGAAGACCGGCTTCAAGTCCCAGCAGACCTCGGACCGCCGGGATCCGAACCAGCCCGCGAACCTGTGGGAGCCGGCCGATGCCTCGCGCGACTTCGGGACACACGGCATCTTCGACAACAAGTCCTCCTCCCGCAGCTACCAGCTCATGGCCTCACAGCACCACGGTGCGGTGGCCGCGGCGGCAGGCGCAGTCCTCGCGGGGGCCGCGGCCGTCGTCGGCACCCTCGTGGCGAAGGCTTCGCGATGAAGCCGCTCGAGGTGCTCCGCGCAGCCTACGGCGCGGCCGAGCTGCTCATTCCGGGGACGGTGGAGCGTCTCCTCGTCGGGACGACGCCGGACGCCCGCGCGCGGAAGGCCATCCGGATCCTCGGTGCGCGGCACCTCCTCCAGGCCGCCGTGACCGCCCGTGGCGGGCGGACGATGCATCACTTCGGCGGCGGGGTGGACACCCTCCACGCGCTCACGATGGTGGGGCTCGCCGCCTTCGACCCAGAGCGACGCCGGGCTGCGACGGCGAATGCCGCGATCGCGCTCGCGTTTGCGGCGGGGGAATTCCGGTGAATCAGCTGTTGAGGCCGAGGGTGAATCGGCCATCCTCGGTGCCGAGCCCACCCCCGGCGTTCGCGAAGGTGGCCATCGCCGAGGCGACGCTCTCGCGGGAGGCAGCCGGAATGTTCTCGATGACCTTCGCGATCGCCTTGCGGCGATGCTCCATCACGGACTCCACAAGGTCCCGCCCGGACTGGGTGACATCGAGCTGGAGGAAGCGGCGGTCTGCCGGGTCCTCCCGCCGGCTGAGCAGCCCGGCCACCACGAGGCGCTCGCACGTGCGCGTGGCGTTGGAAGGGTGCACCCCGAGCTCCCTGGCCACGGCGCCGAGGTTCTGCGGGCCCTGGAGCGCAATGAGCACGAGGACGCGCAGCTGCGGCGTGGTGACGAGATCCTCGACCTCCACCACCGACTGCGCAGCGACGTGGAGCAGCACATCTGCCGCCCGCAGGGCGGCGTCGACCTGCTCGCGTCGACCACTGAATGCGCTTTTCTCCACGCGCCCAGTATCCCCCCATCGGTTGCGTCATCGCAAAGCTTGCGCAACCACAGTTGTCTCGTAGAGAAGGAGCCGCAGATGCGAAACACGCCCGACGACGTCCGGCACGGGATCGACCGGCTGCTCAGGAACGTCGAGACAGGCCGGTTCGAGCGGTCCCTCTCGGCGCTGACCGCAGCCGGAGCCCTTGTGACGGCCGCCGAGATCTACCTCGAACACGATAAGGCGAGCTTCGGCAATCCGTGGATGTGGGCGCCCGTGGCGCTCGGCCCCGTCGGGGCGGCCGCCGGGGTTGCGGGAGTGTTCAGCCGCCGCATGGCCAAGACGGCGCTGCCCGTAGCCAGCGCGGCGATCGTGGCCAACGGCCTCCAGGGAACGTACCTCCACCTGCGCGGCATCGCCCAGAAGCCTGGCGGGTTCTCCAACCTGCGCTACAACGTGGAGATGGGCCCGCCGCTCCTGGCTCCCCTGCTCGTGACCCTGGTTGGCGGGATGGGACTGCTCGCCGCCGTGCTGAGGAGGGAGAAGTGAGCCTCCCCCTCTCCCCCCGCGACGGCGGCGAGCGCTACCCCGGCTTCAGCTCCGTGGACGAATCGGACCACTGGGACCAGGCGACGCAGGGAGCCGTCCTGGTCCGGCTGGGCCTGCCCCCGGACATCCGCTTCTTCACGCCGCGCGAAGAGGCCGTGGCCCGGGCCCTTTTCGACCAGCTGCTCGACCAGCAGTCGGACCCCCGGGTACCCGTGGTGAACATGGTGGACAGCCGCCTGGCCGAGGCGGAGACCGACGGCTGGCGGTACGCGGACCTGCCCGAGGACGGCCAGGCCTGGCGCGAGACGCTCGCTGCCTTGGACCGGGACGCAGTCGAGCGGCACGGCCAGGGCTTCCCCGAGGTGACGCTGGACCAGCAGGCCTCCCTGCTCCGGGCCGTCCAGGATCTCGGTTCCAAGAAGTGGCATGGCATGACGTCGGCTCGCGTGTGGAGCCTCTGGACCCGCTACGCGTGCACGGCCTTCTACTCCCACCCGTGGGCGTGGGACGAGATCGGCTTCCCCGGCCCCGCGTACCCGCGCGGCTACAAGAACCTCGGCCTCGACCGGCTCGAGCCGTTCGAGGTGCGGGACGCGCGCCCAGATCAGGACCCGGCCGCGAAGGCAGGAGGTGACGGATGAGCGCCGTCCGCGAGCGCAACTCCTCGGCCTGGCTGCTCCCGCCGCGCCCCGGGATCGACCACGGGCTGCGGAAGGACATGCGCCGCTTCGAGGACCAGGACGAGGTGGACATCGCGATCGTCGGCTGCGGCGCCGGCGGGTCGACCATGCTGCAGCGTCTGGCCCGTGCCGGGTGGAGCGCCGTGGCGTTCGACGCCGGCCCCTTCTGGGACCCCGAAAGGGACTGGGTCAGCGACGAAGCCGGCTCGCATCACCTGTACTGGACCGAGCCGCGAGTGATCGACGGCTCGGACCCCGTGCCGCTCGGCTCGAACAACTCCGGCCGCGGCGTGGGCGGCTCGATGGTGCACTACGCCGGCTACACCCCGCGGTTCCATCCGAGCGACTTCCACACGTTCTCCGCCGATGGCGTGGGCGCCGACTGGCCCCTCGAATACCCAGACCTCCGGTCCTTCTATGAGGATCTGGAGGAGGAACTGCCCGTCGCGGGCGAGACCTGGCCCTGGGGCGACCAGCACACCTACCCGTACCGGCCCCATCCCGTCTCCGGGAACGGCGAGATCTTCCTGAGGGGCGCCTTCGCGAGCGGGATCACCGCGAAGGTGGGGCCCGTGGCCATCACGAACGGGCGCTTCGGCAACCGGCCGCATTGCATCTACCGCGGCTTCTGCCTCCAAGGCTGCAAGGTCAACGCCAAAGCCTCGCCGCTGATCACCCACATCCCGGACGCCCTCGCGCACGGCGCCGAGGTGCGGGCCGACTCCATGGTGACCCGCATCGGCTTCGACGAGCGCACGGGGAAGGCGACCGGCGTGCACTACGTTCGGGGCGGCGTCGAACGCTTCCAGCGTGCGCGGATCGTCGCCGTCGCCGGCTACTCCATCGAGACGCCGCGGCTCCTGCTCAACTCGGCCAACGCGCGCTTCCCCGAGGGGATGTGCAACGACTTCGACCAAGTGGGCCGGTACCTCATGGTCCAGGGCGCTCCGCAGACGGCCGGGCGGTTCGCCGCGGAGGTCCGCATGTACAAGGCGCCGCCGCCCGAGGTGAGCACAGAGGAGTTCTACGAGACGGACCCGTCGAAGCCGTACAAGCGCGGGTTCTCCATCCAGACGGTCTCGCCGCTGCCCATCACGTGGGCCGAGCACGTGGCGGCGCAAGGGCACTGGGGCGCCGAGCTGCGCCGCTACATGAGCGACTACCCCCACTGGTCCTGCCTCGGCGCGCTGTGCGAGTTCCTTCCGCTGGCGGAGAACCGCGTGACCCTCGCCGAGGAGAAGGACCGGCACGGGCTCCCGGTGGCCACGTTCTCGTACAGCCAGTGCGAGAACGACCGGCAGCTCATGGACGCCGCCCAGGCCGTCATGGAGCGCATCCTCACCGCGGCCGGCGCCGAGGAGACCATGACCGTCAAGCGCTACGCCCACCTCGTGGGCGGGGCCCGCATGGCGGCGGACGAACAGCACGGAGTGGTCGACTCCTCGGGCCGCAGCTTCGCGATCCCCAACCTGTACATCACCGACGGGAGCGTCCTGCCCACGCAGGGCAGCGCCAACCCGGCCCTGACCATCATGGCCCTCGCGGCCCGCACCGCATCAATCCTCGCCAAAGGAGACTGACATGGCATCCCAGACCGTGGCCGACTACCTGCTCTCACGCCTTCGCGAATGGAACGTGGACAAAGTCTTCGCCTTCCCCGGCGACGGCATCAACGGCATCCTCGCTGCATTCGGCAAGGCCAACAACCAGCCCAAGTTCATCCAGGCGCGGCACGAGGAGATGTCTGCCTTCGAAGCCGTGGGCTACGCGAAGTTCAGCGGCAAGGTGGGCGTCTGCATGGCCACCTCGGGTCCCGGCGCCATCCACCTGCTCAACGGCCTCTACGACGCGAAGCTCGACCACGTGCCCGTCGTCGCCATCGTGGGCCAGACCGCGCGCAGTGCCATGGGCGGGGCGTACCAGCAGGAGGTCGACCTGATGACCCTCTTCAAGGACGTCGCCTCGGACTACATCCAGATGGTCACAGTCCCCCAGCAGCTGCCCAACGTCCTGGACCGCGCCATCCGGATCGCGCTCGGCAAGCGCGCCCCCACGGCGATCATCATCCCGAGCGACGTGCAGGAACTCGAGTACGCGCCGCCGTCGCACGCGTTCAAGATGGTGCCCTCAAGCCTCGGCATCCGCTGGCCGCAGATCCAGCCCGACGACGACGCCATCCTGGGTGCCGCGGAGCTCCTGAACCAGGGCACGAAGGTCGCCATCCTCGTGGGGCAGGGCGCGCGGGGCGCAGCCGCGGAGGTGCGCGAGGTCGCCGACCTGCTCGGCGCGGGCGTGGCCAAGGCGCTCCTCGGGAAGGACGTCCTCGCGGACGACCTCCCGTACGTGACGGGTTCGATCGGGTTGTTGGGGACGCGGCCCAGCTACGAGATGATGCGGGACTGCGACACGATCCTGACCGTCGGCTCGAGCTTCCCGTACACGCAGTTCATGCCGAAGGAGGGCCAGGCCCGCGGCGTGCAGATCGACATCGATCCCGGGATGATCGGGCTCCGGTACCCGTACGAGTTCAACATCGTCGCGGATTCGGCGACGGCGCTGCGGGCCCTCATCCCGCATCTGCGCCGGAAGGAAGACCGGACGTGGCAGACGGACATCGAGTCGAAGGTCTCGCGCTGGTGGGCCACGATGCGGGCCGAGGCGATGGTCGGGGCCGACCCGGTCAACCCCATGCGCGTCTTCTCGGAGCTCTCCGACCGGCTGCCCGAGGATGCGATCATCAGCGCCGACTCGGGCTCGTCCGCCAACTGGTACGCGCGGCAGCTCAAATTCCACGGTCACATTCGCGGCTCGCTTTCGGGCAACCTCGCGACAATGGGGCCCGGCGTTCCCTATGCGATCGGCGCGAAATTCGCCCATCCGGACCGGCCGGTGATTGCTTTTGCCGGCGACGGGGCAATGCAGATGAATGGACTCAACGAGCTCATTACGATCAAGCGCTATTGGAAAGAATGGGCAGATCCCCGGCTCATCGTGGCCGTACTGCACAATGACGACCTCAATCAGGTGACGTGGGAAATGCGGGCCATGGGCGGCGCCCCGGCATTCCGGGAATCCCAGGATCTGCCGGACGTCGATTTCGCCGGAATCGCGTCGGTGCTGGGCCTCAACAGCATCACCGTCACGAGCCCGGACCAGCTGGGACCGGCGTGGGAGAAAGCCCTCGCCGCCGATCGCCCCACGCTTCTGGACGTCCACACCGACCCCGACATTCCGCCGATTCCCCCGCACGCCACCTTCGAGCAGGCCATCAACAGCGCCAAGGCCATGCTCAAGGGCGACGACAGTGCATGGGGCATCATCAAGGAAGGGGTCAAGACAAAGGCCCAGGAATTCCTGCCGCACAACAGTCAGGAGTGATGAGAGCACAATGACCACCACAGACGACCAGGGCAGCAAGCCCGATTTCTTCACCCGATTCACGTCGAAGACCGCCAAGATTCTCGGTCACGCTTGGGTGTTCGCGGCGGCGGTTGCCGTCCTGGTCGCCTGGGCGCTGAGCGGGCCGCTCCTCGGTTTCTCCGACACGTGGCAACTTGTAATCAATACGGGCACCACGATTGTGACCTTCCTGATGGTGTTCATCATCCAGAACACGCAGAACCGGGATACGGCCGCGCTGCACCTCAAGCTGGACGCGATCATGCGCGAACTGCAGATCAGCAACGCGAAGCTGTACGAGGCGGAGGAGGAGGGCGAGAAGGAACTCGACAAGCAGCGCAAACTCATGGAAGACCAAGCGTCGAAGGAGCACAGCGTCGCCTCCTCGGGGGGAGACGCATGAAGCGGGTGACCATGACGGTCCGCGTCGCCGGGGACGCCACGTCCGGAGCGCTTGCCGCCCTGACGGCGCGCGGCATCAGGGCTCGGGTCGACGGCGGCGGGGAGCCTGCCGCCGTCGTCGCCGAGGCCGAGCTCCTCGAAGGCGGCATGACGGAGTCTGCGCGGCGGGAACTCGCCGCGAAGGTCGGCGCGGCGCTCGTCGACGAGGGCATCCCGTTCGAGGAGGCGGGGTACGGCGAGTCCGCCTCACAGGGCGACCACGTCAAGTTCAGCGTCGCCGGAGTGGACTCCGACGGGCGGACGGTCGAGTTCTTCGCCCGCGACTGGGACGAGTTCGACCGGCAGTTCGAGGCCGCGTTCGGGAGGCAGCGAGGACCCGGCGACCGAGTCGAGGCACAGCGGCTGGACGACGGCGCTCCCTAGGGCCCGTCACCGGCGCGGCGTATGATGCGGCCAGCCCGCCGAAAGGAGCAGCCCGTGTCGGTCACATGGCTCGACGAGCCCGCGAAGCACGACTACCCGGCCGCCGCCGCGTACCTGGCCCTCGTCGCCAACCCTGACGAGGTCGAGTCCATCGTCGAGGCCCTCAAGGAAGCCCCCGTCACCCATCAGAAGGCCAAGGACATCCTGCGGGCCTCCCGCCTCGAGCTGCTCAACGAGGACAACGCCCACGTCCAGGCCGACCTCGAGAAGATCCGCCGCGGCGAGAAGCTCTCCCCGATCCTGCTGGTGCGCGGCAGCCTTGCCCTCGGCTTCCCCCTCCAGATCGCGGACGGCTACCATCGCGTCTGCGCCAGCTACCACACGGACGAGAACACGGACATTCCCGTGAAGATCGTCGAGCTGCCGGCGGCCGCGGACTGAGGGCTGCCCCTTGTCCTTCGTGGAGCTCTCGCTCATCTGCGTCGTCGCGCTCCTCGGGCCCCTGCTCGCCGCGAGACGCTCGTGGCACCTGCCGCTCGTGCTCGGGGAGCTGCTGGCCGGCGTCGTCATCGGGAAATCCCTCCTCAACTGGGTCGACTCCGGGAACTCGACGCTGACGTTCCTCGCGGACATCGGCTTCGCGCTCATGATGTTCGTCTCGGGCACCCACGTACCCATCCGCGACCGCACCATCCGGGCCGCCATCGGCAAGGGCGCGCTCCGCGCGGTGCTCGTGGCCGTCGTCGCCGTTGCGTTCGGCACCGGGATTGCCCTCCTGCTCGGATCCGCGAAGGCGCCCCTGTATGCGGTCCTCATCGGCTCCTCGTCCGCGGCGCTCGTCCTGCCCATCCTCGATTCGCTCGCGTTCAAAGGCCCGTCGGTCCTCGAACTCACCGCTCAAGTAGCCCTCGCGGACGTCGCGGCCATCGTCGCGCTGCCGCGCGCCCTCGCCCCCTCCCACGCCCGCCCCAAGGCGCTGGGGGCGCTCGCGGTGGCGGGGTGCGCCGTCGTCGTCTGGTGGCTCCTGCGGCACTTCGAAGCCAACGGCGCGCGGCAGCGGGTGCATCACCTCTCCGAGGAGCGGAAGTTCGCGCTCGAGCTGAGGATCCAGCTCGCAATCCTCTTCGCGCTCGCGGGGCTCGCCGTGTTCTTCAGCGTCTCGATCATGCTCGCGGGCTTCGCGTTCGGGCTCGCCGTGTCCGCCGTGGGCGAGCCGCGGAGGCTCGCGCGGCAGCTGTTCGCGCTCAACGACGGGTTCCTCGGGCCGGTGTTCTTCGTGTGGCTTGGCGCGTCGATCGACCTCCGGCAGCTCGCGGGCCATCCCGAGATGATCGGGCTGGGCCTCCTGCTCGGGGTGGGGGCCGTCGTCGCCCATGCCGCCGCGCGGCTCGCCGGGCTGCCGCTCGCGTTCGCCACGGCGTCCGCCGCTCAGCTCGGCGTGCCGGTCGCGGCCGCGACCATCGGGCGGAGCCTCGGCGTCCTGGCTCCCGGCGAGGACTCCGCGCTGCTTCTGGGCGCGCTCGTCACCATCCTGACCACGACGGCGGCCGCGAGCCTTGCCGCGCGGCGGCCGCCGGCGGGGGCTGCCGTGCCTGAGACCAGCGCTTCGTGAGGCTTGGGGCATCGCCGCGGCTTCCCCGCACCTCCGCGCCGGGCCCGGCGCGGAGGAGCGGGGCCGGCGCGGAGGAGCGGGCAGTGAGATCCGGGCCGGGCGCGCCCACACTGGCTGCATGCGAGCCAAGATCACCGCCCAGCACCGGCCGCAGCACCACACTCCCCCGGCCCCTGTTCCTGTTCCCCCGACGCCTGCGGCGCCCGTCTCCCGCGACGAGCTCATCCTCGGCCTCCGCAACCACGAGGCCCCGCTCGAGTCCCTCCGCTGGCCCGTCACGCCGCCCGGAATGCACTACGTGCTCACCCATTTCGACGTTCCCGAGATCGACCCAGTTTCGTGGCGGCTCACGATCGGCGGCGCGGTCGAGCATCCGCTCACGCTGACGCTCAGCGACCTCCAACGCAAGCCGCGGCGCACCCTGACCGTCACGCTCGAATGCGCCGGCAACGGTCGCTCGCGCCTGGACCCGCGCCCTGTCAGCCAGCCGTGGGACCTCGGCGGGTTCGGCACCGCGGAGTGGATCGGCACCCCGCTCGCGCCGCTGCTCGCGGAGGCGGGGCTCTCGCCCGACGCCGTCGACCTCGTGTTCGCGGGCGAGGACCGCGGTGTGCAGGAGGGCGTGGAGCACCAGTACGCGCGCAGCCTCACCGTTGCCGAGGCGATGGCCGACGACGTCCTCCTCGCCTACGAGATGGACGGCCGCCCCCTGCCGCCGCAGCACGGCTTCCCCGTGAGGCTCCTGGTGCCGGGCTGGTACGGGATGGCGAGCGTCAAGTGGCTGCGGTCCATCACCGCGTCGACCGAGCCCTTCGCCGGGTACCAGCAGGCGGTCGCCTACCGCTATCAGCAGGACGCGGACGACGACGGCACTCCCGTCTCGCGGATCAGGGTCCGTTCGCTGATGGTGCCTCCCGGGATTCCGGACTTCCTGACGCGGCGGCGGATCGTGGACGCGGGGCCGACGATGCTGCGGGGGCGGGCATGGTCCGGCGACGGGCATGTTGCGCGGGTCGAGGTGGCCGTCGACGGGGCGTGGGCCGAGGCGCATCTGGACGCTGCTGATGGCGCCTTCGCGTGGGTGGGATGGTCGTTCCCGTGGGTGGCGACGCCCGGGGCCCATACTCTGGCCGTCCGGGCCACCGATTCCTCGGGAGCCGTGCAGCCCCTGGAGACGCCGTGGAACCTGCGCGGCATGGGGAACAACGCGGTGCAGGTGGTCGAGGTCGAGGTGCGCGGGGGCTGACGATACCGACGCGGCCTGGAGCCCGTAGGGGTAGCCTGCCCCCATGGCATCGTTCGAGTTCGACCACATGGGCGCGGTCGTCCATGACCTCGAAGCAGTCACGCAATTCTTCGTCGCCCTCGGATTCCGCTGCGAGGGGCGGGCCGAGCTCGGCGGGACGTGGGTCGACCGGATCATCGGGCTGGAGGGGACCCAGGTCAAGATGGCGATGGTGAGCGCCCCCGATGGCAGCGGGAAACTGGAGCTCAGCGAATTCCAGTCCCCCGTCCCGGCCGACGACCGGACCGAGCTTCCCGCCAACGCGCACGGCTACCGGCACATCGCCTTCAGGGTGCCCGATATCGAGGCCGTCCTGGCGAAAGCCCAAGCGGCCGGCTACGGCACGATGGGCGAAGTCGTCGACTACGAGGACATCTATCGGCTCGCCTACATCCGCGGGCCCGAGGGCCTCATCGTCGAAGTCGCGCAGCCCCTCCGATAGCACGCAGGCCCTCCGATAGGGGGTCTGTTCCTAACGTTCTTGTGACAAAAGCTGTCACTACTTGACGCTGGTGTTACTGGAGTGAATCGTGGGACTGTGACACGCATTCTGCGCCCCGCGGTTCTTGCCTCTGCGCTGCTCGTCAGCGCCCTCTCCCTCTCCGCATGCGGCAACAACGCCACGGGCCAGACGAGCGCGAGCCCGAGCACGTCGAGCCCGACGACGTCCGCGTCCGCTTCGGCCTCTTCGAGTACGACGGCGGCCCCCGCCTCGAGCGGGAACGCCGGCGGACTTCCCGCGCGGTGCGTCTCCACTCAGCTTTCCGCGTCCCTCGGTCAGGGCGCAGGCGGGGCCGCTGGCCACGTCTACGCGAAGATCGTGCTCACGAACACCGGCTCCACTCCCTGCCTCCTGAGCGGCTTCGCGGGCCTGTCCCTGACAAACGGCCCCACAGGTGACCCCATCGGCGCGCCCGCGGACCGCGACACGTCGGCCGCCGTCGTCGACATCGTGCTGAACCCGGGCCAAGCCGGAGCCGCCGACTTCGGCTACACCCAGCCCGGCCTCTACGCGGGAAGCTGCACCCAGGTCCAAGCCGCGGGCCTGCGCGTCTATCCGCCCGAGGACTACGGCTCCCTCTTCATTGCGGACCCGCAGACCGCATGCAGCGAGGCGGGCGTCCACCTCCTGACCCTCAAGGCCTTCCAACCGATGTAGCCGTTATTCTGTCGGGCGGGTGGAGGATGATGGTCCCATGACGCCCGGAAACGCTCCCGCCCCCACTGCTGGGGTGCTCGAGCGTTTCGGGGCGGCCACGCGCGAGTGGTTCCTAGGGGCCTTCCGCGAGCCGACCCCGGCTCAGGCGGGCGCGTGGGAGGCCATTTCGTCGGGCCGGCACGCCCTCGTCGTCGCCCCGACCGGGTCCGGCAAGACCCTCGCCGCCTTCCTCTGGTCCCTCGACCGCCTCATGCGGCACGAGCCGGCAGGCCCCGCCCAAGAAGCCGACGACGACGGCGCGCTGCCCGGCTTGCCGCGCCCCCGCCGTCGTACGTCCAAGAGCAAGAACCTCACCAAAGTCCTCTATATCTCGCCGCTCAAGGCACTGGGCGTGGACGTCGAGCACAATCTGCGCGCCCCGCTCATCGGGATCTCGCAGACGGCGCGGCGGCTCGGCTCCCCCGTCCCAGACGTGAGCGTGGGAGTGCGCTCTGGTGACACGTCGGCATCTGATCGGCGCGCGCTCCTGAGCAATCCGCCGGACATCCTCATCACCACGCCGGAATCCTTGTACCTCATGCTGACGTCGCAGGCCCGGGAAACGCTCGCGGCCGTGGAGACGGTCATTGTGGACGAGGTGCATGCAGTTGCAGGCACGAAGCGCGGTGCCCACCTCGCGGTATCGCTCGAACGGCTGGACGCGATCCTGCCGAAGCCCGCCCAGCGCATTGGCCTCTCCGCAACCGTGGAACCGCGGGAGCTTGTCGCGCAATTCCTGGCCGGGCAGGCGCCCTGCGAAATCGTGGCGCCGCCCGCCGCGAAGACGTGGGAGCTGACCGTCACCGTGCCTGTGGAGGACATGAGCGACCTTCAGGCCGCGGCCGCCGCCCACGACACCGGTCCCGCCACCGGCCTCCAGCCGCAGGCCTCAATCTGGCCGCATGTGGAGGAGAAGATCGTCGACCTGATCCTCGCGAACCGTTCCACGATCGTCTTCTCGAACTCCCGTCGCCTCGCCGAGCGGCTCACGGGTCGGCTCAACGAGATCTACGCGGAACGGCAGCTCGCGGCCTCGGTGTGGGACGAACCCGTGGCTGAGAAGCCGGCCACGCGGACGCCGGCCGAGATGATGGCGCAGGCCGGGCAGACGGCGGGCGCCGACCCTGTCTTGGCGCGCGCCCACCACGGCTCCGTGTCGAAGGAGCAGCGGGCGCAGATCGAGGACGATCTCAAGTCCGGGCGGCTGCGGTGCGTTGTCGCGACCAGCAGCCTCGAACTCGGCATTGACATGGGCCTCGTGGACTTGGTCATCCAGGTGGAGTCGCCGCCGTCGGTCGCGTCGGGGCTGCAGCGCGTGGGGCGCGCGGGGCACCAGGTCGGCGAAGTGAGCCAGGGCGTCCTGTTCCCGAAGCACCGCGCGGACCTCGTTCACACCGCGATCACTGTGGAGCGCATGCTCGCCGGCCAGATCGAGGCGCTGCGCATTCCCGCCAACCCGCTGGACATCCTTGCGCAGCAGACCGTGGCGGCCACGGCATTGGGTCCGGTGGACGTCGAGGAGTGGTTCGACGTCGTCCGCCGTTCTGCGCCGTTCGCGACCCTGCCGCGGTCCGCCTTCGAGGCGACCCTCGACCTCCTCTCCGGCAAGTACCCGAGCGACGAGTTCGCCGAACTGCGCCCGCGCATCATCTGGGACCGGGATGAGGGCACGATCGAGGGCCGGCCCGGGGCACAGAGGCTCGCCGTGACGTCGGGCGGGACGATCCCGGACCGGGGTCTCTTCGGCGTGTACATCGTGGGCACCGAAGAGGAGGGTTCGGCCCGGGAGGCCGCGCGCGGCGGGCGTCGCGTGGGCGAGCTCGACGAGGAGATGGTCTACGAATCCCGCGTGGGCGACGTGTTCGCGCTCGGCGCCACGAGCTGGAAGATCGAGGACATCACGCACGACCGTGTCCTGGTCTCCCCTGCGTTCGGCCAGCCGGGCAAGCTGCCCTTCTGGAAGGGCGACGGCGTAGGCCGGCCCGTGGAGCTCGGCCGCGCCTTGGGAGCGTTCCAGCGGGAGGTGTCCGGCGCGGACCGCGAGCGCGCACAGGACCGGATCGAGGCGGCGGGACTTGACGCCTTCGCGGCGAACAACCTCCTCCAGTACCTCGACGAGCAGAAACAGGCCACCTCGGTGGTGCCGAGCGACCGGACGCTGGTGGTGGAGCGGTTCCAGGACGAACTCGGCGACTGGCGCGTGGTGCTGCATTCCTCGTTCGGCATGCCCGTCCACGCGCCGTGGGCCCTTGCGGTCGGCCAGCGGCTGAGCCAGCGCTACGGCGTGGACGGCTCGGCGATGGCGGCCGACGACGGCATCGTGCTGCGCGTGCCCATGATGGAGGACGAGCCGCCCGGGGCCGAGCTGTTCGTGTTCGAGCCGGAGGAGCTTGAGGGGATCGTGACCGACGAGGTCGGCGGCTCGGCGCTCTTCGCGGCTCGATTTCGCGAATGCGCGGCGAGGGCGCTCCTGCTCCCCCGCCAGAATCCCGCGAAGCGCCAGCCGCTCTGGCAGCAGCGGCAGCGCGCGTCCCAGCTGCTGGACGTCGCGAAGAAGTACCCGCAGTTCCCCATCATCCTCGAGGCCGTGCGCGAGTGCCTCCAGGACGTGTACGACCTGCCCGCCCTCAAGGACGTCGCAGCTGCGATGCAGCGCCGCGAGCTCCGACTCGTCGAGACGACCACGCCGCAGCCGTCCCCGTTCGCGCGGTCGCTCCTCTTCGGGTACGTCGCGCAGTTCCTGTACGAGGGCGATTCGCCGCTCGCCGAGCGCCGCGCCGCCGCCCTGTCCCTCGATTCGACGCTCCTCAACGAGCTCCTCGGCCGCGCCGAGCTGAGCGAACTTCTCGACGCCCGGGTCATTGAACAGACCGAGCGCGAACTGCAGCGGTTGGCCGAGGACCGGAAGCTCGCCGGGGTCGAGGGCACGGCGGACCTGTTGAGACTTTTGGGCCCGCTGTCGATCGCGGAAGTCGCCGAGCGCCTCCGGGAGTCGGAGGACGGAGACGCGGGCACGTATCTCGACGAACTGGGGGCCAGCAAGCGGGCCCTCGCCGTCTCGATCGCCGGGAACGAGCGCTACGCCGCGATCGAGGATGCCGCGCGGCTTCGCGACGCGCTGGGCGTTCCGCTCCCCATCGGCGTCCCGCTCGCGTTCATCGAACCGGTCGCGGATCCGCTCGGCGACCTCGTGGGCCGCTACGCCCGAACCCACGGGCCCTTCACCGCCGGCGAGGCGGCCGCGCGGCTGGGACTCGGTGTCGCCGTCGTCCATGCGACGCTCAAGCGGCTCGCCGCCGACGGGCGCGTCATCGAGGGCACCTTCCGGCCCGCGACCGGCGACGCGCCCAAGACCGGCCAGGCCGGCGAATGGTGCGAGACGGAGGTGCTGCGGAGGATCCGGCGGCGCTCGCTCGCGGCGCTGCGGGCCGACGTCGAGCCCGTGGACCAGCCGACGTTCGCGCGGTTCCTCGCGGCGTGGCAGCACATCGGCGAGGAGGGGCGCGGGTCGCTGCGGGGGCACGACGGCGTGCTCACCGTCGTCGACCAGCTCGCCGGGGTGCCGATCCCGGCGAGCGCGTGGGAGTCGCTCGTCCTGCGGCGGCGCGTCTCCGACTACTCGCCCTCGCTGCTCGACGAGCTCATGGCGAGCGGCGAGATTCTGTGGACCGGCGCGGGCGCGATCCCGGGCAGCGACGGTTGGATCAGCCTCCACCTCGCCGACTCGGCACCGCTGACGCTCGCACCGGATCCCGACTTCACGCCCGACGACGCCCAGCAGCGCCTCCTCGACTTCCTCGCCGGGGGCGGGGGGTACTTCTTCCGGCAGCTCGCCGAGGCCGCCGGGGGCATGGATTCGGTGCTGACCGATGAGGTTGCGATGCAGGCGCTGTGGGACCTCGCGTGGGCGGGTCGGATTACCGGCGACACCTTCGCGCCCGTGCGCGCGATGCTCGACGGTGGCCACACCGCGCATCGTCAGCCCTCCCGCACGCCGCGGGCCCGGACGTACGGCGGCGGCCGAGGTTCGTCCTTGCGCGGCGGACGGCTTCCGCGCGTCGGGCGTCTGGGGGCCGTTACCGGGCTCGGCTTCGATGCTCCCTCCGTGGCCGCGCCGCCCATGGCCGCGGGCCGCTGGTCCGCCGTGCCGCAGGTGCAGCTTGACCCGACCGTCAAGATGCATGCGCTCGCCGAATTGTTGATGGACCGGTACGGGGTGATCACGCGGGGGTCGGTCATGGCCGAGGACGTCACCGGCGGATTCGGCCTCCTGTACAAGGTGCTGTCGCGGCTCGAGGAGGCCGGCAAATGCCGCCGCGGCTACTTCGTGGAGAAGCTCGGCGCGGCGCAGTTCGCGGTCCCGGCCACCGTCGACCGCCTGCGGTCCTTCACTCGCGACGACGTCTCGGAGCAG
>NZ_JBQCGQ010000149.1:0-5918 GCF_051955515.1 Sinomonas sp.
GTCTTTGCGGCTCTTTGTATGGCGAGCGCGCTTCTCACCCCCGGTGGGCTGCCGCGCGGGTGCCCGCCCGCCGGGGGGCCGCCCCCCCCCGCCGGGCCCTCGACTCCTGCTCCGACCCGGCTCCGCGTGAGCGGCTCAGGCGCGGGCCGGCGCGCTGCCGCGGCCGAGGCCGGCCGAGGCGAGGGCGAGGGCGATCTCGTCGTGTGCGCCGGGGGCAAGCGGCAGAAGGGGCGTGCGGACGGTGGCGTGCTCGAGGATGCCGCGGGCCACGAGGCCCTCCTTGAGCGCGACCGTGCCTTCCATGTGCGAGCCGCGGTGGTAGACGTTCTTCGTCACGGGCAGCAGGCGATCGTGGACCTCGCGCGCCTTGACGTAGTCCTTGGCCTTGCCGGCGGCGATGAGCTCGACGAGCGGCTCGGGGGCGAGCCCGCCGTAGCCGACGAGGGCGCCGTCGACGTCGAACATGGTGTGCAGCAGGTATTCGTCGTGGCAGGTGAGGATCTGCAGCTCGGGGAAGGTCGCGCGCAGCACGGGGATCTCGGTGTCCCAGCGGCGCATGTTCCGCACGCCGTTCTTCGTGGCGAACACGCCCTCCTGGCCTGCGATCTCGAGCTGGGTGTCGAGGTTGTAGGTGGCCTTGGTGACGTCCGGGTACTGGAACAGGATCAGCGGAAGGCCGCTGGTCTCGTAGATCTCCTTGTAGCGGGACTGCGGGGCGCCTTCCTGGTAGCCGAATCGCAGCCACCCGTGGGACGGGTAGACCAGGCCGGCGGAAGCACCGGCGTCGACCGCGCGCTGCGCCTCCTCGGCGGCGACCTTGTTGCCCTCACCGGTGATGCCGGCGATGATCGGCAGCCGGCCCTCGACCGCGTCGCGGAACGACGAGATGACGAGGGCCTGCTCGGCCTGGGTCAGGAACGTGCCTTCGCCGGCGTGGCCGAGGACGACCAGTCCCTTGACGCCGTCAACGCTGCCGAGCCAGCCTCCAAGGCGGTGGATGGCGTCGACGTCGACCTCTCCGTCGCGGGTGAAGGGGGTCACGGGGGCGGGGACCAGACCGCGGAGATCGATGGTGCTCATGGGGCTCTCCTTCGAGTTGTCGATCGTGTTGTGCAATCGATTCCGTTATCGATTGCTTCGACTGTAAGCTGGTTCACAGCAGCACGTCAAGGGGGTCTGGGAAGGCATTGATGGAAGCCAAAGAAACGCGCGTCGGCGGACGCCCGACGATCGCTGATGTCGCGGAGGCGGCGGGCGTCGCGCGATCCACGGTCTCGCGCGCCATGAACCGCGAGCACCGCTTCTACCGGAGCCCTTCGGCCGAGCGAATCCGCGCGGTCGCCGAATCCCTCGGCTACGAGCCGAACCCCACCGCCGCGAACCTGCGGCGCCAGCAGACGAACACCATCGGCGTACTGGTCTCCCGCCTGACCGACACCGTCATGGCGATGCTCTTCGAGGAGATCGCCGCGGCGAGCACGGCCCGGGGCTATCACGCCCTCGTGGCCACGACTTACGACGACCCTCAGCTCGAGCGGGAGAACGGTCTGGCGATGCTCGCCTCGCGCGTCGACGGGCTGATCCTGACGACGGCCACGACCGAGGGCGGGCTCTGCACGGAACTCGTCGAGCGGGGAATCCCCCACGTGCTCGCCTTGCGCCCCTTTGGGGAGAGTCCAGCCGTGGTGGGCGACGACGTTCTGGGCGGCTATCTCGCGACGCGGCACCTGATCGACTTGGGGCATCGCGAGATCGGCCTCGTCGCCGGGCCCGACCACGCGCCGACCGCCGTTGCGCGGCGCGAGGGGTACCGCCAGGCGCTCCGCGAGGCCGGGATTCCCGAGGTCCCTGACTTCGTCTACCCTTCCTCGTTCAGCATGGAGAGCGGCGAGGCTGCGGCTGAGGCTCTGCTCGCCGGTTCACAGCGGCCGACGGCGGTCTTCGCCGTGAACGACAACACCGCCTTTGGCTTCACTTCTGTCATCCAGCGCGCAGGGCTGCGCATTCCGCAGGACCTTTCGATTGTGGGCTACAACGACATTCCCCTCGTCGCCCGTCTGGCGGTCCCTCTGACAACTGTACGGGTGCCTTTCCGGGAAATTGCCTCCGCGGCAGTGGACGGACTGCTGAATTCGATCAACGGGCGACCCGCCATCACCGGAGGTCAACGCGTGCTTGCCCCGACACTCATTCCCCGCGCATCAACGGGCCGACGGCAATGAGAAAGGCCTCGTAGACTCTCGCCCATGGGGACGGAGTCGGTTGCACTTCCGGATGGTCTTTACCTGAAGGCGAGATCGCACCTTCGCTGCGAGCCGCCAACGTGGCGAGGAAGCTCATTGCGGCGCAAGCTTCTCTTGCTGATCGCTACCGCTCTGCTCCCCTTTGCCGCCGCCGTGATGGCCACCGCCTACTTCCTGGGCGTCACCATCGCCCCGCTCACCCCGAGCTATGTTCACACAACAGGGACAGTAACTGGTCAACGCGCTCATCGGTACAAAGGCAATGATGCCTGCAGTCTCACCATTTCCTTCATTCTGAACGGCCAACCCGAGCAGGAAGGCTTCGAGAGCGGAAACGGCTGCAACGCCAGCCCACAGCCCGGCACGCAGCTGCGACTCACCGTCAACCCGAGTAACGCCAAGGACCTCATGGTGCTGGGGCGCGGATATTTCGGCGAATATGAGCCGTATTACGTCGGCTTTATGGGGCTGATCGTCATCGGAACTCTCAGCCTATATCTCGCGGTTCCGGCGTTATCTTACCGCCGTGCGCGAAAACTTTTGTCCAAAGGGCTGAGTTGGCGAGAAATCACGGTCACCGTGAAGTCTCGCCAACGTGGCAGGGGCGGTGCAACTCTCATCCTGGAGAGCGAAGACGTGGCAGGAAAGTCCCGCGTGTTCGTCCTCAGCCATAGCGGCAACGGGCCGTGGCGGCCATATCCGAAGCCGAGCGAAAAGCTGGAGTTTGCGCTTCTCTCGGACGGCACCTCCTCGGCCCTTCTCTCGATTGCCGGCGATCATCGCCTCTGGATCGCGGGCCTCTCGGTTCCCACAAGCTTCGAACTGCGCGCGATGGGCCTCTGAGGGGTTCGCCTCATGTGATGGCGAGCCTAGGGCGACTCGCCCCGCAACTTTGCCCGTTTGACGGGCCGCTGAACGGGGAAACAGTCCACGTCGAAGAACGCACTCACCCGCAGGAACGGAGGACAGCATGGGATTCGACGACAAGGCCCACAACAAGGCTGAGGAACTTGGCGGCAAGGCCAAGGAAGCCCTTGGCCGTTCGAACGACGACCCGGACCTCGAAGCAGAAGGCAAGCGCGACCAGATGTCCGCGGGCCTCAAGCAGGCCGGGGAGAAGGTGAAGGATGCCCTTCACGACGTGAAGGACGCCTTCAAGAAACACGACTAGAGAGCACGACGGCGGGCCCTCCCCTTCTCGGGGAGGGCTTGCTCATGCTTCGGGCCCAGAATGCGGCGCACGTCGAATTCCGCGGCTGTCTCGAACTGGCCCACGGTGCAACTCTCGGGGTCCCCGTCGCAGCGGCACGAACGACAGATTCTTTCCAGCGCTCCAGCGGCTTACTGCCGCCGGCATTCTGCTGCCCTGATGCGCTTCTTGATCAGCCCAGCCGCCCCAGGGATGAGCGGCGAGATTCGCCTCGATGAACGGCTTGAGCTGCTCGACAAGATCGCGTCGTTGTGCCATGGGAAAGGATGCGGCGACGCTGACATGCTGCAGTCTGCCGCCATCGTCGTACAGATATGCTGCTTCGCCCCAAGGCGGTTCACACAGAGGTCACGGGGCGAGGGGCTCCTCGGATAGCTCACCTTCTTCTGGGTAGTCAAGAAGCACGGAGAGTGGGAAGGTGGCGCCATGGCAGCGAAACGCGAGATCGTGGAAATCGACGGCCATCAGATCCGTCTGACCAATCTCGACAAAGTGCTGTACCCGGATGCGGGCGTCACGAAGGCCGACGTTCTCGATTACCTGCGGACCGTCGCGGCGTACATGATTCCGGTTGTCCGGGATCGCCCGGCAACCCGCAAGAGGTGGGTTCACGGCGTCGGCACCGCGGACGAGCCCGGCCAGGTCTTTTTCCAGAAGAATTTGGACAATTCGACGCCCAGCTGGGTCGAGCGTGTGACAATTCATCACCGGCATTCCACCAACACCTATCCCCTCATCAACGACCTCGCCACGCTGATCTGGCTCGGCCAGATGGCCTCCCTCGAAATCCACGTCCCGCAATGGCGCGCCGCCGGCGACGACAAGATGCTCAACCCCGACCGCCTCGTCCTCGACCTCGACCCGGGCCCGGGCGCGGGGCTCACCGAGTGCGTCGAGGTTGCCCACCTCATCAAGCCGATCCTCGACGACCTCGGCATGGTCTCGGTCCCCGTCACGAGCGGGAGCAAGGGGATCCACCTCTACGCCAAGCTCGACATGAGCCAGACGTGGGAGCAGGTCTCGGCAGTGGCCCACGAGCTCGCGCGCTCCCTCGCCGCCGATCATCCCGATCTCGTGGTGAGCGATCAGAAGAAGACCTTGCGCCAAGGCCGAGTACTCGTCGACTGGAGCCAGAACAGCGGCCAGAAGACGACAATCGCGCCGTATTCGCTCCGCGGTCGTGCCCAGCCCATGGTCGCGGCGCCGAGGACCTGGGAGGAGATTGGCTCCCCGGATTTGGCACACGTGCGCTATGACCAGATGGCGACGCGGATCGAGAAGTACGGCGACCTGTTCGCGCCGCTCGTGCCGGACGAGCACCGGGTGCACGACGACGCTGGAAGGCTCCCGCCGTCGTCGTCCGCCCGCGCTGGGTCACCAACGACGGCGCGGGTGGAGGACCGCTTGACGGAATACCGAGCAAAGCGAGACCCTGCCGCGACTCCAGAACCGGTGCCCCTCGAGTCACCCACGCCGGGCGAGGGGAACACGTTTGTGATCCATGAGCACCACGCGCGTCGGCTGCATTGGGATCTGCGGCTCGAGCACGAGGGAGTCCTCGCGTCCTTCGCCATCCCTCGCGGCATCCCGACTGATCCGCAGCGAAACAATCTCGCAGTACACACCGAAGACCATCCGATCGAATATCTCACCTTCTCGGGATCCATTCCGAAAGGCGAATACGGCGCCGGCGAAATGTTCATCTGGGACACCGGGACGTACGAACTCGAGAAATGGAAAGACGGCAAGGAAATCATCGTCATCCTGCATGGGCAGAAGGGCGGCGGGCTGGCCGGCATCGCCGAGGGCAAGCCCGTGCGCCTCGCGCTCATCCAGACGGGGACAAGCGACGGCAAGGACAACTGGCTCGCCCACCTCATGAAAGACCAGGCCAAGGGCCACTGGCGCCACGGAGCGCGCAACGACCCTGTTGCGCCGTCAGATTTACACGGTAAAGATGACGGCGCAACGGGAAGCGCACCGGGAAAGCGCGGCCCGAAGGCGGCGAAGAGCGGGCCCGCGCCGTCGCCCATGCTCGCGCAGATCGGAACCCCGGGGCTGGTCCACGGCGACGACTGGGCGCTGGAGATGAAGTGGGACGGCGTCCGCGCCATTGTCGACGCACGCGGACCGCTCAAGCTCATCAGCCGCCGCGGGCTCGACACCACGGGAACCTACCCCGAACTCGCCGGACTCGCCGATTTGGGACCGGCAATTCTCGACGGCGAAATCGTCGCCATGGATTCGAAGGGCCGACCCTCCTTTTCCCGGCTCCAGCAGAGAATGGGCCTCAGCGACCCCACCGACGTCGCCGCGGCACGCCGGAATTATCCGGTCCGGATCATTCTTTTCGACCTTTTGGAATTCGACGGCCGCGACCTCACGGCGCTCCCTTTCCGCGAGCGCCGCAAGGCCCTCGAGACCCTCGCGGGAGACTCCCTCCCCCAGAACGCGGACCTCTCCCC
>NZ_JBQCGQ010000150.1:0-37045 GCF_051955515.1 Sinomonas sp.
CTCAGGCCCGCTGACGGGCCCGCGCGGAGGCGCTCACCACGGTGAGGGCGCGCTCGACGGCGTAGCCCGGGTCCCGAGCCAGACCCTTCACCTCCGCGTCCGCCTCCGCCACGGCACGGATCGCCGTGGCGAGGCTCGCCGGAGTCCACCCCCGGATGTCCCGCTGCGCCTGTTCCACGAGCCACGGCTGCATTCCGAGCGTCCGGGCGATGCTCTGAGCGGAGCCCTGCTCCCCCGCAACCTTCGCGAGGGTGCGGAGCTTCGATGCGATGGCGGCGACGATCGGCACCGGATCGACCCCCGTCTCGAGGGCGTGGCGGAACGACGAGAGCGCCAGCGCGCTCTTGCCCGCGAGAGCGGCGTCCGCGACCTTGAAGGCGGTCGCCTCCACGCGGCCGCCGAAGTACTTCTCGACCGTGCCAGCGTCCACGGTCGACGTTGCGTCGAGCTGGAGTTGGCTGCACGCGGCGCCCAACTCGGCGAGACTGCTTCCCACCGCCGCCACGAGCGCATCGATCGCATCGCGATCGATGCGTCGGCCTGAGCCCTTGAACTCCGCGGCGACGAAGGCCGCCTTGTCCGAGTCCTTCTTGAGCGGCTGGCAGTCGACGACGGGCGCGCCCGACGCCTTGACGGCGTCGAGCAGCTTCTTGCCTCGAGTGCCGCCGGCGTGCCGAAGGACGAGCACGATGTCCGGCTCCGGCGTGGCGAGGTACGCGAGGGTGTCCGCGAGGAAGTCCTCATTCATCGATTCGAGCCCATGTGCCTCGATGAGCTTCCGCTCGCCGAACAGCGAGGGCGAGGTGACGAGCAGGAGCTCCCCGGAGGTGTAGGACTGGGCGTCGAGGCGCGTGACTTCAAGGCCGGGATCAGCAGCACGTGCCTGACGGCGGATGGAGTCGAGCGCCCGCGCCGCAAGGTAGTCCTCAGGACCCGAGATGAGGACGACGGGCGCGGGAGCCGCCCGACGGAAGTCGACGAGATGTGCTGGGGCGCTGCTGCGTCCGGCCTTGGGCTGGCGCCCCGACGATTGGCTCACGGATCCACCTTGTCACGCGCTGCGCGGCTCACCAAAGCCGCCTAACCGGCGGCGGGACCTTTGGACCTTCAGGCGCCGCATCCGGAAGCGTAGGGTGAGCCTCGCCACGAGAGGAGGGCCACATGAAAGCGCTCGTCTACCACGGCCCTGGCCAGAAGGCTTGGGAGGATGTCGCCGATCCCGTCATCGCGGATCCGACGGACGCGATCGTGCGGATGGACACCACCACAATCTGCGGAACCGACCTCCACATCCTCAAAGGCGACGTCCCAGCTGTTACCCCCGGCCGAATCCTCGGGCACGAGGGCGTGGGAGTCGTCGTCGAGGTTGGCCCTGACTGCCGAAAGGCAAAGGTCGGAGACCGCGTCATCGTCTCCTGCATCAGCAAGTGCATGCACTGCGACTTCTGCACGGCCGGCCTGACCTCGCATTGCCGGACTCTCGGCGGGATCGGCTGGATCTTCGGCCACCTCATCGACGGAACCCAGGCCGAATACGTCCGGGTGCCGTTCGCTGACAACGGGCTCATCCCGCTTCCCGGCGGCGTGACCGCAGAGCAAGGCGCCATGGTCAGCGACATCCTCCCCACCGGATACGAGATCGGCGTCCTCTACGGCTCGGTGAAGCCCGGCGATACGGTTGCGGTCGTAGGGGCCGGGCCCGTTGGCCTGGCGGCCATCATGACCGCGGGCCCTGCTGGGGCCACGAAGGTGGTGGCCGTCGACGGCAACGAATACCGCCTCGAGCAGGCGGCGAAGTTAGGGGCGACCGACCCCGTGACGGTCGGCGAGGGAGTGGACGTCGCCGCTGAGCTGAAGCGGCTCAGCCGCGACGGCCTCGGTGTCGATGTCGCGATCGAGGCGGTCGGTATCCCCGCAACCTTCCGCTCCGCGCTCGACTCGATCCGCCCCGGCGGAAGGGTAGCGAACGTCGGCGTCCACGGAAAGCCGGTCGAGTTTCCCATCGACCGCGACTGGATCAACAACATCACCATCACGACAGGACTCGTCAACGCCACCACCGCTCCCGAGCTGCTCGGAAAGATCAGCGCAGGTGAGATCGACCCCGGCAAATTCGTGACCCATCGGTTCGGCTTCGGCGAAATCCTGGAGGCGTACGACACGTTCGCCAACGCCGCGACCGAGCACGCGCTGAAGGTGGTCATCGCCGGCCAGTAGAGATCCTCGCCCCGGGGACCTTGGCCCCTTCCTCGCCTCAGCCGGGCACGCTCTACTGTGCTCATGGATGCGTCCCCCGAGCCCGCGCCCGCAGGCGAGCCCGACGTCAATCCACAAGAGCCGGTAGAACGGCTGCTGAGCGAGCTGGGGGCCCAACGGGCAGGCCTGTCGCAGCGCGAAGCGGCACGCCGGCAGGCCGTCCACGGTCCGAACGTGCTGTCCCGCAAAGGAGGCAGGCAGTGGCCGCAGCAGGTCCTGGCACAGCTGGTTCACCCGCTGGCCCTGCTGCTCTGGCTCGCGGCCCTGCTGAGCTTCGTGAGCGGTTCGGCTCCGCTCGCCGTGGCGATCGTCGCCGTCGTCGTTCTCAATGCCGCCTTCGCCTTCCTCCAGGAACGTCACGCCGAACGAGCCGTCGAAGCTCTCTCGGCCTATCTTCCGCACACCGCCCGCGTCCTGCGGAACGGCGAGGAGACTCATGTGGACGCGCGGTCGCTCGTGCCCGGCGACATCATCATCGTGAGGGAGGGCGACCGGGTCTCGGCTGATGCCCGGGTCCTCGACGGGTCGGTCGAAATGGACTTCTCGACCCTCACGGGCGAATCCCTTCCGGTCCTCAGGACTGCCGGCGGCGAGGGAAGGTCGGAACGGCTGCTGGAAGCAGCGGACATGGTCTTCAGCGGCACGAGCTGCACCGGCGGCGAGGCCACGGCGGTGGTTTACGCGACGGGTATGCAGACCGAACTGGGACGAATCGCCGCCCTGACGGAGCGGGTCGGCCACGACCCAAGTCCGCTGGAGAAGCAGGTCACCCGAGTCGCTCGGGTCATCGCCGTGGTGGCCGTGGCGATGGGGATCGCCTTCATCCCGATCGGTACACTGGCCGCCGGCCTCTCCCTGGGCGATGCGGTCAATTTCGCCATCGGGCTGCTCGTGGCCAATGTGCCCGAAGGCCTTCTGCCGACCATTACCCTGGCCTTGGCCGTCGGCGTGCGGATCTTGGCTGGCCAAGGAGCGCTCGTCAAGAAGATCAGCGCCGTGGAAACCTTGGGGTCCACGAGCGTGATCTGCACGGACAAGACCGGCACGCTCACCATGAACAGGATGCGCGCCCTCAGCATCTGGACGGCGGCAGACGGCACACTCGACCTGACCCGCGCGGTGGCGCCTCCACAGCACGGCTCGCCGCTCCAGCGCCTGGCAGCCGCCGCCGTCGCCTGCAACAACGCGTCTCTCAACGCCGACGGCACCGCGGAAGGCGACCCGACGGAACTCGCCTTCCTGCACGCCGCCGTGCAGCTCGGAGCCGACCCCCAGTCCCAGAACGGCGAACGCCTCGCCCAGCTCCATTTCGACCCTACGCTCCGACGCATGTCCACGATCGACCGGTCCCCCGAGGGCGAGGTATGGCTGCACTGCAAGGGAGCGCCGGAGGAAGTGATGCGGCTGTGCTCGCGAATGGGCAGCGCGAGCGGAGATCAGCCCTTGACCGAGGCCACGAGAACGTCCGCGACCGCAGAGGTCGACGACTGGGCCAGCCGTGGCCTGCGAGTGCTGGCCGTCGCGGAGCGGAGGCTCCCCTCGGAGGCGGCGCTGTCGGAGTCACGGCAGGACGCCGAAAGCGACCTGACACTCCTCGGCCTTGTCGGCATGCTCGATCCCCCGCGCCCCGAGGTCCCCGAAGCGGTGGCACGCTGCCATCATGCCGGGATCCGGCTCCTCATCGTCACCGGGGACCACGGTCTGACCGCCCGTGGGGTGGCTCAACGAGTAGGCATCGGAGATGCCGACATCCGCGTGATCAACGGGCGGGAGCTGGACCGGATGTCCGAGGCTGAGCTCGATACCCTGCTCTCAGCTCCGGACGAGATGATCTTCGCCCGCAGCTCCCCCGAAGCGAAGCTTCGGATCGCCGACGCACTTCGGGACATGGGGCAGGTTGTGGCGATGACTGGCGACGGCGTCAACGATGCCCCCGCCCTGCGGCGGGCCGACATCGGAGTGGCGATGGGGCTCTCAGGGACGGACGTGGCCCGCGAGGCGGCAACGATGGTGCTGACGGATGATGACTTCGCCTCGATCGTCAGCGCCGTTCAGTCTGGACGGCGGGTCTATGACAACGTCCGGAAATTCATCGTGTACATTTTTGCCCACGCCACACCCGAGGTCGTGCCTTTTCTCCTGTACGCCATAGCCGGAGGCGGTCTCCCGCTGCCGTTGACAGTCCTACAGATCCTGGCTGTGGACCTCGGCACCGAAACGCTTCCAGCGCTGGCCCTCGGCCGCGAGCCTGAAGAGCCGGGAATCATGGAGCGGCCGCCCCGCAGGCGGGGGCAGAACGTCATCGACGGCTCGATGCTCGCGCGCTCATGGGGGCTCCTCGGCGGCATTTCGACGGTCCTCGTATCGACCGGATTCTTCCTCACCCTCTTCGCCGGAGGCTGGCATCTGGGTCTGGACACGAGTCGCGAGCCGCTCCACACCGTGTGGGTCCACGCCACGACGATGACGTTCCTGGGGATCGTCGCCTGTCAGATCGGCACCGCATTCGCCGCGCGGACCCAAACGGCGTCCCTCGCCCAGATCGGCCTCGGCGCGAACCGGCTGCTGCTCTGGGGAATCGCCTTCGAGATCGCCTTCAGCGCCGCGATCGTCTACGTGCCGCCGCTTCAGGCGATCTTCGGCACGGCATCCCCCTACCCATGGCAGATCCTGATGCTCGTCCCGTTCCCTGTGATCGTCTGGGGAAGCGACGAGGTGTACCGGTGGGTTCGACGACGGAAGGCCCCGCCCCGATGAGCGCGGGGACCAAAGGCCCTTCACCGCCGTCAGCATGGCTTCGACAATCGAGCACGAGGGACGACGCAGCCGCCCCCGTCTGTCCGAAGGAGCCTTTCATGTCCCCGTCCCGCGAGGCCCTCGTCGTTCATCCTGCAGCCCCCGACATGGGCGAGACTCAGCGAGCGGCGCTCGGAGCATGCATCGACGCGGCGATGGCCTGCACACAGGCCTGTATTTCGGGGGCCGACAGCTGCCTCGAAGAGCCCACGGTTGCCGAGCTCCGCTCGGTGATCAGATGGCAGCAGAACTGCGCCTCGATCTGCACCGCCGCGGTCGAAGTGCTCTCACGGCTCGGGTCCGATTTCGGGCGCATGCCGGACTCCATTGTCAGGATGATGTCCGAGACCTGCGAGCAGTGCGGAGAAGCATGCGCTGCACACGCGGACGTCTTTCTGCACTGCCGGATCACAGCCGATGCGTGCCACGACGTGCTTGAGTCCGTTGCCTCCCTGATGGCGCGGAGCGAAAGATGACCGCGCCCGCCGACGAGGGGCAGCGCCCGGCCACTGCGGAAGAGCCGAATCACGCGGCCCTGGTACTCCGCTTCGGCGACATCGGCATGGAGGACCTGCCGGACGTCGGAGGCAAGAACGCGTCGCTCGGGGAGCTGACCCGCGCGCTCACGGCGTCCGGAGTTGCGGTTCCCGAGGGCTTTGCGACCACAGCCTTTGCCTACCGCGAATACCTCGAGGCGAACGGAATTCGCGAGCCCATGGCCTTGCTGCTCGCGGACTATCGATCGGGGCGGTCCAGCCTTCGGAACACTGGCGCCGCGATCCGCGAACTCATCCTGGCGGCAGAGTTTCCGCGTCCCTCCGCGGATGCCATTCGTGCCGCGTACCGCGGGCTCATCGCCCGGGCGGGTTCGGGAGCCGGCGCGCCGATTGCCGTCGCGGTGCGCAGTAGCGCGACGGCGGAGGATCTCCCCGAAGCCAGCTTCGCCGGCGCCCAGGAGACCTTCCTCAACGTGGTCGGCGAGCGTGAACTTCTGGAAGCCTGCCGTCGCTGCTACGCCTCCCTATTCACCGACCGTGCGATCACCTATCGAGAATTGCACGCTATCGACCACATGGGAGTCTCCCTCTCCATTGGCGTCCAGCGGATGGTCCGCTCCGATCGCGCCGGGTCGGGCGTCATGTTCACGCTCGACACCGAGTCGGGCTTCCCTCGGGCGGTCATGATCACCGCGGCATGGGGCCTTGGGGAGACCGTGGTGCAAGGGAGCGTGGAGCCCGACAAGTATGAGGTGTTCTCCCCCCTTCTCGCTGACCCTGGCGCGCGGCCGATCATCGGGAAGACGCTGGGGGCGAAGGAGTCAAAACTCGTCTTCGCCCGCAGCGGGTCCGGGACCCTGTTGCTCGAAACCTCAAGCTCGGAGAGGGAGGCCTTCGTCCTCGACGACGACGAAATCCTCGGTCTCGCGCGATGGGCCATCGCGGTCCAGGAGCACTATGGCAGGCCCATGGACCTGGAATGGGCGAAGGACGGGCTTAACGGCGAGCTGTTCCTGGTCCAGGCCAGGCCCGAAACGGTGCAATCGGCGCAGAGCGCCTCGATGCTGCGTGTGCACCGCCTGACCGGCTCGGGCCCCGTCCTCACCCGGGGTTCTGCAGTCGGCGACCGGATCGCCTCGGGCGACGCCTGTGTCATCAGAGACGTCAAGGACATCGGAGCCTTCCGCGATGGCTGCGTGCTGGTGACCACCATGACAGATCCGGACTGGGTCCCCGTCATGAGGCGCGCAGCCGGAATCGTGACGGACCACGGCGGTCCGACCAGCCACGCCGCCATCGTGAGCCGAGAGCTGGGGGTGCCGGCCGTCGTCGGCACCGTGGACGGAACCAGTGTCATTGCAGACGGGAACCCGGTGACCGTGACCTGCGCCTTGGGTGCGGAGGGACTTGTCCTCGACGGTCGCGTTCCGTTCGTCGTGGAGGAGGCCGACGTCGGCGCCCTTCCCGCGACGCGAACCCGGCTCATGGTGAACCTCGCCGATCCCTCGGGCGCCTTCCGCTGGTGGAAGCTTCCGGCGGCCGGAGTGGGTCTGGCAAGGATGGAGTTCATCGTCTCCAACCTCATCCGGGTCCATCCCATGGCGCTGGTCCATCCCGAGCGGGTCGGGGACGCCGAGGAAGTGGAAGCGATCCGAGAGCTCACCCGCGGCTACGCGGAGCCCGGAGACTACTTTGTCGACCGGCTCGCGAGGGGCATGGCGAAGATCGCGAGCCCGTTCTATCCAGCGCCCGCCATCGTCCGACTGAGTGACTTCAAGACCAACGAGTACGCAAACCTCCTGGGAGGGGCGGCGTTCGAGGAGCCGGAGGAGAACCCGATGCTGGGGTTCCGGGGCGCTTCCCGGTACCACGATCCGCGCTATCGCGAAGGCTTTGCCCTCGAATGCCGGGCCATCAGGAAGGCGCGGGAGGAGCTGGGCTTCCGCAATATCGTGGTGATGGTCCCGTTCTGCCGCAGCCCCCAAGAGGCAGATGCGGTCCTCGCGGTGATGGCTGAAGAAGGCCTGGTCAGGGGCGCGGACGGCCTTCAGGTCTATGTCATGTGCGAGATTCCCTCGAACGTCATCCTCGCGGACCAATTCGCAGCCCGCTTCGACGGCTTCTCGATCGGTTCCAACGACCTCACGCAGCTGGTCCTCGGCGTGGACCGGGATTCCGAACAGCTGGCCCGCCTCTTCGACGAGCGCAACCCGGCGGTGACGGCCATGATCGCGCAGGCTATCCGAGGGGCTCATGCGGCCGGGGTGCACATCGGCATCTGCGGCCAGGGCCCGAGCAACCATCCGGACTTTGCGCAGTTCCTCGTCGCGGAGGGAATCGACTCGATCTCGCTCAATCCGGACAGCTTCCTGCGGACGGTTCCGGTGATCGCCGCCGCCGAAGCAGGTCGTTAGCGCAGCGGAGATGGCTTACGACGACGGCCCGTCCCTGACCTTTCTCGGTGCGACCGACACGGTGACCGGCTCCCGCTACCTCATTGAGCACGACGGCACCCGAATCCTCGTAGACTGCGGGCTGTTCCAGGGCTACAAAGTCCTGCGCGAGCGCAACTGGCGGCCGTTCCCCGTCCCTCCCTGGACCCTCGACGCCATGGTGCTGACGCATGCGCACCTCGATCACAGCGGCTACCTCCCCGCGTTGGTCCGCGATGGGTTCAAGGGACCGGTCTACTGCACTCAGGGGACGGCCGAACTCTTGACGCTGCTCCTGCCCGATAGCGGTTACCTCCAGGAGGAAGAGGCCCGGACGGCCGCTCGCCGCGGGTCGTCCCGCCATGAATCCCCTAGGCCTCTCTACACGGTTTCCGACGCCGAGCGCGCCATCGAGCGCTTCCGACCAGAGGAGTTCGGCCGATCCCTCGATCTGGGAACGGGCATCACGGTGTGCTTCCGCCGTGCGGGGCACATTCTGGGCGCTGCCCAAGTCCAGCTTCAGGCCGAAGGGCGTTCGATCCATTTCACGGGCGACCTCGGCCGGGAGGACGACCCGCTCATGCTGCCCCCTGCGCCTCTGGAAGCCTGCGATGTGCTGGTGACCGAATCCACCTACGGCGACCGAAGCCATCCGGATGCCGATGCCGAGCGTGAATTGGGCGAGGTCGTCTCGCGGGTGGCGGAGCGCGGAGGGGTGGTGCTCATCGCGTCCTTCGCCGTCGGCCGCGCCGAGACCCTCATGCTCCATCTCTCCCGTCTTCGGCAGAAGCACCGCATCCCGGACGTCCCGATCTTCCTGAACAGCCCCATGGCCGTCGACGCCACGGAGATGTACCACCGCCATCGGGATCAGCACCGAATCAGCGATGAGGAGTTCGGCCGGATGTATCGGCTGCCGATCATGGTGCGCAGCGTGGAGGAGTCGAAGGCCCTCAATCTCCGAGGCGGTCCGATGGTCATCATCTCTGCAAGCGGCATGCTCACGGGCGGCAGAGTGCTCCACCATCTCGAGGCCTACGCCGAGGACCCGAGGAACTGCATAGTGCTCAGCGGCTACCAGGCCGGAGGCACGCGCGGCGCCGCTCTCCAGGGCGGCGCCCGGTCGCTTCGCATCTACGGGCGCGACGTTCCCGTGAGGGCCGAAGTCGTGAGCCTCGAGAATCTCTCTGCCCATGCGGACGCGGACGCGGTCCTCGCGTGGATGGCACGCGCCAAACGCCCGCCCCTCATGACCTTCGTGACCCATGGGGAACCCCACGCCTCGGACACTCTGCGGGGCCGCATCCAGCACGAACTGGGGTGGCGCGTGCGGGTCCCCGAATACCTGGAACGTGTGAACATCTCGGGTCTCCACTGACACCGTCGCGGTATGGCCTAAGTCTCTATCTGCTGTCCGTCGGCGAACCTACCCTCGAAGGCATGGATGAGTCCGCAGCAGGGAAGGCCATCGCAGGCATCGTGGTCGGCGTGGACGGTTCGCCTCTCTCCGTCGAAGCTCTGCGCTGGGCGATGAAGCTCGAGCCGGCCGTCGGTGGACCGATCACGGCGGCGATCGCCTGGCAGTTCCCGGCGGCGGCCGTTTTGGGCGCCTACCCCAGTATGGAGTGGAGCCCAGAGGCAGATGCGCGCGAAGTGCTCCAGAAGACCATCGAGGAAGCCTATGGCGACTCACCGCCGGAGGGGCTCAAGACCCTTGTCGCCTCCGGCCCCGCAGCCCACGTCCTGATCGAGGCCACCAGGCAGGCCCGCCTGCTGATCGTCGGCTCTCGAGGGCTCGGCGGGTTCATGGGGCTCATGCTCGGCTCCGTGAGCGCGGCGTGTGCAGAGCACGCCGGTTGCCCAGTTCTCGTCCTGCACACGCCCGAGGACTCCAAGGCCGCGCCGACCGCTTCCGCGGCTGCGCCCGCCACCACAGCGTCCGCCTGACACCCCGCAAAGGCGGATCCCTGGGTGAATGCCCTGGGAAGGAAAGGAAGGAAACAACCCATGAAGAAGTGGATCCGGTGGGAGGATTACGTGGCTGGGCTCTGCGGCCTGTATGCGGCTCTGTCCGTCCTCTGGACCGAGCAGACGACCGCGTCGCGAACGCTGATGCTGGTCTTCGGCCTGGTGCTCGTGGCTACCGCGGCGCTGAACCTGTCCATGCCCGGAACTCCCTGGCTTGAATACGCCCAATGCGCGGCGGGCGTCCTGCTGTTCATCTCGCCGTGGATCGGCGCCTACTCTGACCATACCGGGGCAGCGTGGACGTCTTGGATCGCCGGGATCGTGGCCGCTGGCGTCACCGCAGCAGCCATCAGGCCTGCGATCGAGGCCCACAACAAGGTGATCCCCTCGCACTGAGTAGGTGTTCTCCCCTCGGGCGGCTGTCGGCTCCACGCCGCGGCCGCCCTTTCTTGTGTGCGCTTCACGACAGCCTTGCCATCCTCTGGCATCTCGCGGTGGTTTGTCTGAGAATCCATAGTGAAAGACCGCTCCGGACGTCCCCCTCGTACCTGCCAAGCGGCGACGTTCCGCTGGTCAGAGGGCGATGCCCGGGCCAGGACGGAGGATGCCATGAGCAACAAGCTGCCCCAAGACCACCTGAGCAGCCTCGTGGCCGCGGTCGTCTCCCTAGCCCGGGACCTCTCCCTCCAATCGGTGCTTGAGCGTGTGGTGCAGTCGGCGTGCGAGCTTGTCGGTGCACGGTACGGGGCTCTCGGCGTGATCGGCGAAGACCGGCGCCTGAGCCATTTCATCACCGTCGGAATCGAAGACGAGCGGGTTCGGCTCATTGGCGACCGCCCCACTGGTCACGGCGTCCTTGGCGAACTGATCCGCGATCCCAAGCCTCTGCGGCTGCACAACCTTCACGAGCACCCCGTATCCGTGGGCTTCCCCGAGCACCATCCCCCCATGAAAACCTTCCTCGGCGTCCCCATCCGCGTCAGAGACGCCGTCTTCGGAAACCTCTATCTCACCGAGAAGGAAGACGGAGCGGACTTCACGGCCGAGGACGAGGAACTCGCCACCGCCCTGGCTGCGGCCGCCGGCGCTGCCATCCAGAACGCTCGCCTGTATGAGGAGAGCCGTGCCCGGCAACGTTGGCTCGAAGCAGGCGTGGCCACCAGCGAGGAGCTGATCGCCGACCAGCTGCAATCGCCCGAAGAAGGCCTGGACCTCGTTGCGGAGCGGGCGTTGCAGGCCTCGGATTCCGTCCTCGCCGTAGTCGCCGAGCCAGATCCCGAGGAGGGAACGCTCAGAGTGTGTACCGCCGTCGGCGCTCTCGCGCTCCCCGCCGGCGGCCGGATACCCCACCCTCAGGCCCTGAAGGAAGCGTCCACGAGTGGCCGGGCGCTCGTTGTCCGAGACCCCGCCGAGGTCTTCGGATCCAGCCCCGGGACCAAACTCTCCCAGGTGCTCGCCATGCCCATCGGTCATGCCAGCCCCGGGACGAGGCTCCTTCTTCTGGCGCGGCAGGGAGGCGCCCAGGGATACAGCCGAACCGATGTGGCCTCCGCCGACGTGTTCGGCGCCCACATCGGCCTTGCCCTCGACCTCAACCGAGCCCGGCGCGACCGCGAGGAGACCCTCATCGGCCTCGATCGCGACCGCATCGCGCAGGATCTGCACGACCTGGTGATCCAGCGGCTCTTCGCCGCAGGGTTGCGCATCCAGGCCCTGCGTCGCTTCACCACGGGTCCCGCCGCGGACGCCCGCATCGGCGAGGTCACAGCCGAACTCGACGCAAGCATCCGGGAACTGCGGAACACGATCTACTCCTTGGGTACCAGGGACAGCACCGCGCTGGAGACCTTCTCCCGAAAGTTCCTCGACACGCTCCGGAAGGCGCTGCACGAAGCAGACCTGAAACCCCACATTGACCTGACGGGGATCGTGGACGATATCCCGTCCCCGATCGCCCGCCAAGTCCTCGCCGTCCTTTCAGAGGCGGCAAGCAATGCGGTTCGGCACTCGCACGCCGCAAATCTGACGGTGTCTGTCGTCTTGGAAAACGGGAACCTCGAACTCCTGGTGAAGGACGACGGGCAGGGCTTCGAGGACCCCTCCCGCATCAGCGGTCTTGCTAACATGCAGCAGCGAGCACAAGCCCTGGGTGGTTCCTGCACCATCAAATCCGCGCAGGGACGAGGGACTGCCGTACGGTGGCGGATCCCCTTCCCGCCCGCGTAATCAGGAAGCACAGATCGCGGGTCGAAAGGCTCTGCCGCTGACTCCCTCACGATGCGACGGTAAGCACTGTGAGCGACGCGACTCCCCCGCGCTCGGATGGCGAAGGGCACGGACCCCGAAGGCGGATGGCCTTTCTGGCGGTATCGCTTCTCGTCGTGATCGTCGCTGCGGTGACGGCCGCGTTCTTCGCGTTGTCCCGCCCAACTCCCCCGCCGTCTGCTTCCATTCCACATCTCTCGGCCTCATCTTCGCCTTCGCCCTCCCAGCAAGCCCTGCCAGCACTGCCTCCAAGCGCACTGAACGTCCTCGTGATCGGCAGCGACATCCGAGGCGACGCGGCCGAGGCCGTGCAGAGCCAAGCCATGGCCGGCGGGGTCACCGACCAGCGCGCCGACATGATCATGCTCGTGCACATTCCAACCGACCGGCATAAGGTCTTCGGGATCTCGATCATGCGCGACAACTGGGTCACGATCGCCGGCTACGGCGACTCGAAGATCAACGCAAGCCTCGCTCTGGGGGGTCCCCAACTCGTCGTCGACACCGTCAGCTCACTTCTGAAGGTACACATCGATCACTACGTGATGACCGACTTCGACGGCTTCCGGGCGCTCACGGACGCACTCGGAGGGATAGAGGTCAACGTGGCACGACCGTTCACGTCCACCTTCGACACGCATCACACGTTCACCGAAGGTCCCAACCATCTCGACGGCCAGGCAGCACTCGAGTTCGTGCGCGAGCGGTACGCGTTCCCGGAGGGCGACTATCAACGGGTGCGCGACCAGCAGACGTTCGTCCGGGCTGTGATGACCAGCTTGCTGACCAACGGCAGCGCGCGGGATCCCGCGCATGCGATCGCCCTCATCACCTTGGTCGCCCCGCACCTGACCGTCGACCCCAGCCTGAATCTGGCGACTATGGCGGCTCTCGCCTATGCCCTCCGCGGCGCGGACCCGCAGTCGTCCGTGTTCTTCACCCTGCCCACCGCAGGCACCGGGACGTCGCCGGACGGGCAGTCAATCGTGCTCCCCGACTATCCCGGGATCGCAGAGGTCGGCGCCGCGCTCGCGACCGACTCGATGGACGCTTATGCCGCAGCGCACGGGCTGTGAGGTGAAGGGATGAGGGACACGCCAGGTGTTCTCGCCGTTGCAGGAGTGGACGGTTCATCGCAATCCCGTGAGGCGCTTACCCGGGCTGTCGAGGAGGCCGGGCTGCGCGGCGGCCGGGTGATCGCGGTGACGGCGTGGGATTTCCCGCTGATGGTCAACGGCCCTCGAAGCCGTCTCTATGGAACGGGAGGCCTTCGCCAGAGCGGCCACCCGGGTGCTCGACCTTGCCGCCGGCGCGCTCTCGCCGCGTGATGTCCCGATCCAGACGCTCGTCGGCCATGGCAGTCCAGCCAGAGTCCTCATTGAAGCGGCGGACGGCGCCGACGTCGTCGTCGTGGGTTCACGAGGCCTGAGCGGGTTGGCAGGCCTCCTGCTCGGCTCGGTGTCGGCTCACCTCGTGCACCACTGTCCATGTCCCGTCGTGGTGATCAGGCATCCGGCGACGGCCTAGTCAGCCGGTGGACGAGCTCGATTCCCGCGCACCCCGTGATGGCGACCGCCGCTCCGAGGGTACCGAACCACGGAGGCGGTGCGTCGAACTGGAGAAACTCCACCGACAAGGGCAGCAGGTAGACCGCGGCGGCGAGCCCGACCATGGAAAGGACCACGACGAGCCGCCAACCGGCCAGCGGCCGCGCCTGGCAGGTGAGCACCCAGAGTCCCAGCGTGGTGAGGACGAGGGTCGTCGCCGTCCGCACCTGATCGCCACTGAGGCCGGCCGCGTCTCCGCCCGCCGTGACGCCGAGCAGGCAGGCTCCCACGATCGTCCCGTTGGGGACCGCGGAGACCAGTGCGCGGCGCAGGAATCCCGGGGCATGACGGCGTCGGTTCGGCAAGAGGGCGAGGAAGAACGCCGGAATTCCGATGGTGAGCCCATCCGTCACAGAAAGCTGTCGGGGCAGGAACGGTGTTTCGAGCAACAGCAATCCGAGACCGATCGAGAGCATCATCGCGTAGACGGTCTTGGTCAGGAAGAGGACCGAAACCCGCTCGATGTTCGCCAGGACCCGTCGGCCTTGAGCTACCACGTCCGGAAGGTGGTCGAACGAGTTGTCGAGCAGCACGATCCGCGCGACTGCCTTGGTCGCCGCCGACCCGGATCCCATGGCGATACCCAGGTCCGCCTCCTTGACGGCGAGAGCGTCGTTGACGCCGTCGCCCGTCATCGCAACAGTGTGGCCGGCCGCCTGGAGAGCGCCGACCATCAGGCGCTTCTGGGCGGGAGTCACCCGGCCGATGACCGGTTCGTTGAGCACGGAAGAGGCGAAGGCCGCGGGGTCGTCAGACAGATTGCGCGCGTCCAAGCCCTGGTGCGTCCCGAGTCCAACCGCCGCTGCGACGGCGGCGACAGTTGTCGGATGGTCGCCCGAGATGACCCGCACGTCGACCCCTTCCTCGCGGAGGTAGGCCAAGGTCCTCGCGACGCCCGGTCTGAGCTGTTCCCGGAAGGCGAGGACCGCCGTCGCACGCAACCCGCCGGGAGGCCTTTCCTCGGCGACGTCGACGGGAGACAGCGATACGTCCGTGCGTGCGAGCAGGAGCGTCCGCAGACCCGAGGCCGCGAGTTCGCCCGCGAGGCGCACACCCGGTGCGTCATGATCGTCTATTGCGAACTCGGGCAGATTGACGAGGACGTCCGGCGCTCCCAGCACCCAGGTGCCCGAGGCGCTTCCCGTGAGGGTGGCCGCACTCCACTTCCTCTCGGAGGAGAAGCCGATCGTGGCTTCGGCGCGCACCCTCGCATCCGCGGGATACTCCTGGGCGAGACTGCGGATGGTTGGTCCCCCCGAGGCGTCGGCCCCGAACCAGGCCAACGCCGCCGCCAAGGACTCGGCCACAGAGGCTGCGGGGACGGGAACTACCCTGTCGAGGACGGTCCTCCCATCGGTGAGCGTGCCGGTTTTGTCGATGCAGAGCACGTCGATCCGTGCCAATCCCTCCACCGCGGGCAGCTCTTGAACGAGAACCTGCTCCCGGGCGAGGGCGATGGCGGCGACCGCGAAGGCCACGCTGGTCATGAGCACGAGCCCCAGCGGGATCATGGCGATCAGGGCCGCAATCGTGTCCACGGCGGCCACCTGCCACCGGCCGTCCGCGGCCGCAGGGCCCCACCCTCCCTGCACCTGCACTTGGGCGTTGAGAACCAGAAGGCCCAACGGCAGGACCACCCACCCGATCCACTTCAACAGCCGATCGAGGGATTCCCGCAGCTCCGAGCGCACGAGCGAGAACCGCCTCGACTCGGCGGTGAGGCGGTTCGCGAAGGCGCCGGCGCCCACTGCGCTCACCCGGGCCATGCCCGCTCCTCCCACCACGGCTGAGCCTGAGAGGAGCGTGTCTCCCACCGCGCGCACAACGGGCTCAGCCTCGCCAGTGAGGAGCGATTCGTCGATGCTGAGGTGCGAAGCCGTCAGGACGACGGCGTCTGCCGCGACTTGGTCTCCGGCCCTCAGGACCAGCACGTCGCCGAGGACCACATCAGCTGGGTCCACCTCGCGCTGCTCTTCCTCGCGAAGAACCCTCGCCGTCGGAGCTGTCAGGACGCTCAGCCGGTCGAGGGTGCGCTTGGCTCGGAGCTCCTGACCGACACCGATGATCGCATTGGCCAAAGCCGTGAGGCCGAACAGCGCGTCCTGCCATCGGCCGAGAAGAAGCAGAACCGCGAAGCCGGAGAGCACAATGGCGTTGAAATACGTGAGGGTGTTCGCCCGGACGATGGCCCACAGGGTGCGGCTGGTCGAGAAATCCTGACGATTCACCAGCCCCCGGCGGAAGCGCTCCGAAACTTCCGCCTCGGTGAGACCGATCGTCCGCCCCACAGGGCCCGCCGACTCCATCCGCTTCAGCGGTCTGCTTCTCCGACCGCGGCCGCTACTCCTCGGATGCCCGTCTGATCCCCGTCAGCGGCGAGACCCAGTGACCCGGCTCGACGACGACGAATCGACGACCCGTGAGCGCCACCGGGACCACCCGGACGAAGAACGCCTTCGCACCGAATTGCCAGGGGAACAGCGGGAGCGCCACCGCGTCGACAATGTCCACGGTCTGCAGGACCGGCTCGAGGCCGCCTTTGATGACGACAGACCACGCCTCGTTCGTCTCGGCGTCGTAGCCGTCCACCTCGAAGGCCACTTTCGCCTTGTCCAGCGAGGCGGCGAGCTTCGTGCCCGGATCGGTGCGGAAGAGGACTGTGCCGCGATCCACCACGTAGTTGACGGGGAACAGCTCGGGATGCTCCTCGCCCGCCACGGCCAGTCTGCCCAAGACCATTGTTCGGAGGAGTGCCCAGCACTCATCGCTGGCCAGTTCCTTCACTGCCGGGTACCGCATGGGCTGTGTCGACATGCCCACAGTCTAGATTCCTGCGGGGCACTCCAACACGGGACAAGGTCCCCTTCCGGCTAGCGCCTCCCAGCCGCAGTTCCCGTCCCGGGCGCGCGGCCGACCCTCGCCCGGCCGGTGTGCACGAGGAAGGGGGCCGCGCGGCGGTGGACACGGGCATGCGAGGCATGCACCGCCTTCATCCGGCCTGCCGGAGGAGCGATCCCCTGGGCGGCCAGCTCCCGAGCGGCCCTGGCATCGGCTGCCCGATAGAAGAAGTGCTTGGCGGTCTCCACGAGCACCAGGTACAGGACGACCATTCCCACGAGAGCCAGGAAGAAGGGGGCGGGCAGGGGCATGAAGCCGATGAGCGTACCCGGTGGCGTATACGGAATGAGCGCTCCCAGGGCCACGACGGCGAGGACGCTTGCGGTCAGCGCGATCGAGGCCCTGCTGCGCAGGAAGGGGATGCGACGCGTGCGGATTGCGAAGACGATGAGGGTCTGCGTCGCGAGGGACTCGACGAACCAGCCGGCCCGGAACTCCTCTGGGGCGGCATGGAACACCCAGAGCATGAGCCCGAACGTTGCAAAGTCGAACAGCGAGGAGATCGGGCCGAAGACCACCATAAACCGCCGGATCGCCCCGATATCCCAGTGAGCTGGCCGCCTGAGCTGATCCTGATCCACCCGATCGGTGGGGATCGCGAGCTGGCTTGAGTCGTACAGCAGGTTATTCAGCAGGATCTGGCCCGGCAACATTGGCAGGAACGTGAGGAAGGCGCTCGCCGCCGCGGCCGAGAACATGTTCCCGAAGTTGCTGCTCGTGCCCATGAGCAGGTACTTGATGGTGTTGGCAAAGATCCGCCGCCCTCCCACAACGCCATCGGCGAGGACGCCGAGGTCCTTCTGGAGGAGCACGACGTCGGCCGCATCCTTGGCGACGTCGGCCGCACTGTCCACGGAGATGCCGACGTCAGCACGGTTGAGGGCGAGCGCATCGTTGACCCCGTCGCCGAGGAAGCCCACCGCATGCCTGCTCCGCAAAAGCGTGACAATGCGGGCCTTCTGCTCCGGGGAGACCCGCGCGAAGACCCGGGCGAGGGATGCGGCGGAGGCCAGCTCGTCGTCGTCCATCCCCGTGATCTCTACCCCGGTGAGAACGCGGCCTTCCGGCATGCCGAGGACCGAGACGACGTGCTCGGCCACCAAGGCGTTGTCGCCCGTGGCGACCTTGACCTCGATCCCCAGTGCCGCGAGCCGCTGGAGAGACACCTGCGCATCGGCCTTGGGCTGATCGATGAAGCACAGGAAACCGGCCAGCGAAAGCTGCGGCAGGCCGTCGTCGTCCGCTTTCCCAGGGGGCCCGCTCGCGACGGCGACGACCCGCGCACCCCGACGGAAAAGCGCCTCGAGCTGGTCACGGGCACCTTGGTGCACACCCGCGCATCTCTCGAGAACCGCCTCCGGGGCGCCCTTGAGGATCCGCAGTCCGTCGCCCCCGACCGCGGGTCCGGCCACGACAGCCTCCATCGTGCGGCTTTCGTGGTCGAAGGGTCTCAGCTCAAGCCGACGCGTGGCCGCCACCCGCGGCAGGAGGTCCATGTGGGCCTGCCACAAGGCTGCATCCACGGGATTCTGGCCCTCGCCTGCGGCCCCGGGCTGCGCGGGGTCGAGCTCGCAGCACAGGAGCGCGAGCTCGGCGAGCCGCTCGGGGTCGCCGCCATCGACCGGCACGGCCTCTTCGAAGCCAATCCGGCCCTCGGTGAGGGTGCCGGTCTTGTCTGTCACCAGGACATCGAGGTTCCCGAGGTCCTCGATGGCGAGGAGCCGCTTCACGAGCACTCCGTCCTTGGCCAGGAGGCGGGAGCCCGCGGCGAGGCTGGTGCTGACGACGGCGGGCAGCAGCTGCGGAGTGATCCCCACTGCGATCGCAAGGGAGAAGAGGACCGAGTCGAGAAACGGCCTCTCCAGCAGGAGGTTGATGGCGAGGATGCCCGCCGTGAGCGCGAGCCCGACCCATAGGAGCATGAGGGAGAACTCGCTCAGCCCACGCTGGAACGAGGTCTGCGGCAAGCCCTGGGCGAGGCCTGTTGCGATCTGGCCGAACTCAGTGTCGTGTCCGGTTGCCGTCACGACCGCACGCGCCGATCCGGAATGCACGACGGTGCCCATCAGCAGGCAGTCGCTCAGCTCCGCGAGGCCAGTCCCTTCCGGGACAGGCGATGTCGACTTCTCCACCGCGGCGGACTCTCCCGTCAGCACGCCCTCGTCCGTCTCGAGGTCGACGGCGTCGAGGAGGCGCGCGTCGGCGGGGACGATATTGCCGAGCCCAATCCGGATGACGTCCCCGGGCGCGAGTTCGCGCACCGGCACGGGGCGTTCCTTCCCATCCCGCACGACGATCACGGTATGGCTGATCCGCTCGTGAAGGTCCGCCGCAGTCCGCTCCGCCCGGTATTCGTTCACGAATCCGAGAAGCGCGCTTCCCAGCAGGATCGCGATGATGATCGTGGCGTTGAGCTGGTCGCCGGTGGCGAAGGACATCGCCGCCGCTGCCACCAGAAGACCCTGGAGCGGGCTCGCGAACTGCCGGACCAGGACGTGGGGCCAGCTCACGCGCCTCGTCTCGAGCACATTCGCGCCGAGCGTGAGCCGCCGTGCCGCCTCGTCTTCACTCAGCCCGTCGTGCCCACTGCCGACGGCCGCAAGCACTTCGGCGGCGGCCATGGCGGCCGCGCGGAGGACCGGGAGCTGGACGAGCTCAGGGACAGCCTGAACACTCACAGGGCTCACACTAGGCGCACCGAGGCGACGAACGAAGCATGCAGGTCATGACGGCGTCGCTGTGGCTAGCCGCCCGCGGACGGAACCGGACGAACGTACACCAAGTCCCAAGGTTTCGGCCCCTTCCATGCCTCAATCCAACCGTCTCCCGTGACCTCGGCCTTCAGCTTGGCAAGGCTCGCTTCGAGCCCCGGAGCCCACGCTTCCTCTGGAGCTCGGGCACCCAGGGGAGGCGATGGGAAGGTCTCGCCTCGGTAGAGCGTGCGTCCGTCATCGGCGGTGCCGATGAACCTCAGCTGCGTCTGCCCGTTCTGGGAGGCGAGGAGATAGAAGACCCGGGCCCACCACGTCTCCGAGCCGGCATCCTGGAGCTCGATCCTGAGGCTCCCGGCTTCGGTGAGCGTTGCTGTCCGTCCGGATCGGGGCCGGTCAGCCCCGCGGGGCAGTCTCATGGGACTGCTTCTCGAGTTCGGCCGCGAGCGCGGCTCCCCAGGCCCGTGCCCGGTCCTCTTCGCCAGGGAGGAGATGGTTGTCCTTGTCGACGAGGAAACTCTCCGGACCCACGAGTTCGCGGAACCCGTGCCGCTCGAGCCTCCTCAGGATTCCCTTCGACGCCCGGCCGGTGAGGATGCCGGGCATGTCAAAGCGGGTGTCGAACGCGACGGCCCACCCCGAGTGCTCGCCCAAGGTCTCGAACCATTCCCGCAGCCAGGGACCTTCCGCGGCTGGGTCGACGTCCACGCCTGCGGCAACCGCGTCCTTGACTCCGGCTTCCCTCACCTGTTCTCGGCTGAGTCCGTGGGCGTGGGTCGGCCCGCCCGCGACGACGAGGGAGACGGCGTCCAACGGGTGGTCCTTCGCTTCGGCGGCAGGGAAGGTCTCCACCTCAACCGCGCCGCGAAGACCCTCCGCGATCGCCTCGGCGATCGCGTGCGTGTTGCCATAGATCGACTCATAGACCACGATGGCCTTGCTCGTTTCCATGCCACCCAGTGTTGGCCTCGCCCCGAGACTCCCCTAGGGGAGAAAGGCCTGCGACCTTCAGGAGGGCCTAGATCGCGTTCCAGCCGTTGTCCGAGGCGAGGACCACGCCGTTGATGTTGGAACCGTCCCGGCTGAGCAGGAAGGTGATGCCCGCGGCGAGTTCCTCTGCTTCCGCGAGCGGCGGGACGACCGCCTGCATGAGCGGCCCGAGGACCTCCATTGCGAGCTGCGACGCGAACTCGGCGTGGATGTTCGTCTTCGTCCCGCCCGGTGCGACGGCATTGACCCGGATCCCCTTGCGCCCGTACATCACGGCCGAATTTCGGGTCAGCCCGATGACGGCATGCTTGGAGACGGTGTAGGCGACCCCCGCAGCCGCACCGCGCAGGCCGGCTTCGGAGGCGACGTTGACGATGGAGCCGCGACCGGCGTCGAGCATGGGCGGCACAACAGCGCGCATGAGCCGCATCATCGATGTCAGGTTCACCGCGAGGACGCGCTCCCACGTCGCGTCGTCCACTTCGTGGACAGGCTGGAAGCTGTCCATGATGCCCGCGTTGTTGACGAGCCCGTCCACGGCTCCTCCCGCTGCGGCAACGACCTCCTGGACCGCGGCCTCCGTGCTGATGTCTCCGGGGACCGGAACCAGATTGAGCTCCGGATGCTCGGCGGCGAGCTTCTCGAGGCCTTCGCGGCTGAGGTCGCTCGCCACGACACGCCCGCCCTCGCGGGCGATCCGCAGTGCCGTGGCACGTCCGATGCCCGAAGCGGCGCCCGTGACGATCACCGTCTGGCCGTCGAATCGGTCTGGTGTGACGATTTCCTCCCAGGTAGACACAGCATCCTCCTTCGCGAGCACGTGCGCCTTCAGTGTAGGAAGCGTCACTCCGCCGGACTCGGGCCCTTCGGCCCCTTTCACGCAGGGCGCACGACGTCGGCCTGCCGCCCCGGCGCGCGGGTGCGGGGCGGCCCGCTGCGGGGCGAGTCGAGCGCCCGAAGTGCGTTCAGGATAGTGGCGAGATCCACGGCCTCCTGGATGAGGGCCCCGGCGACGGGTGGGAGGATTCCCGTCAGGGCGACGGCCATCAGGCCCACGCTGAGAGCGATGCCGAGCCAGATCGACTGAAGCGCCACGCGAACCGTGTGCTGGGCGATCTCGACGGCCTTGGCCGTCCGCGAGATGTCTTCGACGAGCACGACGGCGTCCGCCGACTCGCTCGCTGCGGTCGAGCCGCGCGCCCCCATGGCGATGCCGACATCGGCCCCCGCTAGGACAGGGGCGTCGTTGACGCCGTCGCCGACCATGAGCACGGGTCGAGGTTGGACTTGCCGCACGATTTCCACCTTGTCCGCGGGGAGGAGCTCGGAGCGGACCTCGGTGACGCCGAGCTCTGCGGCAATGCTGTGCGCGGTGGACTCGGCGTCGCCGGTGAGCATGAGGAGGTGCTCGGCCCCGGCCCGCTTGAGCCGGGCGAGAGTGTCCCGTGCCTCGGGGCGCGGAGCATCACGGAGGACGACGACGCCACCGGGCACGCCGTCGACGGCGACGTAGACGGCGAGCTCCCCGGGACGAAGGACCGGTTCGGCGATCTCGGCTCCAACGGCAGCCGCGACAAACGCCCGCTTCCCGACGAGCACCTCATGGCCGCCGACCTGCGCCCTCACGCCGTTCGTCGCTACCTCCTCCGCCCCCTCCCCCGGCAGCAGGTGGATCCCGCGCTGCGTGGCCGCCTCGACCACCGAGGCCGCGAGGGCGTGGGACGAGTACTGCTCTGCGGAGGCTGTCAGCGCGAGCAGTTCATCCGGGTCCGTGCCAGGCTCGGGCAGCACCACGACGAGCTCCGGGCGCCCGCGCGTCAGGGTGCCTGTCTTGTCGAACGCCACCGTGCGCACGCGGGCCAGGAGCTCCAGCACGGCCCCGCCCTTGACGATGACGCCGCTCTTGGCCGAGCGACTCATCCCGCCGAGGAAGGCGACCGGTGCGGCAAGAAGCAGAGGGCACGGGGTCGCGACGACGAGTACTTCCGCGAAGCGAACCGGCGAGCCGGAGACCCACCAGCCCAGGCCGGCGAGGACGAATGAGAAGAGGGTGAAGGGCACCGCGTACCTGTCGGCGAGCCGAACCACTGGGGCTCGGCTGTCCGCCGCCTGCTGGACCAGGGCGACGATCTGTGAGAACTGGCTGTCCGCCGCCGTCGCCGTCGCGCGAAGCAACACCGCCGAGCTGCCGTTCAGCGACCCGCTCAGCACCGGATCGCCTTCGGAGCGTTCGACGGGGAGGCTTTCACCGGTCAGCGAGGACTCGTCGAAGACGCCATCGGACGAGGCAAGCGTTCCGTCGACCGGCACCACCTCGTTCGGCCGGACGATCAGCAGATCCCCTGGCCGGACCGCATCGAGGCCCACGTCCTCGACCGGGCCGTCGGCCTGGCGGTGGGCAACGCGCGGCGCACGGTCCAAGAGCGCCGTCAGCTCTCGCTTGGCGCGTCCGGCGGCGAAGTCTTCGAGCGCGCCCCCGCCCGTGAGCATGAGCACGATGATGACAGCCGCGATCTCCTCGCCCACGGCGAGGGTCGCGCCGATCGCGCCCACGGCCAGCATGTCGAGGCCCCAGCGCCCCCGGAGCATCTCGCGCACCATGCCGACAAGGGTCCAGAGGCCGACCGCCCCCGCGAAGGCGCCCGCGAGGACCGATCCGGCCGTCGTCTGCCCCGCGGCCTGGAGGGCGAGCGCTCCGGCGAGCACGAGGAGCGCGGCGGTGACCAGCGGGTATCGACGTGCCAAGCGCAATGACGCCATGCCTGATCATGGTCCGCAGGCTGCTTCCCCGTCCAGACGAGGTCCCGCCCTAGGTCCAGACGAGCACAACGCAGGGGTCGTATGCTGGCGCAAGGTGCGACGGAAGGAAGCCATGACTGACGCTGCATGGGCCCCGATCGGTACGACTGTCGATGACCGCATGCTTGAAGCGCTGGATCAGTGGTGGCGGGCGGCCAACTATCTCTCGCTGGGACAGATCTACCTCCTGGACAACCCGCTCCTTCGGCGCGCTCTGGTCCCCGAGGACGTCAAGCCTCGACTGCTCGGGCACTGGGGTACCTCCCCGGGACTGAACTTCCTCTACGCTCACCTGAACCGCGCCATCATCGACCGTGGACTCAGCACGCTCTTCGTCACGGGCCCCGGCCATGGTGGGCCGGCCGTCGTCGCCAATGCCTACCTGGAGGGCACGTACAGCGAGCTGTGGCACGACGTGGATCGCAGCGAAGAGGGCCTGCGCAAGCTCTTCCGGCAGTTCTCCTTCCCGGGCGGCATTCCTTCTCACGCGGCCCCCCAAACCCCGGGCTCCATCCATGAGGGGGGCGAGTTGGGTTACTCGCTCTCGCACGCCTACGGGGCGGTGCTCGACAATCCCGATCTCCTCGTCGCGTGCGTCGTGGGCGACGGCGAGGCGGAGACCGGGCCGCTCGCGACCGCCTGGCACTCCAACAAGTTCACGAACCCTGTCAAGGACGGTGTGGTCCTGCCGATCCTGCATCTCAACGGCTTCAAGATCGCCAATCCCACGGTGCTCGCGCGCATCCCGGAGGACGAGCTCCTCGCCCTCATGCGAGGCTACGGCCACACGCCCTACCTCGTCTCGGTGGGCTTGGATGGCGAGGACCCCTTGGCAGCCCATGAACGGTTCGCTGCTGTGCTCGACGGCGCGCTCGACCACATCGCCGCCCTCAAGGCGGACGCCGCGGCGGGTCGGCTCACCGAGCGGCCCCCGTGGCCCATGATCATCTTCCGCTCCCCCAAGGGCTGGACCTGCCCCAAGGAGATCGATGGGCACCCCGCCGAGGGCAACTGGCGCGCGCATCAAGTGCCGCTCGCCCAGGCCCGCGACTCCGAGGAGCATCTGAGAATTCTTGAGGGGTGGCTGCGTTCGTACCGCCCCGAGGAGCTGTTCGACGACGACGGCGCCCCCTTGGCTTCCGTGACCGCCCTTGCGCCCGTGGGTGAGCGCCGGATGAGCGCGAACCCGGTCGCGAACGGAGGGCTGCTCCGTCAGGAGCTGTCCTTGCCCGACTTCCGGGACTACGCCGTCGAGGTCCCGTCGCCCGGCGGCTCCACGAGCCAGGCGACGGAGGTCCTCGGCCGGTGGCTGCGCGACGTCATACTCCAGAACCCTGAGACGTTCCGTCTCTTCGGTCCCGACGAGACAGCCTCGAACCGCCTGCAGTCCGTCTACGAGGTGACTGACAAGCAGTGGAACGGCGAGTACCTGCCGATCGACGAGGACAATCATCTCGCCCCGGCGGGGCGGGTCATGGAGATGCTGAGCGAGCACCAGTGCCAGGGCTGGCTCGAGGGCTACCTGCTCACCGGCCGGCACGGCGTCTTCACCTCGTATGAGGCCTTCATCCACATCGTCGACTCGATGTTCAACCAGCACGCGAAATGGCTCGAGTCAGCGAAGCGCATACCGTGGCGTCGGCCCGTGTCATCGCTGAACTACCTCCTCAGCTCCCACGTGTGGCGCCAAGACCACAACGGGAACTCCCATCAGGACCCGGGCTTCATTGATCACGTGGTCAACAAGAAGGCCGACGTCGTGCGCGTCTACCTGCCGTTCGACGCGAACACGCTCCTGTCCACCTACGACCACTGCCTCCGATCTGTGGACTACGTGAACGTCGTCGTCGCCGGCAAGCAGCCCGGGTTCAACTGGCTCACCAGCGGCGAGGCCATCGCGCATTGCACGCGCGGGCTCGGGATCCTCCAATGGGCTGGCACGGAGACTCCCGGCGAAGAGCCTGACGTGGTCCTCGCGGCCGCCGGTGACGTCCCGACGCTCGAGGTCCTCGCCGCGGCGTCCATCCTGCGCAAGCGCATCCCGGACCTCAAGGTGCGCGTGGTCAACGTCGTCGACCTCATGCGCCTGCAGAGCGAAGGCGAGCACCCGCACGGACTCTCCGACAGCGAGTATGACGCAATCTTCACAGCCGACAGCCCGGTGATCTTCGCATACCACGGCTACCCGTGGCTCATCCACCGCCTCGCGTACCGGCGCCACGGTCACCCGCACCTCCACGTGCGCGGCTACAAGGAGGAGGGCACCACCACGACGCCGTTCGACATGGTGATGCTCAACGACATCGACCGGTACCGGCTCGTCATGGACGTCATCGACAGGGTCCCTGGGCTGACCGAACGGTATGGCACGGTGCGGCAGGAGATGCAGGACGCCCGGCTGCGTGCCCGCGAATACACCCGCGAGCACGGAGAGGACCACCCCGACGTTGCGGGATGGGCGTGGGACCCCTCGTCTGCCTCGGGCGCAAACGCGGCGTTCACGGACACGGGAGACGACAGCAGATGAGCATTGGCGGCTCGGCGCAGCGGCTCGACGGCCTGGGCACGCGCGCCTCCAAGGGAATCTATGTCAGCGCCACAACACCCGGATCCGGCAAGTCGCTCGTGGCCCTCGGCCTCGCCGAGGCGCTGCACAGCCACACGGACCGCATCGGGTTCTTCAAGCCTGTTGTGGCAGGCGCCACGCCGGACGCGGATCCGATGGTCGCGCTGATCCGCTCCCGCTATGACCTCGACCCTGCCATGTGCCGCGGGGGCCTCACCGCAAAGGAAGTCAGGAAGTATCTCGCGGAGGGGAAGCGCGAGGAAATCGGGGCGCGCACCGTCGACGTCTTCTCGGAGATCGCGGCGCAGTGCGACGTCGTCATTGTCGAAGGCACCGACCTCGTGGGCCAGGACTCCGCCGTAGAATTCGCGCTCAACGCACGCCTTGCGAACGACCTCGGATGCCCCATGGTCGCCGTCGTGAGCGGGCGTGAGCGGACCCCGGAGGAAATCGCCGACGCGGTGGACGTGGCCCGGAAGGAACTCCAGGCCGCGCATTGCAGCCTCCTGATGATGATGGTGAATCGCGCCGCGCCACAACACCTCAACGAGATCTCCGCTGCCATCCGGCCCGGCCTCTCCCATCGTCCCGTCTACGTCCTCCCAGAGATCGAGGAGATTTCGCGGCCGACGACGGGCGAGGTCTCCTCCCTGCTCGCACTCCGTCAGATCGCGGGCCGCGCGGACATGGAGCGCGAAGTGCGCGACGTCAAGGTGGCCGCGATGAGCGTGGCGAACTTCATCGGCGTCCTCGAAACGGGCGACCTGGTGATCGTCCCAGGTGATCGCGCAGACATCATGGTGGGAGCGCTCGCCTCCACGTTCTCGCCCGAATTCCCCGTTCCCTCGGCCCTGATCCTCACGGGCGGGCTCTCCCCCGACGAGCACATCCTCCCGCTCCTCGCACCCGCGCCGTTCCCCATCTTCGCGTACGCGGAAGACACCTACCACGCCGCGCGGAGCGTCTCGGAGGTGAGGAGCGAGATCTGGTCGGGCCACCGGCGGAAGGTCGCCTCCGCCCTCGGGGCATGGTCGAGGAGGGTCGACGACGCCGAGATCCTCGAGCGCCTCAACCTCCCGCGGCCCGAGACCATGACACCGCTCCGCTTCCTCCACGAACTCATCGGACGAGCTCGGGTGGACCGCCGCCACATCGTCCTTCCCGAAGGTACCGATGTGAGGATCCTGCGAGCCGCGGAGATCCTCCACCGGCGGGATGTCTGCGACCTGACGATCCTCGGCGATGACGCCCAAGTGCGGGAGATCGCAGGATCCAACGGCATATCGCTGATGGGCATGCAGATCCTCAATCCGGCGACGAGCGACCTGCGGGAGCGCTTCGCCCAGGAGTACGCGCGGTTGAGGGCCCATCGTGGCGTTGACCTTCCCAAGGCCCTCGAGGCCATGCTGGATGTGAGCTACTTCGGGACCATGATGGTCCAGCTCGGCATCGTGGACGGGATGGTGTCCGGCGCCGCGCATACGACCGCCCACACGATCAGGCCGGCTCTCGAATTCGTCAAGACCAGCCCCGGGGTGAAGGTCGTCTCGTCTGTGTTCTTCATGCTCCTACCGGACCGAGTACTCGTCTACGGCGATTGCGCCGTCAACCCCGAGCCCGACGCCGAGCAGCTGGCCGACATCGCGATCGCCTCTGCGGAGACCGCCGCCCAGTTCGGGGTCGTGCCGCGCGTGGCGATGCTGAGCTACTCGACGGGGGCCTCGGGCAGCGGCGCGACGGTCGACAAGGTGCGTAGGGCCACAGAACTCGTCCGCGAGCGGCGGCCCGACCTCGCTGTCGAGGGCCCGATCCAGTACGACGCCGCCGTCGACGCCTCGATCGCTGCGACCAAGCTCCCGGGCTCGGACGTCGCGGGCCAGGCGACCGTGTTCATCTTCCCCGACCTGAATACCGGCAACAACACGTACAAGGCGGTGCAGCAATCGGCCGGGGCTGTGGCCGTCGGTCCGGTCCTGCAAGGTCTCCGCAAGCCCGTCAACGATCTCTCGCGAGGCTGCACGGTCGAGGACATCGTCAACACCGTCGCCATTACTGCCGTGCAGGCCCAGGCAGTCCACGCCCAGATGCTGCAGGCTCAGGCAGGCTAGGAGGCCCTATGCTCGTCCTCGTCATCAACTCCGGCTCATCATCGCTCAAGTACCAGTTGCGGGACGTCGACGCGGACGAGGTCCTCGTCGAGGGCATCGTGGAGCGTATCGGCTTCCCCGCGGAGGACGGCGACCTCGAGATCCCGGATCACGAGGCGGCCCTCGACGTTGCGGACGCCACGCTCCAGAGCGCGCTCGGCGGCCGCCAGATCGACGCCGTCGGACACCGCGTAGTGCACGGCGGCGAGCGCTTCTCCGAACCTGTGCTCATCAACAACGAGATCACGAGGGCCATCGAGCGGCTCAATCCCCTCGCGCCCCTCCACAACCCGGCCAACGTGGTGGGCATCAGGGCCATCGAGGAGAAATGGCCGGGGATGCGCCAAGTGGCCGTGTTCGATACGGCCTATCACCGGACCCTGCCCGAACGCGCGTGGCGGTACGCCGTTCCGGACTGGCTGTACACCCGGCACGGCATCCGCCGGTACGGATTCCACGGGACCTCGCACGAATACGTTGCCCGCCGGGCCGCCGCCCTGCTGGGGGTCCCGCTCGAGTCGTTCAACGCCGTCGTGCTCCATCTCGGCAACGGTGCTTCCGCGACGGCCGTGCAGGGAGGGCGCTCGGTGGACACCTCGATGGGCTTCACACCACTCGAAGGACTTGTCATGGGCACCCGCTCGGGGGACGTGGACCCGTCGATCCTCGTGTATCTGGGGCGGCAGGGCATGAGCCCGGACGAGATCGACGACCTGCTCAATCGAGAGTCGGGGCTCAAGGGACTTGGCGGCTCGAACGACATGCGCACCCTCGTCGGGGCGGCAGCGCGCGGCGAGGCGAAGGCACAGAGGGCCCTGGACGTCGCCGCGTATCGGCTCGCCAAGTACATCGGCGCCTACCACGTCGTCGTCGGCGGCGCCCAGGCAATCGTCTTCACCGCCGGAATCGGCGAGAACTCCGCTGACTTCAGAGCCCTGGTCGTCGAACGGCTCGGCGCCCTCGGCATAGCTCTCGATCCGGACGCCAATGCTCTCCGCTCCCCCGACCCACGCGTGATCTCGACGGAGGGTTCCGCCATCGCCGTGCTCGTGGTGCCCACCGATGAGGAGCGCGCCATCGCCGAGGCGACGGCGGCGGTGGTCCGAACCGCCGCCGTGCGCTGAGCCCGCCATGACAAGGTCGCCGACCTGGGAGGCAGCAAAGCCGCCCTTCGACGCGGTCATCTTCGATCTCGACGGCGTGGTCACGGACACCGCGATCGTCCACGAGGCCGCGTGGAGAGAGCTGTTCGACGGGGTCCTGAAAGATCCGCGGATCGTGTCGGGTGTGGATGTGAGCCCCTTCCGGCGCAGCGACTACCTTGACTTCGTGGATGGGCGTCCGAGGGAGGAGGGCGTCCTGACCTTCCTCCGGTCCCGAGGCATCCAGATTCCCCGCGGTGATGCGTCCGACGAGGCGGGGACGTGGACGGCCTTCGGGCTTGGCGCGCTCAAGGACCGGCTCTTCCGGAATCGGCTTGGGGCCGGCGTCTCTGCCTTCGCGGGAACTGTGGCCCTGCTCGACCGCCTTCGCGCGGGTCGGGTTCCCGTTGCCCTCGCGACGGCCAGCCGCAACGCTCAAACCGTGCTCCACGCGGCCCACCTCGAGAAGTCCTTCGACGTCGTGGTGGACGGAGTCGAAACCGCCCGACTCGGGCTGGCGGGAAAGCCCGAGCCGGACCTGTTCCTCGAGGCGGCACGGCGGCTGGGGCCTCCCAGCGCGCGCTCCGTGGTCATCGAGGATTCGACCGCGGGAGTCGAGGCTGCGCGGCGCGGCGGCTTCGGGCTCGTCGTCGGCATCGACAGGGGAGGCCACCGGGCCGAGCTCGAGGCGGCTGGGGCCGGCGTCGTACTCGACGACGTCGGGGAACTCGACTTGGGCCTGGTCATCGCCGACCCGTGGCTGCTCGTCTATGAAGGCTCGGACCCCGGCCACGAGGGGCATCGCGAGGCCCTCACCACCCTGGGCAACGGCTACGTCGGCGTGCGGGGCGCTGCACCCGAGAGCGGCCGGGGCGGCGTGGGCTACCCCGGCACGTACCTCAGTGGGGTCTACAACCGTGTCTCCCATCTTGTCGAAGGGCGCGAGACCGAAGACGAGCACCTGGTGAACGGGCCGAACTGGCTGCACTTCGATGTGCGGCTTGAGGACGGGGACTGGTGGTCCGAGGGCTCCCTGACGCTAGCGTCAGAGCGCCGGGTCCTGGACCTGCGGCGGGCGATTCTCCTGCGGGAGGCCGTACTGGTCGATGAGCAGGGGCGACGGCTCAGAGTGCAGCAGCGCCGGTTCGTCTCCATGGCGGAGCGGCAGCTCATGGCGCTTGAGACCGTGCTCACCCCCGAGGGCTGGAGCGGGACGGTGGCCGTCCGGAGCGGCGTCGATATGGACGTGAGCAATGAGAACGTCTTCGAAGACGCGCTGCTGGCGCGGCGGCATCTCCGTGACCGGAGCACGCCGGACGATGACGCCGCCGCCGAAGGCGCGCAAGGTTTCCTCATTGCCGAGGCAGAGACGACGCAGAGCAGGGTGCGGATTGCCGTCGCGATGCGCACCGTGGTCGAGGGCGACGAGGCGCTCGAGAGTACCCCCGGGCTCGTCGGCGGTCTGCATTTCCAGCGGTTTGCCCTTTCGGTGAAGGATGGGATCCCGACCCGGGTCGTCAAGACTGCCGCCTTCGCCACCTCGCGCGACCGCGCCATCTCATCGCCCAGGACGGGAGCGGTTGCTGTCCTGGAGCGCTCGCAGCGACCGTTCGATGAGCTTCTCTCCGAACACTCGGCGGCCTGGGGTCGGCTCTTGCCGCTCTTCACGGTGGGCCTCGATGCGGCGCCCCACGTGCAGCTCGTGGTGAACCTGCACGTGTTCCACGTGCTGCAGGTGCTCGCCCCGTTCGTCTCCAACCTCGACGTCGGCGTTCCGGCCCGCGGCCTGCACGGCGAGGGTTATCGTGGCCACGTCTTCTGGGACGAGCTCTTCGTGCTCCCGCTGATCACCTCGAGGTTTCCCGCCGTCGCCCGCTCCCTCATCGCCTACCGTTGGCGCCGGCTGCCAGCCGCCCGGCAGGCGGCCAGGCTCCGAGGACTCGGGGGCGCGCTGTTCCCCTGGCAGAGCGGGAGTGACGGCCGAGAGGAGACACCGCTGTGGATCTTCAATCCCCGCTCAGGACGCTGGATGCAGGACATTTCGCGCCTGCAACGCCACGTGGGCCTCGCCATCGCGTTCAACGCGTGGCAGTACTTCGAGGCCACCAACGACAGATACTGGCTCCTCCAGCAAGGGGCGGAGCTCATCGTCGAGGTGACGAGGCTGTTCGCCTCCCTCGTCGACTACGATCCGCGCCAGGACCGTTACCACCTTCGCGGCGTGATGGGTCCGGACGAATACCACACGGGCTATCCCGATCATCCAGCGGACGGGATCGACGACAACGCGTACACGAACGTCATGGTGGCATGGGTGTGCCAGACGGCGTGCCGTGTCCTCGACCTCCTGGAGGGCCATGACCGGGACGACCTGATCGATCGTCTCGGAATCCGAGCCTCCGAGCTCGAGCGCTGGGACCGGATGAGCAGACGCATGGCGCTGCATTTCCACGACGGGGTCATCAGCCAGTTCGCTGGCTATGGGGGCCTCATGGAGTTCGACTGGGCGGGCTACCGGGACAGGTATCACAACATCGAGCGGCTTGACCTGATTCTTGAGGCCGAGGGAGACAGCACAAACCGCTACCGTGTTGCGAAGCAGGCTGACGCCCTCATGCTCCTGTACCTCTTCGGTCAGGACGAGCTCATGCTCCTGCTCGACCGACTCGGTTATCCGACGACGCCCGAACAGCTCGCGACGACGGTCGACTACTACCTCGCCAGGACGGCGAACGGCTCCACGCTCAGCCGGGTGGCGCACGCGTCGGTGCTCGCGAGCATGGATCCTGAACGGGCTTGGGAGATCTTCCGAGAGGCATTGGACGCCGACCTGGACGACACCCAGGGTGGAACAACCCGAGCGGGAGTTCATCTGGGGGCCATGGCTGGCACGATCGACGTGGTGCAGCGCAGCTTCACGGGCCTCCGTCTCACCTCCGACGCCCTCGTCTTCGCACCCCAGCTCCCCCGCGAGCTGCGCTCAGTCGCCATTCGGGTCCGGTATCGGGACCACCTCCTCGACATCCGCCTCGAGCGCCAGCGGCTCTCCGTCTCGTCCGCTCCAGGGGACGCTGGCCCCGTGCGCCTGCGGCTGGGCGACCAGGAGGTCCTGCTGTCGGCCGGGGCGTCGCAGCATTTCACGCTCGACGAGGAAGGGAAGACTGGACGCCATGAGTGATTCCCACTTGGCCAGTCCCGAGAGCCCGGAAGGCAGCACCTCGAGCTCTGAAGTCAGTACCCAGAGCTCGACGGTTGATGAGTGGACCAGCGCCTTGGCCCTATCCACAGGTTCGCCCGGTGGCGGTGCCGGCACAGGCCTCATGCTTGCCGTTGCCTCGTCGTTGGCCTCGATGGTCGCCGGCTACACCGGGAAGGAGGGGCAGGCGCGCACAGAGGTCGACCGCATTCGCGCTCGGGCGCAGTCTCTTCGCGAGTCCGCTCTCAGACTGGCCGACGACGACGCGTCGGCTTCTCAGGCCTTCGGCGCGGCGTTCCGCCGCGATCCCGGCTCCGCGCGCGAGGAAGCCATCCGGAATGCGTCTCTACACGCCGCCAGGTCATCTGCGGTGCTCGGCGACAGGGCCTGCGAAGCCCTCGACGATCTCGCCTGGCTTGCGACACACGGCAACCCGGCGCTGGTGGCAGACGTCGTGGTCGCACTCGGGGCCCTTCGGGCCGCCATCACCGGAGCCCGCACCAACGTGAGTTTTGACCTTGCGGCGCTCCGCTCGGGAGGCGGGACACTGGAGGAGATCCAGAAGGAGCATCCAGACCTGTGGTCCAAGGTCGGGCAGTTCAACGAGGCGATTGCCCGGATCGACTCCCTCACGGCCCAGATCGACCATCGCGCTGCGCCCACGGACGCCCCTACGGCTGATTGAGGCGGGTTTCGGCGTCGCTGTGGTTGGCTCGACGGTGCGAAGGCTAATTCCTGCGGCGCACAACCAGCACGATGTACAGGGCAACGGCCACTGCCACCAACGCCCCGACACTGATTCCTGCGGTTCCACCGGTGAGCACGCTTGGACTCCTCTGAGACCTTAGACGGGTGTCGAGTACTTAGGGTACCGCCGACGATGCAGCAGCCAAGCGGCCGCCGAGGTGACCGCGAGCAGGGCGGCGAGCTGCAGTGCGGCAAGCCATAGCGGGGCATCCCAGTACCACTCGGGCAGCGGCGGAAACTCGATGAGTCCGAGAAGCAGCAGGTGGAGCAGGTAGAGAGCCAACGCATTCTCGCCCCACCAGCAGAAGTATCCGGCCCGGGCCCCCACCGCCCGCGCCCCCAGCTCCATGATCAGCATCGCTACGGCACTCACGGCCAAGGTGATGAGGACAAAACTGAGCGAGACACGGTTCTTGCTCACGGGCGCGACCAGCACCGAGGCCATTGCGGCCACGATGAGCAGGGCGCAGCCGACGGCGTAGGGAACCGTTCCCTTGCGGCGAATGTCCGCGACCGCCGTCGCGAGCACGAGGAGGGCACCCCAGGAGACCGACCCGAAGAATCCGCCCTGAACCGACGAGAGGACGCTGTGGAGCATCCCGTCGTCGAGCAAGTACTGGTAGGCGCAGAGGATGATGGTCCCGATGGCGAACCTCGCCCAGGTGCCGAGCCTGACGAACGGTGCAGCGATCAGCCCGGCCATCCCGAGCGCCTGGAGGACGCCCCAATCTGAGGGCTGCCCCGCGAGGACCGTTCCTCCCGCGCTGATGATGGCCCCGAGGCCCAGCAGGCTCAGGTAACGCATCAGCAGGTGACGATAGGCCCCGGTCACGCTCACCCCCCTCCGTCGTTCGAAGGACGGACCGTAGTTCACCCCCATCACCACCACGAAGCAGGGCGCCACGAGGTCGGCGACCGTCAAGCCGATGTCTGGCGCATGCTTGAGGTACGCAGGGATGGCCCGGACTCCCGCGAGGTAGTTCCCGCCCACCATCAGGAACACCAGCAGGCCGCGGAGCCGGTCAATGCTCAGATCGCGCAGCGTCACAAGGCCGCTGGGCCCTTCGCGCCCGCTGGCCTGTGCGCCCCGCGACACCGATGACACGAACTGAGGCTACCGCGGCTCCCGGACGAATGGCGGGTCTCGCGCCGTCGGAGCAGCGGCGGCGGTGGATGATGGGGGAATGGCCACGCCAACCGCACTCTCCGCCGGTCGCCCGTCCCCTCACTCAGTGCTATCGCTGTGGTCGCGGGGCTCGGTACTGTCCATCGGTTCCGTGGGTTCCGTGCTGTCTGTCGGGTCTGTCGGCTCGACACTGTCGATCGGATCGATCGGGAGCATCCTGTCGGTCGGAGCGATCGGTTCAGCGCTCTCCGCTTTATCAGGCGGATCGCTGTTGAGCGTCGCGTCATTGCTTTCCGCTCGGTCGAGGGGGTCGATCCTTTCTTGGCGCACCTCGAGTGGATTCCCGCCGTCTCGGTGAGCGCCGCGGCCTGACGGCTCGCCGACGGGCGCGGAGCGCCGCTCCCGGGGTTGAGAGTAGGACCAGGGCCGCGGACACGGCCGAGACTACGGCCATCGCGAGGGCGCCAGCGAGTCCCTCGAGCCAGGGAAGACGGGATCCCGGCAGGGCCGCGGCGCCGTGGGCGAGCCCCGCGAGGACGACGGCGGGCGGGCCTGCCGCCAACGCGCTGAGCCACGCGACTGGCGGACAGAGCATCCCCACGGCGAGCGAGAGCGTCGCCGCGATGGTGATCGGCGGCACGAGTGGCGCGGCGAGGATGTTGGCCGGCAGCGCCCAGGACTGGAATACCGGGTCGAGCAGCACGACGACTGGACCGCAGACGAGCTGGGCTGACAGCGGCACGGAGATCACCATGGCCAACCACTGACCCAACCGTGGGGCGAGGGCGGCAGCGAGGGGCCGCCCGAGCAGGGTGATACCGAGAGTGGCGAGCACGGAGAGGATGAAGCCGTAGCTGAGGGCGAGTGCTGGGTCGATCAGGAGGATGCCGACCACGGCCGAGCACAGCGCAGCGCACGCCGTTCCGGACCTCCCGGCGAAGAGCGCAACGAGGCCCACCGACCCCATGGCACCAGCGCGCAGGACGCTGGCCTCAGGTCCGACGACGGCGACGAACGCGAGCAGCGTCAGCCCGCACGTCACGCCTACGGCCCATCGCGGCAGCCGGGCCGCACGGAGCACGAGGGCGACAGTTCCGAGGACGAGTGCGAAATTCGCGCCGCTGACCGCCGTAAGATGGCTCAGTCCGGCGGCCCGCAGATCGGCTTCAAGCTGTGGGTCGAGGGCGCTGCGGTCTCCCACCGCCAGAGCAGGAAGCAAACCGGCGGCATCTGGAGGCAGGCTCGAGACTTGAGTGCGCAGTGCTTCCCGAAGGCCGGCGGTCAGATGCGACTGCGGCGAGCTGCCCGTCCGTTTGGGCGCACCCCTGAGCGAGAGGAATCCGGTGCCGTCCGAGCGGCCGCCCTCGAATCGCGCCGGGGCTTCGATAAGGTCCCCGCGGCGAAGACCATCCAGGGCGACTGCCGCGACCACAACTCGAGCCGACCCCGTGAATCGCAGGCCGTTATGGGTGCCGGCAACAAGCCGAGCATCTGCAATGTACCGAGGAGCGGAGGAATATGGTCCACCCGACTGCTGGCGGCGCGGTTCACCGAGCAGTTCCAGCACCACTTGTGCGTCGCCACCCTCCGCGAGGAGCAGACCGGCCGGGCCAGCGCTGTCGTGCGCGAGCCGGGCCGAACCGGCCGCGAAGCCTCCAGCCCACGCGAGGGCGGCAACGAGGACCGCGAGCTTGAGCGGGGTGACCCGCAAGAGCACCCCGGCGAGGAGCCCGCCAGCGAGAACACCCCCGGCCCAGCCGGCGACGGACAGAAGGGGCAGGCCAGCTGCTGGCCCGATCACCGCCCAGGCAGCGCCACCCCAGACCGCGGCGGCGACCGGTACGAGGCGAAGGTCGCGCCAGCCGAGAAAGCTCTCGGCGGAAACGGACGGATCCGGCGAGCGCGCCGTCCCCCACTCCCTTACCGCCCCCACCGCGCGCGCAGCCGCCGTCCGCCAGCGCACCAAGGGAGAGGATCGCTCCGGTTCCCCACGCGCTTGGCTTTCCGTCGGCGAACGCTTCGCCCCCAAGTTTGCCGACTCGACGTAGCGCGCCCAGTTCTTCGCAGCGGAATCCCCCGTTCGCCGCCTCACTGCGCGACTACCAGTGGGAGCAAGGACTCAAGCATCTTTGCGCCGACTCCCGGAACGGCGTCCAGGTCCTCGGGCGAGGCGAAGCGGCCGTGCTGTTGCCGGTACTCCACGATGCGCTGGGCGAGGACCGGACCGACGCGCGGGAGACCCGCCAGTTCCTCCGCGGTGGCGCTGTTCAGGTTGACCTTGCCTCGGGAGGACGCACCTCCGCCGGCATTGGGCGATGGAGCGGAGGGAGATGTCTCGACCGCGTCGCCCGGACGCGGCACGAGCACTCTCACGCCGTCCTCGAGTGGAGCCGCCAGATTCAGCCGATGAAGATCAGCCTCGGGAACCGCACCGCCAGCTGCGCCGATCGCGTCGTGGATCCTGCTGCCAATCGGCAGGCGATAGACCCCGGGCGACACCACCGCGCCGGCAACGTGAACCACGAGGACGCGACCTCCGTCGCCGGCAGCCCCGCTTGGCTGACCGCCGCTGGCCTCGCCGCCGCTGCTCGAGGGACGGGGGCCCGGGGCGTCGACCGGCTGGACCTTCGGAGGAGACGAGAGAGTCGTCCACCACCAGAGTCCGGCCGCCGCACAGAGAAGGCAGACCACCACTGCAGCGACAGCCGAGGAAAGACCGAGGCGAGGTCGCGAGCGGGTGCGCGCCCCGCCGTCGTCCACACGATCATCCCCGGGGCCGTCAAGAAGTCCTGCCACCCCGCCCTCGACAGGAAAGTCATCGACTGCGCCGCCTTGAACGGCGGTGAATTGCTCCCAGCGGTGACGGGCCGCAAGGGATCCAGTGCGCGCTCGCCGTCCCATG
>NZ_JBQCGQ010000151.1:0-7357 GCF_051955515.1 Sinomonas sp.
GGGGACGTCGTCGTCGTCCGCTATGAAGGGCCCCGCGGAGGCCCGGGGATGCAGGAAATGCTCTACCCGACGTCGTTCCTCAAGGGCCGTGGGCTGGGCGCGCAGTGCGCGCTCATCACCGACGGCCGCTTCTCGGGAGGCACGTCCGGCCTTTCGATCGGCCACGTCTCCCCCGAGGCGGCCGCGGGCGGAACGATCGCCCTCGTCGAGGACGGGGACCTGATCGAGATCGACATCCACGAGCGCCGGATCCACCTCGATGTCGCCCCCGAGGTCCTGGCCGAGCGCCGCGCCCGGCTCGAGGCGAACGGCGGTTTCACGCCGAAGAACCGCGAGCGCACCGTGTCGACGGCGCTGCGCGCCTACGCGGCGATGGCACTTTCGGCCGACAAGGGAGCCGTCCGGGACGTTTCCCTGCTCGGCTGACTGGCCCCCTCGGCGGGTGCGGCGCGCGGCCGCACCCGCCGAGGCTCCCGCTAACCCAGCCGCACGGGACCCAGGTCGGCAAGGAACTGCCCGGGCCCCGGATTCTCCGGGTGGGACGCGCCGCCGAGGTGGTTGACCACGCCCCACACGGCGTTGAGGGCGGTGCTCACGGCGCCTTCCGCCCAGCCGGCCGTCCAGGAGATGTCGTCGCCCGCGAGGAAGATGCCTCGGTGCCCGGCATCGAGCCCTGACTGCTCGAAGTGGGTGTAGAGCCTCTGCTGGTAGCGGTAGTGGCCCGGAAGGTTGGCCTTGAAGGCGCCCATGAAGTTGGGATCCGCCTCCCAGGAGACGGTGATCGGCTGGCCGACGATGTGGCTGCGGATGTCCACTCCGGGATAGATCTTCTCGAGCGAGTGCAGCATGAGCTCCACCCGCTGCTCGCCGTCGAGGGCGAGCCATTTGAGGGCGTCGTCGTTCCACGTGTAGGAGAGCAGGATGACGCCGGGCTTGTCGGGGCCGTTGTCGAGAAGGTAGGTCGCGCGGTTAAGCCGGTCGGTGAGGGTCATCGACATGGTCTCTCGGCCCGTCGCGGGATCGAGGTCCTTCCAGAAGGGCCGGTCGACCATGACGAAGGTCTTCGACGACTGCATGTAGTGCGAGCGCTCGATCGCGGTCCAGTGCTCGGCCGGGAAGAGCTCCTCCTCCGTGTCGATCCGGGTGGAGAGGAGCCACGACTGGCAGGTCGCGACGACGGCCGGATAGCTGCGCTCCTTGCCCCAGCGTTCGGCGACGATGATCGGTGCGCTCTCCCCGGGCGGGGTGGCCTGGCTGTGGGAACGGGCGACGCGCCCGACGGCGCCGCGGGGCGTCCCGCCGTGGAGCGAGGCGAGGGTGGTACCCGCGGGCCAGTGCGCTATGTCCGACGGCGCATGGTTCCACAGTGCCTCCGGGAGCCTTTGCGCTCCGCCCACGATGAGCCGGTGACGGTCGTCGGCGTCGGTGTAGATGACACGGAGGATTTCCAGAATCGAGTTCGGAAAGTCCGTGTCCCACCCACCGGTGCCGAAGCCCACCTGCCCGAACGCCTCACGGTGCGCGAAGCCGGCATCCTTGAAGGCCTTGCTGTTCGCGATGAAGCCGTAGAAGCTCTCCTCGTCGAAGGCCTCGACGAGCGAATCCCAGAGTTCCTTGATCCGCCCCGTGTTGCGCGTGCGGAGGGCGTCCTGCATCTGGTCGAAGTGCGCTTCGTCGCGCAGCGCCGCCTTCCAGGCGGCCGCGACCTCGTGGAAGAACTCCGGAAGGTCCGCGGAGGTCTCAGCGTAGAACTTCTCGCCGGCGAGCTCGATGACAGTGCTCGAGGTGGCGGGAGCCAGCGGGTTGGGGAACTCGCGGGTCTCGAGGCCGAGGAGGTCGATGTAGTGGTAGAGCGCTCGGCCGGACTCAGGGAAGCGCATGCCGCCCAGGTCGGCGGTCACCTCCGCGGCACTTGAGAAGGCCGCCGTCCTGAGGCGGCCACCTATCTGGTCGGCCTCATAGACCACGGGCTTGAGGCCGAGCTTCATGAGCTCGTAGGCGGTGACGAGACCGGAAAGTCCTGCCCCGATGATCGCGACCTCGGTCCCATGCAGCTCCTCGGGCACACTTCCCAGCCCGGCCGGGTGGGCGAGGTAGTGGTCGTAGCTGAACGGGAAGTCGGGGTTCAGCATGGTCACGGGGAACCCCGACTCGTCTGGCCGGCTGAAGTCTGCGGGCTGGGCTGCCATGGTCATGCGAGTGCCTCCTGGTCTTGGGGTTCGGCCTGGGTTCCGACGCGGGAGTTGCGCCGGCCGTAGGCGAAGTAGAAAACGATGCCGATCAGCATCCACGCCCCGAACACGAGCCACGTGATGCCGTCCAGATTGGCCATGAGGAACGCGCAGGTGAGGGCTCCGAGCACCGGGACGATCGGGAAGAGCGGAACGCGGTACGTTCTGGCCATCCCGGGCCGGCTCACGCGCAGGATGATGACCGCGATATTCACGAGGGCGAAGGCGAAGAGGGTGCCGATGCTGGTCGCGTCGGCGAGGGCCCCGAGGGGGACGAAGGCGGCGGTCAGGGCCACCAGGACTCCGACGATCCAAGTCCCCGCCACCGGCGTGCCGGTCTTGGGCGAGACCCGCCCGAAGATGGCCGGGACCAGGCCGTCCCGGGACATGGTCAGGAGGATGCGTGTCTGGCCATAGAGCACGGTGAGCACCACGGAGCAGATGGCCAGGACCGCGCCGACGGCGAACACGACGGCGATCCATGCCTGCCCCGTCAGCTGGTCGAGGATCTGGACGAGCGCGGCCTCGCTGTCCCCGAACCACTGCCAGTCCTTCGCGCCGATCGCGGCGACGGCCACAAGGACGTAGAGGGTCGTGACGATGAGCATGGAGAGCAGGATCGCCCGCGGCATGTCCCGCTTCGGGTTGCGCGCCTCCTCGCCTGCGGTGGAGGCGGCGTCGAAGCCGATGTAGGAGAAGAAGACCTTGGAGGCGGCAGCACTCACTCCTGCGGCGCCCATGGGCATGAGCGGGGCGAAGTGGCCGGCATCGAAGGCCGTGAAGGCCACCGCGCAGAAGAAGACGAGAATCACGATCTTCACGGCCACGATCACCGTGTTGACCACCGCGCTCTCCTTCGCGCCGCGCACCAGGAGGAGGGTCGCGAGGAGGACGACGACGAAGGCTGGGATGTTCAGCATCCCGCCTCCCCCGGGTGGCTGGGAGAGCGCGTCGGGAAGCTGGACGCCGATCACGTTCAGGGTCTCATTGACGTACTGGCCGGCCCCGACCGCGACGGCCGCAACGGAGACCGCGTACTCGAGGACCAGGCACCAGCCGCAGACCCACGCCATGCCCTCGCCCATCGTGGCGTACGAGTACGAATAGCTCGAGCCGGCCACGGGGACCATGCCCGCCATTTCCGCGTAGCTGACGGCGGAGAGCAGGGCGGCGACGCCGGCCACCACGAAGGAGATCCAGACGGCCGGACCAGCGACCGGGACCGCCTCGCCGAGGATCACCAGGATCCCCGTTCCGAGCGTGGCGCCGACGCTGATCATGGTCAGCTGCAGGACGCCGAAGCTGCGGCGGAGGGTGCCGCCGCGGTGATCTGCGGCCTCGGACTCCATCTGGACGATGGACTTGCGGCGGAGGAGTTGGCGGGCAAGGCTCGTCTTCGAGTCCTCGCGCGTCTCAGTCAACGTGCTCATGGGACAGCCTCTATCTGTGTAGGTGTCGATGTCCGCACACAAGGCTAGGCGTGTGAGGCAGCTCTCAGCTCGGTGCAAAGTGACCTAGAATAGAGCGTTGTGGGATTCAACGCACCGGTCCTCGAAGGGCACAGCCTCACGGTTTCGGGTTTTCTGGCGCAGCTGCCTGACGACATCCGGGTGATTCACGACGCCGGGGACCAGCCCTTGCGCTGGGTGGAGCCGAGCGATCTCGACGACCCAACCCCGTATCTTCTCGACCACGAGCTGCTGCTGACCTCCGGCCTCCCCCTCCGGCGTCAGGGCACGGAGGCCGTGGATGCAGATGCCTTCGTGCGCCGACTCGTGGCGGCGCAGGTCTCGGCGCTCGGATTCGGCCTCGAGCCGTACTTCAGCGAAGTACCGGCAGACCTCGTCGAGGCGTGTTCCCGGCATGGCCTCACGCTGTGGGAGGTCCCGCCGACCCTGCCGTTCGCGGCAATCGGGCTGACCTTCTCGCGCCTGCTCGAATCCGAGAGCGCCCGGATGCTCCGCGATGTCGCGGACATGAGCCGCCAGCTCCTGCGCTCGGTCTTGGGCGCGAGGCCCGAACAGGATCTCCTCACGGCACTCTCGCGGCGGGTCGGAGCACGGCTCGAGCTCTACGGGGCGCGCGGCCAGCTCCGCTTCACCGCGGGCTCATGGAAGGGCCACGGTGACGAGGCTTCGGCGGTCGCGGACCTGCTCGAGGCGACGCTCGCGGGCTCCGGCGCCCGCGTCGAGCACCGCGGGACCGAATCCGGCGAGGTAGTCTCCTTCCCCCTTCGGAGTGGGCACGCCTCCGGGCGGGCCTCGGAGGCCACCCTCGGCGCGCTCGTCCTGATCGTTCCGCGCCCCCTCGCTCCGACCGAGCACAGCATTGTCACGACCGCCGTCGGACTCCTGGAAGTCCTCGCCCGCCAGCGCACGGCTGGCGACCTCTCGCCGAGCCAGCTCGCCACCGCCCTGCTGCTCGGAGCCGAAGGGCTGCCGGAACAGCTCGCCGAACGCCTGCTCGGCGAGAGCGTCGGTGGGCCGCGCCGGGCGCCGCTGCGCGTCGTCGTCGGCGCTCGCCCCGAATGGAAGGCCGAATCGGCACCGGCGGCCCGCCTGGGCGGCCTCGACACCCTACCCGAGGTGCTGCAGTGGCGGCGGCTCTGGGACTCCAAACTCGTCATCCACGAAGGCGGACACCTCGTGGCCCTGACTCGGATACACCCGTCGGCGGAGTCCTTCGCGGCCGCGGAGAAGGCCGGGTACGTTGTGGCGGTCAGTCCCGGGGCGGAGGTCGCGACCACGGCTGCCGGCGCCTACTCGGGCCTGCGCGAGCAGGCCCTCTCGGTGCTGCCCAGGGCTTTGGACGAGCGGCGGAGCATCAGCGCCGAGGAGGTGGCGCCGTCGTTCGCAGCACTCCTCCCACCCGAAGCCGGCAAGCTCCTCGCGCGGGAGCTGCTCGCTCCCCTCACCGAAGTCAGTGCGCCTCGCGGCGAACTCCTCCTCCGCGTGCTCCACGCGTGGCTCGAGGCAAACGGCTCCTGGGATGCGTCGGCGTCGGCGCTGGGACTCCACCGCAACAGCGTGCGGCGGCATATCGGGGCGGTCTCCGAGCTGCTGGGAAGGGACCTCAATGACGCCGGAGTCCGGGCCGAGCTCTGGATGGCCCTTCGCTTCCTCTAGAGATTCCACTCCCGGTACAGCTCGGGGCGACGATCGTTCAGATAGGGCACGTCGCCCCGGGCAGCCTCGGTCGCCGAGGGGTCCAGGTCGGCGAACAGCAGTTCCGCCCCGGCTCCACCCTGAGCCACCACCTCGCCGAACGGATCAGCGATCACGCTGAGCCCGGCCAGCTCGAGACCGTCTTCGCTCCCGCAATGATTGGCGTAGGCAACGTACAGCTGGCTCTCCAGGGCCCGCGTGGGAATGAGCCGGCGCTGCACCTTCTCATAGCCGGTGGACATCGCGGTGGGGACCAGCAGGGCGTGCGCGCCCAGCAGGGCCGCAGCGCGAGCCGTCTCGGGGAACTCGATGTCGTAGCAGATCGCAACGCCCAGCCGGAGCCCGCCGAAGTCGGCGACGACAGGCGGCGCGCTTCCCGGGGTGAAGACCTCCTGCTCTGCGGCGCCGAAGAGGTGCACCTTCACGTAGTGGGCGCGCCGGGCACCGCTCGCGTCCACGAGGGTGGCCGTGATGTGCCATTCCCCCTCAGCCACCTCGGGCAGGCTGTACAGCAGAGCGATTCCGTGGATGCGTGCGAGTTCCTCCAACGATGCCCGGATTCCCGGAAGCGCTTCGGGGTCGAGTTCCTTTCGGAGCCGGCGCGGTGCATACCCCACCGGGAACAGCTCCGGCGTCAGGAGAAGGTCGGCGCCCGCCTCACTCGCCTGGGCCGCCGCGCGATCGATGAGCTCGAGATTGCCGGCAACGTCGAGCACCCCCGACTGGGCCTGCATGAGCGCGAGACGCATCCTTTCCCTTCCTCCACGATGGGTGAAGGACCAGAGTAGGTCGGGCGGCGACTGCCAGTCTGTGGGCTTTTTGCACCACTGGCGAGCTCTCACGGTCTAAAAAGGACCACCAGTCACCGCGAGTCGTAACGCGCTTCGAACCCCAGCCCCCGCAGGGTGCGCCCCCTCGTTGCGCCGTCACCTTTGCAGGGTGCGCCCCCTCGCGGAATCGCCGCCTGAGACCGCGCATGACGTAAGGTCTGGGCATGGCTGTCACCCGCAACGACGTGGCGCGCAGGGCAGGCGTGTCCCCGGGCCTCGTCTCCTACGTGCTCAACGGCGGCCCCCGTCCGGTCTCCGCTGACGCGCGCGCCCGGATCGAGGCGGCCATGGAGGAACTCGGCTATCGACGCGACGGCGTGGCCAGGTTCCTGCGGACCGGCAAGACGAATTCGCTGGGCCTGGTGCTGCCGGATATTGCCTTGCCGTACTTCGCAGAAATCACCAAAGAGCTCAATGCCAGGGCCTTCGACGCGGGCTTTCAGCTGCTGATTGCCACCACCGAATTCGACGTCCAGCGCGAACGCGATCAGCTCGAGAGCCTCGCCGAACGGCGCGTGGACGGCATCATCCTCATGAGCGTGGAGCCCGAGCAGGACTTCAGCTCGCTCGAGCAGCTCGGGACCCGCGTTGCCGTGATAGACCGGCCGGAGTTCGCGGTGAACAGCGCCCGCGCCGAGACTGCGCATCTCATCGAGCACGGCCACACGCGGATCGGCTTCATCGGCGGGGGCGGGCTCGCCAGGGTCTCCAACCGACGCCAGCTAGGCTGGTCGCGGGCGCTCGAGTCCGCGGGGCTCGAGCACCGCGAAGCCTGGATCGTCTCCGCCGAGCTCACCAGGGCGGGAGGCCAGTCCGCGGCACTGCACCTGTTGGCGTCGAAGGAGCCCGAGGAAAGGCCCAGCGCACTGCTCGTCGAATCGGACGCCCAAGCCTGCGGCGTGCTCCGCGCCGCACGCGACCTCGGGCTCGACGTGCCGGGCGATCTCGCCGTCGTCACCTCGGAGGGCACCGACCTCGCAGCGTTCACGGTCCCCTCGCTGACCTCGATCGCCCAGCCTGTGCGCACGATCGCCCGCGATGCCGTGAACGCCGTCCTCGGCGAAGGGCCCGAGCGAGTGCTGCGGATCAACAACCTCGACTTCGAACTCGTGCTCCGCGAATCCTGCGGCCA
>NZ_JBQCGQ010000152.1:0-19328 GCF_051955515.1 Sinomonas sp.
CTGGGCCATGGCCTCGTCCAGCTGGAGCAGCGCGTTGCCGAGCCGCTCCTGCTCCTCGGCCGTGAGCGTTCCGCCCTCGATCCGGCGGACCGCCTGCGTCTCAAGTGCCTCTTGGATGATTTCGACGAGCGTGACCACGAGGGTCAAGAGGCCCGCCGTGAGGTTGTCTTCATCGATCCTGAGCGTGCTCATCCCCTCGCCTCCTCGCCTCCGGCGTGCCCAGTCGCCATCTTCTGCAGCCGCTCTTCCCAGTCCGCGCCGGGCGCGGCCGCGAAGCGCGTCTCCCCGTCGGGAGTGACGACGACGAACGCCAGCAGACCTTCCGGCTCGCCTTCCCGCTCCTCCCTGCGGATCTCGACGACGTCGTGCGGCGCGATCCGTACCGCCGGCCGCCGGTCGCCGTCGCCCCTCCAGCGGAATCCGTCGTCGTCGATGTGACCCTCGCCGCACCGCCACACCGGCCCCGACGCCCGCCGTTCCTCGACCCAGAGCTCGGCGTCCGCCTGCTCGGCCGGTTCGTTGGGCGCCACTTCGTTGGCCGGCGCCTCGCTGGCCGGCACTTCGCTGGCCGGCACTTCACTGGCCGGCGCGCCGCGCAGTCGCCGGAGGAGCAGGTCCCGCAGCCGATCGGGCCGCGCCGCAGTCAGGTGCGCGAGGCCGCCGTCGTCCGTCGTGACGAGGAGGCGGGGCACGTCCTTGCCGCCGATGCCGCGCTCGGACACCTTCCCCACGTGGGTGACGCGCGCAAGCGGAACCTGCCACAGCATCGCCGCGGGCTCACTCCGGTAGACGAGCAGCCGCCGGTCCGTCAGGAAGACCGTGCCGGGTTGCCAGATGGGCGGGGTGAGGTCCAGACGATAGGCGCCGGGCATCCGCGCAACGATCTGCTCGTCGGCGGCCAGATCCAGCCCAGCAGGCGCGAGCCGGCGGGCCCACGCGCGCGTCCGCTCGTCCCAGTCCTCGAACATTCCGTATTCGAGCAGCGTCTCCATTCCCGCGAGGGCGGCGCGAAGGCTCAGCCCGATGAGTGGGATGCCCGCAACCGTGATCACGGCGTCGAGGTCGAGGTACACGCCCTTGTTGAGGAGCGAATCAACGAGCGCGGCGAGCGTCGCCTCGCGATCTCGCGTGGGCGTCAGCGGCCGCGCGGACGACGATGGCCTGGCGGCCTCCCCGGATGTCGTCCTCTCCGGCTCGCGCAGCTCGGTCATTCCCGGGCCTCCTCGGCGGTTCCCGCACCGCCGTCGTCCTCGCTCTCGCCTGCTCGCTCAAGGGATCCTCCGCCGTCGGACTGCGCGATCGCGATCGCGCTCCGCCAACCGCACCATGGGCAGAACTCGTAGAGGAGCTGATCGACTGGCGCAGTCTTGCCGCATTGCGGGCAGGTGTCCTTCCGCTCGGAGGCCTCGTTCCATGCGACGGTGTTGCGGTCGGTCCCGGACGGGAAGTCCAGTCCGTAGCGGGCCGCGGTGTCGAACGAAGCGAGTGCCGCGCGGACGCGGATCCCCAGGAGCTCGACGCCGGCGAGCGACACGGTGATGTCCGCGTTGATGACGAGGCCCTTGTCGAGCAGCGTCTCGATGATGTGGGTCAGCGTTCCCTCGCGGCTGCGCTGCGGCATGAGCGGCGAGCCTGGCGGTATCCCGCCGGGGGACATCCCGCCCGCACCGGCTGGGCGGGCGGAGGCGCCGCGGCCGGAATAGGGGATGACGTCGGAGCGGCCTGCCTCGCGAGGGGCCCGAGGCGCGCGAGTACCCCGCCCGGACTGCTCCTCAGCTGGGGGCCCGGGGTCGGGGTGTTCGCCTTCGGTGGTCATCAGATCTCCGCCTGGTTGTCGATGCCCGCTCCATTCTCGTATGTGCTGCTTGTCGGGGCTCCTGCTGCCTGCGGAAATCTTCTCCCGCAGGCGCTATTTGTCGCCCGGGCGCCCCCTCAGATAGCGGGGTCCGCGCGAGTAGCCCACCAGCTCCCCGTCCGGGTCCACTTCCACGGAGTACTCGGCCATGATGTCTGCCGAGTCCGGGAAATGATGGTTCTCCACGACCTCGAGAATCACCACAAGGTTCCCGTCGTCCTTCCGGGACATGCCGACCACGGCCTCGATGTCTCGGGTCGTGAGCTCCTTCAGGTGGGAGACCGCCAGCTGTGCGAGCCGCGTCGAACTGAGCTTCTTCGGGCGCGCGGGCCGGTCGTCGCGGTCGTCCCCGTCATCTCGCTCAGGCCGGTCGTCCCGGTCGCGGGGCGCCGGACGCTCGCGCGGCGCGGGCCTTTCGCGCTCCGGCCTTTCGCGCGCTGGGGGCCGCTCGCGGGCAGCGGGGCGTTCGCGCGTCGTCGTTCGTTCTTCGGGCGGGCGGCGCCGCGCCGGCGCACGCTCCTCCTCTTCTGCCACGATCAGTACCCCTCCCTCCGCTGACGCCGGCTGCCCTCGAGCATCCTGGCGACCAGCTCGCGCTCCAGCTTCCCTGCGTCCTCGTCGGACAGGGTCCCCTCAGCGCGGGCCTGTGCGACCTCTTCCAGCTGGCGCCGGATCAGCCCAGGGTCGTAGTACTGCCGCTCGGCTTCCTCCTGCAGGCGTTCTGCGACCCAGACCACCCCCTTCACGGGTGCGAGGGGGAGGCCGAAGACGGCTGAGAAGAGTCCCATCAGAAGCTGCCGGTGAAGTCGTAAGGCGCTTGCGGCCCGAGGAGGCGGAAGGTGATCCGCCCCGCGCCCTCCCGCGCGAGCTCCTCCGCGGCCTGCTCGAAGTCGTCCTGGCGGTCACGGTCCACGAGGGCGGCGAGCTCGATGACGTCCTCTGCCTGGGATGCCTCGCGCTCCACGAGCTCGCGGGCGAGCGGCTCGAGCGCCGCGCGGATGCGGGGCGCCTCCTCCGCGGCCTTCCGCTGGAGCCCCTGGACGACGAGCTCGCCCAGCCGGATCCGCTCGTCGCGGCTCTCGTCCTCGCCGGTTCCGGAAATCGCCTCGCGGAGCGTCGCAATCTCCGGCTGCTCGGCGATGAGCTCGCCGAGCACCTCGTCACGGACGAAACGCGCGCGCAGCGAGAACTGCACCGCATCCTCGACCCTGCGCAGGCTCTCGGCGTAGAGGCCATGGCGGCTCACCAGGACCTCCTCGACGAGGGTCTCCTCGTCCGGCACTACGGTTCCGAAGACCATGGGGAGGACCGGCACGTCGGCCGCGATGCGGTCCAACACGGCACTGTGCGCTACGAGGTCATCGGGGGTCCCGAGGGCCTCCTCGTCTTCCACCCGGGAGACAATCGCGGCGTGGCCCTCCGCCGGGAGCGCCGTCACTATCTGACCCTGAAGGCCGTCGAGTTCGGGGACCTCCGAACCCTCCGGGACGATTCCGTACACATAGAGGCTCACAGTCACTCCCTTCGCCTACTTGTCTTCGCGCCGGCGGCGCGGGGCCCTCGCCTCTTCCTTGTCATCGTCCTCGTCATCGTCGTCCCTGCCGCCGCTGATCGCGTCCTTGACCCCGCCGATCACGCCCTTGGTCTTGCTGCGCGAGCCGCCCTCGCGCATGTCGTCGATCATGTCGGGGAGGCCTTTGCCGCCCTGGCTGGCGAGGTCAAGACGGTTGGTCGCCTCCGCGAAGCGCAAGTAGGTGTCGACGCTCGCGATGACGATGCGGGCATCAATCGTGAGGACTTCGATGCCCACGAGTGAGACGCGGATGTACGCGTCGATGACGAGTCCCTTGTCGAGGATGACGTTCAGGACGTCGGCAAGAGAACTCGAGTGGGGACGGTCCAAGTAGCCCCCACGCGGCTGCATAGCCGTACTCATGATCCGCTCCTAACTGTCGCAATGCTCCTGGCAGCGTTCCTGGCGTTGGGCTCAGCGTTGCTGGGCGGGATGGACGACGACGGCGGAAGCGCCGTGAGCGGGCCCCTCACCGACGGCCTCGGCTGGATGACGACGGCGCGCGCCGGCCTGCGCCGGACCGCTTCTGGCCGTTGCCCTCGCTGCGATCTTCCTCGGGCTCCTCGTCCTCGTATTCGTCGGCCGCCTCGCCCTCTTCGCTTTCTTCCTCCTCGTCGGGTTCTTCGTCGTCGTACTCGTCGTACTCGTCGGAGGTCTCCTCGTCGGAGTCCTCGTCCTCGTCGTCGTACTCGTCGGAGGTCCCCTCTTTGGAGTTCTCGTCCTCGTCTTCGTCCTCGTACTCGTCCGAGCTCTCCTCGTCGGAGTGCTCGTCCTCCGGGGAGCGCTCCTCGCCTTCCTCCTCGTCGTAGTCCTCGTAGTCTTCTTCGCCCTGGTCTTGATCCTGACCTTGGTCCTGTTCTTCGCGCTGGCGCCGTGCTTCCTCTTCCTCGCGCTGCTCTTCCTCCACGACCTCCTCGTGGGTGCGGACGATCTCGCCATCGCGGATCTCGCCCCGCCATCCCACAACCTCTTCCGGGTTGAGGATGCTGTAGGTCATGACATGGCGCACGTAGCGCTTGAGCTCCACGCGGACGCGACGGCCCACGGCGCGCCAGATCTGCCCGGTCTTCTCGAAGAGCCCCTGCGGGTAGTACTCCACAATGGCGCAGATCTTGGTCAGCTCTGGGCCGTATTCATGGAATGTGACCGCGCCGTCCATGTGGCCTTTGGCGCCCTTCGACTTCCAGATGATCCGCGTATCCGGGACCATCTCCTTGATCTGGGATTCCCAAGTGCGATGCGACAGGAATACTTGGCCTTTGAACGAGACCTGTCCTTTGTCCCTGTCGTATTCGACGTTCTTGACCTTCTTCATGAAGTCGGACCACTGCTCGAATTCGGTCCACTGGTTGTAGGCGACCTTGACGGGAACGCCTACGTCGGCCCATTCGACGATATTGACGAGCTTCTGCTTCCGACTGCCTCGGCCTTTCTTGCCGCCCCCGGTCAAGGCCTCGACCCCCGACTTGACGGTGTCCTTGACCTTGTCCGTGACGCCGCCGAGGGCACCGCCAACGGCTCCGAGCACAGGGCTCTTGCCTTGGAGTTTCGCCTTCAGGCCGCCGACCTTGGCCTTGTCCTTGACCGAGACCTTGCCTTCGGCGAAGTCGTTCAGCTTCCCGCTCAGGCCCTCGACCGAGTCGGTGACCTTGCCGATTCCGTTGCTGAGGAGGGACCCGGCATAGCTGCCAGCGGCCTCCTTCAGGCCGCCCAGGCCGAGCTTGTCGGTGAGGGAGCCCGATTCTTTGGTTTCAGAAGCCGATTCTGTGGTTGCGTTTTCCGCCATGACGTGCCTCCTGGACTATTCGGACGTGGGCTTCCTGCTCGGACGTCCGGACGGGGCCTGACGGCGCTCGGAGCTGCTTGAACTGCGGCGCTCGGCGCCGCCTGGGCGCGGGGCTGCCGGGCGCTGCCGGGCTGGCCGCTGGCTGGGCTTCTCGCCACCAGATGAACGGCCCGACTCTCCGCCGGAGCGGCCGGCCGACTCGCGACGGGGCTGGCGATCAGCCTGACGCTGAGGCTTGCGCTCCTCGTCGCGAGGCTGCTCCTCCTCGTCCTCGTCCCGCGGCTCCTCCTCGTCCTCGTAGTCCTCGCCCTCGGACTCTTCGCCTTCGGACTCTGCGCCTTCGGGCTCCTCGTCCTCGTAGTCTTCGTAGTCCTCGTCTTCGGCGTGGCCTTCATCCTCGGGGTAGTCCTCGCCGTGGTCCTCGTCCTCGTAGCCCTCGTCCTGGTCCTCGTCCTGGGTGCGAGTCTCCTCGTCCCTTGGAGTCCCTTCCTCGGGTTCCTGCTCTTCAGACTTGCCGCGCCGCTTCCGCCGAAGAAGTCCGACGGCGGGACCGGCGAGTCTCCCCGCGGTCTTTCCGGCAGATCCAGCGGCCTTGCCGGCCGTCTCGGTTGCCTGACCGCCCGCCTCTGTTGCCTTGTCCCCGGCCTTGCCGACCGCTTCCTTCGGCGCACGAAGCTTCTCGGCGCGGCCTTGGAGGTTGTCGCTGAGGGAACTGACGCCCTTCGAGGCCGCCGTGAGCGCTGCGCCCCGTGCGGCCTGCACGAGCGTGCCGGTCACCTGGTTGACGAGTAGTTTGGCCTCGGGTGAGGAGTCAAGGACCTTGGTGGCCCTGCTCACGAGGTCCTGTCGATTATTGAGAAGCTGCTTGCCGCCGATGGCGCTTGCCACCGTAATCGCAAGCTTCATCTTCTTGGTCCTGCCAAGCAGGTAGCCGCCGAGAAGAACAACGGCTAATTGCGCCCTTCCATTCACGGTTAGCCTCCATCCGTGACAAGGTCGTTATATGATATTGAAGCTCCGGGTTTCTGGGTTTCCTCGGAAGCTGTGATGCGGCCCGATGTGTGCGAACGGACTGCTTTTATTTGGGCCCAGCGCCGAATGCGAACGGAATATCCAGCGTGGTCCCACGATGCCATAGGCGTCCAGCGCTGGCTAGGGCGCCTCAGCGCAGACAATCAAAGCGCGTGCAGTGAAGTCCACGGTCAAGTGATACCCAACCCACGCCGATCGAATCAGTACTGTTGGACTTGTCCGCCTCTTGACGCGGAAGGCTCCTTGCCCCCAACGGCCCACCAACGCGTGGCCACCTCCCAATCCACGCGTGGCCACCTCTCTCCCGACTGAGCTGCCCGAGGTTCCGCCCGCGGGCGTCGAGCTGCCCGCGGGCCTGACGTGGTCGAACGCCGCGAACGCTCTCCTCGCCGCGACGCACAACGGCGGCCCCCTCGCCGAGATCCCCAACGCCCCCCGCTGGATCTAGCCGGTTCGGGCCGTACTCCTCCCGTGAAAGTGTCACGGGCTTACGGCTCGTTAGCCCGTGACACTTTCAAGAGTCTCTGGTTCCTGAGGCGTGCTTAGAGCGCGCCCTGCAAATCCGTGCCCGCGGGGATGGGGGACATTGTGGTCACGAGGACCGGCTCGGCGAGGAGGCCATCGATGTCCTTGTTCAGGAGGGCGACGGCGGGCCCCTTGGCATGGGCGTCGAGGTCGGCTTGGGAGGACCACTTCTCGAGCATGGTGATGGTGCCGTCTTCGGCGTCGTGAATGGCGTAGAGCTCGCAGCCCGGCTCCTCGTGCACGGCGGCAATTCCGGGGCGCATCGCCTCGACGAGCTCGTCCTTGCGGCCGGGCGCAGGCTTGAAGATGGCGGTGACGACGACGGTCATGGTGGCTCCTAGGAGGTGAGTGGGCCCGCGACCTCGTCGCTGGCCTTTCTTGCTTGGGCGAGCCTCGCTGCCAGACTCGGTGTTGATAGCGACTTTACCGACCTCGGCGGTCTGCCGGCCGGTCACTGGTCCTTCTCGTGGCAGGTGTCCAGGAGCGGGATGAGGGCGTCGGCGTCGCCTTCCCTGGCGGCGGCCACGATCTTGGAGTGCGCTTCCGCGACCCGCTCGAGCTTGTCCTCGTCCACCTGATAGGAGTGGCTGATGAGCCGCTGTACAGGGTTGTCCCAGACGACTTGCAGCGTCTTCAGGAGGAAGCTGTTGGAGGCCGGGGCCGCCAGCGCGAGGTGGAAAGCGCGGGTGGCCTTGAACAGTTCCTCCGCGTCCTTGCACGCGGACCCCTCCGCGATCAGGAACTCCAATCGTGCGAGTTCGAGGCTCGAGTAGTTGGCCTCGAACTGCTTGATGGCCATGATCTCCAAGGCCTTGCGGACCTCGTAGACCTCCTCTACCTCTGAGCGGGTCAGCGTCGTGGCCGCGTAGCCCGCGCCGGGCGTCAGCGTGGCCAAGCCCTCGTGCACGAGCCGGTTCAGTGCCTCGCGGACGGGGGTCCGCGAAACCGAATACTCCTCGGCGAGCTGCTCCTGGATCAGAGGTGCCCCCGGCGCGATCACGCCCTTGATGATGTCGTTGCAGATGCTCTCGTAAACGCGCTCGCTCAGAGGACGCGCTTTCCCAGCGGCTTGCACCGGCATTCGCCCCTCGCCTCCTCCTTGTGACGGATCCCTTCTTCTCTATAGTGCTTTACAGCACAGGATCCATTGAATACAGTGTATCCAATCCAGCCCACCACAAGGAAGTAGTGGCCCATGACCTCTCTCATCCCTCGCATTCCCGGCATAGACTTCGACGGCTTCGGCAAGCAGCTGGGCTATCTGGAGGTCGAGCACTCGGACAATGAGAACGACGCCGCCGTCATCCCGTCCCCGATCGCCGTCATCCGCGGCGGGCGCGGCCCGACCGTTCTGCTGACGGCCGGAACCCACGGAGACGAGTACGAGGGGCAGGTTCTCCTCCAGGAGCTGATTCGCTCGCTCGGCCCGGACGACCTCGACGGGCGGCTCATCATTCTTCCCGCCCTGAACATCTCTGCCGTGCGGGAGGGACGGCGGGTATCGGAGGTCGACGGCGTGAACCTCAACCGGGCGCTTCCAGGACGCAAGGATGGCGGGCCGGCGCAGCAGATCGCCTCCATCGTGGCCGAGGACCTCATCCCCATGGCGGATTACGTCATCGACATCCATTCCGGCGGCTCCGCCTCCGAATACGTGCCCTCGGCCTTCGTCTACCTCGGGCCGACGGAGGAACTCTGGGCCGAGAAGATCTCGGCCGTCGAGGCCTTCAACGTGCCCTACTCGGTGGTGGTGAAACCCATGCTGAAGGCCGGCTCCATCAGCAGCGCGGCAGATCGGGCCGGGGTTCCGATGATCTCCGCCGAGCTCGGCGGCTGCGGCACTGTCTCCCTCCCCATCCTGGCGAGAGCGAGGAAGGGGCTGCGATCCTTGCTTGCCCACTGGGGCGTGCTCAGGAATGGCTCGAGGACACCCAGGGAACCCGTCCGCTGGGTCGAATTGGGTGCCGGATCCGCCGTGAGGTCAACCATGGCGGGCCTCATGGAACCCCTCGTCGAACTCGGCCAGAGCGTCAGCGCCGGCGACGTCGTCGCGCGCGTCCACTCCGTGGAGGAACTCGACCGGCCCGCCAAGGATTTTCACGCACCTCTGGGTGGGGTCGTCGCCGTCGTGCGTCATCCCGCCCTCGTCAATGTAGGCACCACCCTGGTCAACATCGCCGTCGACCACGGGACAACACCACCGAAAGGCGACCATGCGACGTCGTAATCTCCTCCCCGCCACCGCGCTCCTCGCGGCGGCAGCAGTCGCCATGACCGGCTGCACCACAGCATCGCTCGACGACGGCAAGCAGGCGGGCGCGACCTCGAACCCGGGAAGCGCGGTCGCCGTCCCCGCGGCGTCGTTCGACAAGGCCGCTGCGGACCTGCTCCCGGCGGACCTCAGGGCGAAGGGCACCCTGACCGTGGGCACCGACCCCACGTTCTCGCCCTACGAGTTCTACGCGGACGACAGCAAGACCGTCGTCCGCTGGGACGCCGATTTCGCGAAGGCCTTGGGCGAGGCCCTGGGGGTGAAGGTCCAGCTGGTGCCCGCCACGTTCGACACCATCCTCCCCGGCGTCAGCTCGCACAAGTTCGACGTGGGCATCTCCGCATTCAACGTGACCGCCGAGCGCCAGAAGAACGCGGACTTCGCGGTGTACCAGCAGAGCGGCTCGGGACTCGCAGTCAAGACCGGGAACCCGAAGAAGCTTTCACTGGACCCGATGAAGCTCTGCGGCACGAAGGTGGGTGGCGAGAAGGGGACGACGCAGGGCATCGAGACGCTGCCGGCCTTCTCGCAGAAGTGCGTGGACGCGGGCAAGGCGCCGATCGACGTTCAGCTTTTTCCCTCTCAGGACGAGGCGAACATGGCGCTCGTTTCCGGGCGTGTGGACAGCGTCATGTCGGGACTGATCGCCCTGGGCTACGCGAGCAAGCTCTCCGGGGGAACCTTCGAGCTCGCGGGCGACCAGGATTTTGAGCCCACGCCGGTGGGCATCGCCATGCCGAAGGGCTCGCCGTTGACTCCCGCAATCGTCGCGGCGGTCAAGGGACTCGTGGGCAGCGAGACGTACCGGCAGATCAACGCGAAGTACGGGGTCCCGCAGTCGGCGGCGGTCACCCCCGCCGCGGTCCAAGCGGGGGGTGCCCAATGAGCGACCGCACGGGCGTGCTCGTCAGGGAAGCGAGCAAGCGGACCTTCACCGTGGTGCCGGCCCGGCACCTGTGGCGCTGGGTGTCCGGCGCGGCCATCGGCGCCGTCGTCCTCCTCCTGCTCGTCTCCGCGGTGACCAACCCGCGCTTCGGCTGGGACAAGGTGGCCCGGTACTTCCGTGATGTCGCAATCGTGAACGGCATCGGGATCACGTTGTTCCTGACCGTGGTCTGCATGGCGGTCGGCGTCGCCCTCGGGGTGGTCGTCGCCGTCATGCAGCTCTCCGCCAACCCCGTCGCGAGGGCGTCGGCGAGCGCCTACGTCACGATCTTCCGCGGGACCCCGGTGCTGGTCCAGCTGCTGTTCTGGTTCAACCTCTCGGCCCTCTATCCGGAGATCACGTTCGGCCTCCCGGGCGTCAGCCTCGACGCGAACCAGCTCATCACGCCCCTGACGGCGGCGATCCTGGGCCTGGGACTGAACGAGGGCGCCTACATGTCGGAGATCGTCCGAGCCGGGATCCAGTCGGTGGACCAGGGGCAGACCGAGGCCGCCGGCGCCTTGGGCATGCCGCGGCTCCTGACCCTCGCCCGCGTGGTGCTGCCGCAGGCCATGCGGGTCATCATCCCGCCCACGGGGAACGAGTTCATCGGCATGCTCAAGACCACGTCCCTCGTGAGCGTTCTGGCGGTCCCCGACCTGCTGTACTCGTCGCAGATCATCTACTCCAAGAACCTTCAGGTGATCCCGCTGCTCATCGTGGCCAGCATCTGGTACATCATCGTCACCACCGTCTTCACGGTCGGCCAGGGCTACCTCGAGCGCCGCTTCTCGCGGGGCGCCTCCCGCTCGGCGCCCCCCAGCCCCATGGAACGCCTCCGCAAGATCTTCAGGGTGCACGCACCGCTGAGCACCGGAAAGGGCCGAGCATCATGAGCATTCAGACCGCACCGGACGAGCTTCCACTCGTGCGCGCCGAGGGTGTCCGCAAGAGCTACGGCCCGCTCGAAGTCCTCAAGGGGATCGACCTCGAGGTCAAGCGCGGCGAAGTGGTCTGCCTCATTGGGGCCTCGGGTTCCGGCAAGAGCACCTTCCTGCGCTGCGTGAACCATCTGGAGAAGATCGACGGGGGGCTCATCTGGGTGGACGAACGGGTCGTGGGCTATCGCCTCAAGGGGGAGAAGCTCCACGAGCAGTCCCACAACGAGATCTGCGCCGACCGTACCGACATCGGCATGGTCTTCCAGCACTTCAACCTCTTCCCGCACATGACCGTCCTCGAGAACCTCATGGAGGCGCCGCTCAAGGTGCTCAAGCAGCGCAAGGACGAGGTCCGCCGTCGTGCCTTCGATCTGCTCGAGAAGGTGGGCATGCACGAGAAGGCCCACGCCTACCCGCGGCAGCTCTCGGGCGGCCAGCAGCAGCGCGTGGCGATCGCCCGGGCCCTCTGCATGCAGCCCAAGGTGATGCTCTTCGACGAGCCCACCTCCGCGCTCGACCCCGAGCTCGTGGGGGAGGTCCTCCGGGTCATGAAGGACCTCGCCAAGTCCGGGATGACGATGATCGTCGTGACCCACGAGATGGGCTTCGCCCGTGACGTCGCCGACCGCGTGGTGTTCATGCACGACGGGCGCATCATCGAGGAAGGCCCCGCGGAGGCCGTCATCGGCAGACCGCAGCACGAGCGGACGCGGGCGTTCCTTTCCGCGGTGCTGTAAGGCTCGAATCCCGGCTGCGCACCCCTTCGTTTCGGGTACAGATAAGTTCGCCCTCGGCCTTTTCGGGTACGCCAACTGCCGGTCTGGAGGGTCAGTTGGTGCACCCGAAACGGCTAGGGGGTGGTGGAGACCGTGCAGCGCGGATGCAGCCTCCGGGTGTGGTCCACGATGCGCACCGGCCCCGTCAGAGTCACGCTGTGGCCGAGCACGATGTCGGCGCTGGACCGGCCGAAGCCGAGGACCAGCTCGCCGGGTTCGACGATGCGCCGTCCGTCACGCCCCGTGAACGAGGCCAGGTCGGCCGGCACCTCGAACGCGAGCAGCACTTCTTCCCAAGCATCCAGTTCAACCCGCTGATACCCGATCAGGCGCTGGAGCGGCCGCACGACCGAGGCGACCGGGTCGTGGAGGTACAGCTGGACGACGTCGGATCCGGCCCGGCCGCCAGCGTTCCGGACGCGAAGCGTGAGCCGAACCGTTCCATCGGTGGACATGCTGGCCGAGTCCGCGGTGAGGTCGCTCCACTCGAAGCTCGTGTAGCTCAGGCCGTGCCCGAAGGCGAACGCGGGCGTCGGGTCGATGTTCGAGACGGCGGTCTTCCGACCGAGGGCGGGGGCAAGGTAAGTGGAGGGCTGGGCGTCGGGACGGCTCGGAATGCTGACCGGGAGCCGGCCCGAGGGGTTGACCCTCCCGCTCAGAACTCCGGCCACGGCGCCCGTTCCCTCCTCACCGGGGAAGAACGCCTGGACAATCGCCGCGGCCGCGGAGCACGTCTCCGCACCGAGCGCGTAGGGTCGCCCCGAAAGGAGGACGACGACGGCGGGCGTCCCCACGGCGAGGACCCGGTCGAGGAGGGCTTGCTGCGCCCCGGGCAGGGCGAGGGAGCCTGCATCGCAGCCTTCCCCGCTGGTCCCCCTGCCGAAGAGTCCGGCGCGGTCGCCGAGGGCGAGGACGACGAGATCGGCGTCGGAGGCCGCGCGAGCGGCGTCCGCAAACTCGTCCGTGTCCCCGCCGTCGATGCTCGTGCCCTGAACAAAGCTGACCTCGCTGGCCGGGAACTCCTCTGTGAGGGACTCGAGCAGCGTGGGCAGGCGCAGCCCGATGGGTGTCTCCGGATGCTGGGCTCCGACGTGGGCCGGGAAGGAATAGCAGCCGAGGACAGCCATGGGGTCGTTCGCCGTAGGGCCGATGACGGCGATTCGCTGCGGGGCGGCCAACGGGAGAAACCCGTCGTTCGCGAGCAGGACGACGGCCTGTTCGGCGAGCTCGCGGGCGAGCGACCGGTTCTGGTCGTTGTCCAGGTCGATGGACCCCCGGAGGGCCGACGCGTTCGCGAGGTCGGCGTCATGCAGCACCTCAGGGACCGGCGACCAGTTCTGATCGAGCAAGCCCAGCTCGATCTTCTGGGCGAGCACCCGCTCAAGCGCGCGGTCGACGAGTTCTTCCTTGATCCTGCCCCCTCGCACGGCCTCGCAGAGCGGGGAGCCGTAGGCCTTGACGGTCGGCAGCTCGACGTCCACCCCGGCGGTCAGCGCCTGTTCGGCGGCCTCCTCCCACGACCCCGCGATCGCATGCAGCGTGCGCAGGAACGCGATCCCGAAATAGTCCGCAACGAGCGTCCCGGCGAAGCCCCACGTGTCGCGAAGCAGCCCGGTGAGAAGCTCCTCGTCGGCCGCCGAGGGCACGCCGTCAATATCGGTGTAGGCGTGCATGACTGATCGGACTCCGGATTCCCGCACCGCCATTTCGAACGGCGGCAGGAGGACGTCAGCGAGCTCGCGGCGGCCGATGGAGACGGGTGCGAGGTTGCGTGCGGCCTTGGATCCCGAGTAGCCGACGAAGTGCTTGAGGGTGGCCACGATACCGGCACCCTCGAGGCCCTTGATGTACGCGCTGGCGATGCTCCCGACCAGATAGGGATCCTCGCCGATGGTCTCCTCGACGCGACCCCAGCGTGGGTCGCGCACCACGTCGAGGACGGGGGCAAGCCCCTGATGGATGCCGACCGAGCGCATGTCGTGGCCGATCCGAGAGCTCATCTGCTGGACGAGCCGCGGATTGAAGGTCGCACCCCACGAGAGGGGTACCGGGTAGGCCGTCGCACCCCATGTGGCAAAGCCGGCCAGGCACTCCTCATGCGCGAGGGCGGGGATCCCGAATCGGTTCTCGGCCATGATGCGGCGCTGCGTCCGCAGGAGCGAGAGTGCACCGAGCGCCGGGTCCACCGGGGCCGTCCCGAACGGCCGTGTCAGTTGGCCGAGCCCAGACGGCAGCAGCTGGTCGAAGTCGACTCCCTCCTCCATCTCGTGCTGGTGCGGGGCGACCTCACCGCCCTGATCGGACGCGCCCACCCACACTCCGTAGAGCTGGGCGACCTTTTCCTCGATGGTCATTTCGGCGATCAAGGCGGCCGCGCGCTCCGCCGTGGACCGGGCGGGATCGCTCCAAGGACCCGCGAGGGCAGTGCTTGAAGAGGACATGCAGAGCTTCCTTCCGAGGGCGGTCAGCGAATTCCTGCCGCCGCGTAGATCGCGTCGATTGCTGCCATGTTGTTGACGTAATCGGAACCTTCTGTCGCCAGCGATTTCCCCGAATGGAGGGCCTCAATCACGGCGGCGAGTTGGTGGTCGTAGGTATCCAGCCCGGCAACCGTGGAGACGTGGGTGACGCCGTCACGCTCAATTCGAATTGAATGCCCGCGGGCAGGAAAGACGAGATTCTCCACGTGGAGCCTTCCCGTCTCTCCGACAATAGTGAGGCTGGATTCGAGCGTGACCCCCGGCTCCATGCTCGCGCTCACCACCCCGTGTACGCCGCCGTCGAACTCGGCAAGCGCCTCAATCCAGAGATCCGCTCCCAAAGGGTTCCGGGAAGCCGTCGCGTGCGTAATGCGCGGTTCGCCGAACAGGGTGCGCACCCAGTGCACGGGATAGCAGCCGAGGTCCATAAGGGCGCCGCCCCCGAGTTCCGGCACGTGGCGGATGGACGCCGGATCAAAGGGGTTCGCGCCGTTGAAGGTCGCCTTGACCGAGACCGGTGCGCCCAATGCTCCGGATTCAAGGAAATCCCGAATCCACGCTTGGAGCGGGTGGTAGTAATCGTGGAAGGCCTCGAATGCCCTTTTGCCCGTTCTCTCTGCCGCGGCCAGGACGGCGCTCGCCTCCGCCGCATTCATGGCCATCGGCTTTTCGCAGAGGACGTGTTTTCCCGCCTCGAGCGCCGCTATAGTCCACTGCGCGTGTTCCGACGGCGGGAGTGCCAGATAGACGAGTTCGATCGAATGGTCTGCGAGGAGATCCTCGTAGCGTGCATAAGCACTGGGGATTCCGTGCTGCTCGGCGAATTCAGGCGCACAACGGCGGGAGGCGACGGCAACGAGTTCGACATCGCCTCGGCGTCGGGCCGGGGCAATCATGGCGGTGGGGGCGATGCCAGCGGCGCCCAGGAGTCCGACCCGCAGAGACGTGCCGCCCATCAATCCAACCAGCATTCGGTCGGCGGGACCATCGTCTCCAATTCGGTCCACAGTGCCCCGGGAATCTCCAGGGCCGCGTACTCGAGGGTCTGGCCAACACGCTCGGGGGAGGAGACCCCGACCACGGTCGCGTCGATGAACGGTGCCCGCAGCGAGAACTGCAGCGCAGCCGCAGGGAGCGGCACGTTGCACCGCGCGCACGCCGCGGCCATCGCGCGGGCGGCGTCGGCGATGCGCTCGTCGCGCTCGCCGTAGCCGTATTTGCTCTGCACATCGGGACCCTTCGCGAGCATGCCCCCGCCGAACGGGGCGGCGTTCACGACGCCGACGCCGCGCTCGCGGGCTGTCGCGAACAGGGACTCGGCGGACCGGTCCAGCAGCGTGTAGCGATTGTGGCTGAGCAGGACGTCGAACAAGCCCGTCTCGAGGTACTCCGCGAGCAGCCGCACCGGACCGCCTGCGACGCCGATGTAGTCGACCCGTCCCACATCGCGTAGCCGCACGAGGGCCTCGACCGCCCCGCCGGGCGCGGTGGCCTCCTCGAAGGAGATCCGCTCGGGATCGTGCAGGTAGAGCAGCGGAACCCGATCGACGCCGAGCCGCTCGAGGCTCTCCTCATACGAGGCGAACACCCGTCTGCCCGAGAAGTCCCCCGTGATCGGGTCAGGGTCCACCTTCGTTGCGAGCACGACGTCCGCAGGGACGCCGCCGCGCGCCGCGAGGGCGAGTCCGATCCGCTTCTCCGCCTCACCGTCTTCGCCGTAGCCGTTGGAGGTATCGATGAAGCGGATCGGGCTGTCGAGGACAGCGTCGATGGTGGCGACAGCCCGCTCGTCGCTCACGTTGTAGCCATAGAGCCGCGCCATGCTCGCGAGCGGGCTCGTTCCCACACACAGCTCCGTGACCTTGAGACCCGTGGAACCAAGCGTGCGGGTGGCGAGCGTCACGAGGCGTCCTCGAGTGCGGGCGCGCGGTCCGCGAAGGCCTGGTGGGCCGCGTGATAGGCGTCGACGATGCGGTCGAGGATCGCCTCGGTGGCGGCATCGCCGGTTGCGGTCTCGGGGTGGGCCTCACGCCATTCGATCATCCGCTTGACCGCCCGCTCGAACGTGAGACGCGGCGCGAAGCCCGGGACGAACCGGCGGATTTTCGAGTTGTCGAACACCGCCGAATGGCCGAGGTCGCCCACGAACTCTCCGGACCAGAACCACTCGGGCGCCACGACCGGGTAGAGCTCGCTCGCGACGTGCACGAGGCGCGGCTCGACCCCGAGGGCGTTGGCGAAGAGCGTGTAGATCTGATCCCACGTGAGGACATCGTCGCCCGTGATGTGGAAGGTCTCGCCGATGGCGCGCTCGCTCCCGAGCAGGCCCACGAGGCCCTGCGCGAAGTCCTCCGCGTGGGTGAGCGTCCAGAGCGAGGTTCCGTCACCGTGAACAGGGATTTCGGCGCCTCGGGCGATGCGGTCGACGACGGTCCACCCGCCCGGCAGAGGCGGGTTGGCGTCGTCGTACGTGTGGGAGGGGCGGATCACGGTGACGGGGAAGCCCTGCTCGCGGTACGCACGGGCGAGCGCGAGCTCGGCGCGCCATTTCGCGGTCGCGTACGGCAGGGGAGGGTTGGGGCCGACCGGGGTCGATTCGGTGATCGGGGTGACGAGCACCGGCTTGGCGTAGATCGAGCCCGAGCTGATGTGGACGTACTGCCGCGCGCGGCCGGAGAACAGCGAGACCCAGCGGGCGACGTCGTCGTCATCGTAGGAAAGGAAGTTGACGACGGCGTCGAAGCTGCGGCCCCCGAGGGCCGCGCGAACCGAGGCGTCATCCGCCACGTCGGCGGTGAGCTGCTCGACCTCTGGCGGGAGCGACCGGCCGACCCGGTTGGCGCCGCGATTGAGCACGCTCACCGCCATCCCGTGCGCGGCAGCGAGCCGCACGCACGAGGCGCTGATCGTGCCGGTTCCCCCGATGAAGAGCACCGCGAGCGGCGCGGCATCGTATTTGAGCACTTGATTTCCTCCGGTCACTTGCCTGCGTACCAGTCTTCGAAGCCGTTCTCGACGAGCGAGATGAGCACATCCTCTGCCCGAACCCCGAGGGGCGTCAGCTTGGCCACGACGGTTTCGAAGAACTTTCGCTTCACCGCCACGGGATACATGTGCACGGCCGTCACCTGGATGAGCAGGAGGCTGCGGCGGTCGACGGCGTTGTACCCCGGATCGAACTTCAGCTCGCCGTGGTCATGGGGACGGAAGACCTGGAAACGGTCGTCTGAGGGGATTCCGAGCGCCTCGATCTGCGCATCGTGGATGGCCTCGCCGATCGCGTCGTGCGAGGCGTCGTACAGTCCACGGTCGAGGTCGACCTGGATGAGTGGCATACAGACTCCTAGCTGAGGATCACTTGATAGCGCCGGCCGAAAGGCCGCGCTCGAACAGGCCCTGGAGGCAGAGGTAGGCGACGATCTCGGGGATCGCGGTCAGCACCGCGGACGCGAGGATCTTGGTCTGGTCATTGCTGAACTCGCCCACGAAGAACTGGGGGACCAGCGTGATGGTCTGCATGTCCTGCGACTGCAGGAACACGAGGGGCATCAGGTAGTCGTTCCACGCGCCGATGAGGGTGAAGATCAGCACTGCCGCCGCGATGGGCTTGGTGAGGGGGATGACAAGGTGGATGAAGCCGCCGAAGGAGCTCGCGCCGTCAACGCGGGCGGCCTCGAACATCTCATCAGGGAGGCCGTTGATGAAATTGCGGGTCAGGAGCACCGCGAACGGGACCTGCAGCGCGGCAAGGGGAAGGATCACCGCCCAATAGGTATTGAAGAGGCCGACTGCCTGAGTGGTGGTGAAGAGCGGGGTCAGCAGCACGACCTCGGGCAGGGTGAGACAAGCCAGCAGCAGCCAGAAGTAGACCTCTCGGAAGCGGATGCGCAGCTTCGAGAACCCGTAGGCTGCGAGCATCGTCACCGCGTAGACGAGCACGATGACACCGCCTGAGATGATGGCGCTATTCAGGAAGAACCGGAAGAAGCCTGGGACCAGGATCACGTCCCGGTAGTTTCCCCAGCCGTCGCCCGCGAAGGAACCCTGGACCATCGCGATCAGCGGGAACAGGTACGGAAGCACGAGCAGCGTCGCGATCAGCTGGAGGAGCCCCTTGCTCCACCACTTGCGAACTTCGAACATCAGCGTTTCCCTGTCCTCTCACGCGCCACGATCTGAAGGATGATCGCCATGACGAGGGCGACGACCAGCAGGATGATCGACAGGGCCGCGCCGTAGCCGACGTGGGCCAGCTGGATCGTCATCTGGTAGATGTACGTGCCCAGGAACTGGGTCGAGTTGTTCGGTCCGGCAATCGTGACGAGCCACGGGATGTCGAATGTCTTCAGTGCGCCGATGGCGCTGAGGATTCCGAGCGACACCGTGGTTCCTCGGAGATTGGGCCAGATGATGCTCCACAGGACGCGGAGGTTTCCGGCCCCGTCAATGCGGGCTGCCTCGATGAGCGACTGGTCGATCTGGCTCATCGCGGCGTAGTAGAGCACGAACGTGAGTCCGGTCCACTGCCAGATCGTGATCGCCATGATGACGGGGAGTGAAGTGGACTCCTGGCCGATCCACGGCTGGGAGAGGAAGCCGAGGCCGAGGTGGTCGAGCACCCAGTTGAACTGGCCGTTCGCGGCGAAGATCTGACGGAACACCGGTGCCATGATCGCGGGCGCCAAGACGACGGGCACGAAGACGATCACTTTGTAGAGCACGGCGAGCTTGATGCGCGAGTGCATGATGACTGCGAAGACGACGCCGAGAGCCGTCTGAACGACGAAGGTGACCACGAAGAAGAGCACCGTGTGGGTGATGGCCTTCCAGAACACCGGGTCACCGAAGATGTTGGTGTAGTTCTTCGTGCCGACTGAGAGAGGCTCAGGGCTGGCTCCGTCCCAGTTCAGGGTGGAGATGTAGCCGGTATAGCCGATGCAGTAGTAGATGAGGCCCACGCCGAGTACGAGGGCGGGCAGGATCCAGGGTAGGCCCGATGCTTGCAGGCGGCGGCGGCCGCCGCGGGGGCCGGGGGGGGAGCCCGCCGCCCCTCGCGGGCCGCGCAGCGGCCGCCGCCTCCAAGCATCGGGCCTGCCCTGGATCCTGCCCGCCCTCGTACTCGGCGTGGGCCTCATCTACTACTGCATCGGCTATACCGGCTAC
>NZ_JBQCGQ010000153.1:0-26509 GCF_051955515.1 Sinomonas sp.
CTGGCGGACGGCCGTCATGAGGCGATAGAGCTCCACGAGGTCGGAGGGCCCCACGGGGTCGACGACGGGAAGCTCGGGGAGTTGCTCCCTCGCCGCACCCGCCAGCCCCGCCCGGCCTGCCGCCGTCGTGCTCTGTGGTGAAGTCTGCATAGCAAGAACCTAAGGTCGACGCGCAGGATGTGCAACAGAGGAAGAATTTGCTGCACAAACTGCGAAGTCAAAGGGCTTTGTGTGCCCGGTCACTCGTCACTGTGTCTGATAGCGCGAAAGGTGTCTGATGGCACGAAAGCGCCCCGGGATCGCGTGCGAACCCGGGGCGCTCTGCCTGCTCTGGCGCGTTACTTGCTGGCGACTGCCCGGCGGCGCAGCGCGCTTCCTCCGGCGAGTACGGCAACGAGCGCGAAGGTGCTCAGCAGCTGGGGCCGCGACTCGTCGCCGATGAGCCCCACAGCGAACGTCGCGGCGAGGATCCCAAGGCCGAGGATGGTCAGAACCGGGAACCCGGCCATGCGGAGCGGGAGCTCCGTGCCCTCGCGGTCCGCGCGGAAGCGCAGGATGAGCTGGGAGACGAGCGCAGAGCCCCACACCAGCAGACATGTCGAGCCGACGATGTTCAGCAGGACCGGGAGGACGCGGTCGGGGAAGATCAGCTCGAGCACGGTAGCGACAATGCCGAACGCGACGCTCGCGAGGACGGCCGCCGCCGGCACGCGCGCCGTCGTCAGCGATGCAAGCGCTCGCGGCGCCTCGCCGCGTTCGGCGAGCGAGAAGATCATCCTGGACGCGCCGTACAGGTTCGCGTTGAGGGCGGAGAGGAGGGCGACGACGGCCACGAGCGTGATTGCCGTCGCGGCACCCGGGAGGCCCGCGGCATCGAGGACGGCGGCGAACGGGCTCTTGAGTCCGGCCGAATCCCACGGCAGCACGGCGGCGATGATGAAGATCGAGCCGATGTAGAAGACCAGGATGCGCCAGACGACCGTGCGGACGGCCTTGCCCACGCTCCGAGCCGGGTCCTGGGTCTCGGCAGCAGCAACCGACACGATCTCCGTGCCACCGAAGGCGAACGCGACCACGAAGAGCGCCGTGGCGATGCCGCCGAAGCCGTGCGGTGCGAAGCCCTCGCCCCCGAAATGCGCGAGCCCCGGCGACGGGATGCCGGGGATCCAGCCGAACAGCAGGGCTGCGCCGATCACCAGGAAGCCGACGATCGCGGCAACCTTGAGGAGTGCGAACCAGAACTCGAACTCGCCGAAGTTCCGCACTCGCGTGAGGTTGACCGCCGTCAGCACTGCGACGAACAGCAGCGCCGTGAGCCACACCGGCAGGGCCGGGAAGACGGTGGCAAGGAGGCCCGCAGCTCCGAGGGCCTCCGCCGCGATGACCACGACCAGCTGGAGCCACCACAGCCAGCCGACCGTTGCGCCGGCCACGGGACCGAGGGCCCGGGCGGTGTAGACGGAGAACGCGCCGCTGTTCGGGTTCGCCGCCGCCATCTCGCCGAGCGCCCACATGACGAGGATGATGAGCGTTCCCGCGACGAGGTAGGAAATGAGGACGGCGGGCCCGGCGGCCTGGATGCCCGCTCCCGAGCCGATGAAGAGGCCCGCGCCAATCGCGCTGCCGAGCCCCATCATGGTGAGCTGCCGGGGCTTGAGTGCTGCCCCAAGCGCCGACGTCGTTGTCGTAGTCGCTTGTTCGGTGTGCGCTGCTTTTGCAGTCTGCATAGGTGTCATTGACCCTCTTCGGTTCTTCGATGGCCGCGACGGGGTATGCCGGGCCAAGGGGACGGTGACGAGAATAGCGTCATTTTCTGGCCTTGTGTGGCGCGCATCACGGCCCTGAGCAGAGTGCTCGGAGTCGCGGGCGGAGTGGGATCAGATCTGGGCAGAATGCGCAATGGATGTTCATGCGGGCATCAATCTGTAGCATCGTGTCTGCGTGTGGCGCCGGTGCCAAGCGAAGGGGAGGGATGCGGTGAAGGTCGACGAGCTCGATGCGAAGATCGTGAGGCTGTTCACGGAGGAGCAGCGCATGTCCGTGCTCGAGGCGTCGCGCATTCTCAAGGTGGCCCGCGCCACCGTCCAAGCCCGCCTCGACAGGATGATCGCCAGTGGGGTCATCGCGCGCTGGGCGCCGGAGCCCGAGCCGCGGGCCTTCGGCTTTCCCGTCGTCGCATTCTGCTTCCTGACCATCAACCAGGATCTCGGGCACGACGCCGTCTCCAAGACCTTGGCGGAAATCCCCGAGGTCATCGAAGTCCATACTGTTTCCGGCGACAGCGACCTCATGGCCCGCGTCGCCGCACGCTCCAACTCAGACCTGCAGAGGGTCCTCGACATCATCATGGCTACGAAGGCCGTGGTCCGTTCGTCGAGCGTGATCGCCCTCAACACCCACTTCGAGGGGCGCACCCTTCCGCTGCTGGAGGCTGCCGCGCGCGCCTGAACCTCCCCGTTGCGCCGTCAGCTCTGCACGGTGCTGCCGCCTCGAAAAGCGGGGAGGGAGGGCCTTTGACCCATGGGGACGCAGCACTCAAGGCCGACGGCGGCGCGTCACCTTTTGCTCCTCCCCTCGCGGAGGCGTATTATGACTTAGAGTCAAACTGACTTTAACTGAGCATGAACCCTTAGCAGAGGTGAAGGGAGGGCGGCGCGATGAGCACCCTTTTCGCGGGCCCGCTCGGCGCAAACGTCTCGGAGCGCGCCCAACTCCCTCCGTCGCTCGCGATCTCCACGGTGATCTTCGCCCTCAAGCCGAGCCGTGACGCGGGCAGGCCCACCCTGTGGCTTCCGCTCGTGCGCCGAGTGAAGGAGCCGTTCAAGGGCCACTGGGCCCTCCCGGGCGGCCCCCTGACGGCGACGGAATCGCTCGAGGACGCAGCGCGGAGGAATCTGCGGGAGACCACGGGCCTCGCCCCGGAGTACCTCGAACAGCTCTACGCCTTCGGCGGCCTCGACCGCGCGAGCAAGCCGCAGCGGGGGGCGCAGCGGGTCGTTTCGATCGTGTACTGGGCGCTCGTCCGGCCAACAGAGGCTGAAATCGTCGTGGAGAACGGGACCGAGAACGTGGCGTGGCACCGCGCTGATACGGCCGGCGAGGATGAGGACGGCCTCGCTTTCGACCATCGAGAGATCATCGACTACGCGCTCTGGCGCCTGCGCAACAAGATCGAGTACGCGCAGATCGCGTACCACTTCCTCGGCGAGACGTTCACCCTCGCCCAGCTCCGCGAGGTCTACGAGGCGGTCCTCGGCCGGCAGCTCGATCCCGCCAACTTCCGCCGCCAGCTCAAGTCCGTGTCTCAGATCGAGCCGACAGACCAGTTCCTCGAGGGTGGGAAGCACCGCCCTCCCCGTCTCTATCGCTACACCGGCCCCAACTACATTGGCCCAGCACAAAGGAGCACGACATGACGTCGGTCGCCACCGCCATCAACCTCATCACTCGCGCTGAAGCGGAGCGGCTGTCCAAGGAGGCTCCGGATGCCAGCACCTGCAGCTCGGACCTCGCCAAGGGCCCTTGGGAGTTCGACGCCGCCGAGGCCCTCCGCGGCCTGCCCGCCTATGGGCCGGGCGCCTCGAGCGCCGACGTCGCTCCGGCGTCGACTCCTCGCCAGGGCCAGCTGCCCCAGGAGTACAAGGACGCGAGCGACGACGAACTCCGAGCCCGCATCAACGCCGCCAAGGCGGCCCTCGGCGACCGCGTGGTGGTCCTCGGCCACTTCTACCAGCGCGATGAGGTCGTGGAGCACGCCGACTTCGTGGGCGACTCGTTCCAGCTCGCGAACGCCGCGCTCACCCGGCCCGACGCCGAGGCGATCGTCTTCTGCGGCGTGCACTTCATGGCCGAGACGGCCGACATCCTCTCGCGCGGGGACCAGGCCGTGATCCTGCCGAACCTTGCCGCGGGGTGCTCGATGGCGGACATGGCGGACATCGACTCGGTCCAGCAGTGCTGGGACCAGCTCGAGGAGCTGTTCGGCACGGAGCCGGACGCGGAGGGCCGTGTTCCGGTCATTCCGGTCACGTACATGAACTCCTCGGCGGCCCTCAAGGGATTCTGCGGCGAGCATGGCGGCATCGTGTGCACGTCGTCCAACGCGGCTACGGTCCTCGAGTGGGCCTTCGAGCGCGGCCAGCGCGTCCTGTTCTTCCCGGACCAGCACCTCGGACGCAACACGGCCAAGGCCATGGGGGTCCCGCTCGAGCAGATGCCGATGTGGAACCCGCGCAAGCCGTGGGGCGGCACGGATCCGGAGACCCTCCGCGATTCCCGCGTGATCCTGTGGCACGGCTTCTGCTCGGTGCACCGACGCTTCACTACCGCCCAGATCGAGAAGGCCCGGGCCGAGTACCCCGGCGTCCGCGTGATCGTGCACCCCGAGTGCCCGATGGAGGTCGTCGACGCGGCCGACGAGTACGGCTCGACCGACTACATCCGCAAGGCCATCGCCGCCGCGACCGAGCCCACGGTCTTCGCGATCGGCACCGAGGTCAACCTCGTGAACCGGCTCGCGGCTGAGTATCCGCAGCACACGATCTTCTGCCTCGACCCGGTCATCTGCCCGTGCTCCACGATGTACCGCATCCACCCTGGCTATCTCGCCTGGGTGCTCGAGGGCCTCGTCGAGGGCGAGGTCCGGAACCGCATCGAGGTCGCGGCATACGTCGCGGGGCCTGCTCGCGTCGCCCTCGAACGGATGCTGGCGGCCCGGCCGTGAGCAGGTCGACCCGGCGCCGACTGGCGGTTGTCGGCAGCGGTGTCGCGGGACTCTTCGCGGCGATCTCCGCAGCGGAGGCCGGAGCCGCCGTCGTCCTCCTGACGAAGGCGACGCTCGCGGACAGCAACAGCATGCTCGCCCAGGGCGGCTTCTCTGCCGTGCTGCCCGAGGGGCAGCGCGCGCCCGGGGACAGCGTCGAGAGCCACGCCGCGGACACGATGGCCGCCGGGGCGGGGCTGGGTTCACGCCCGGCAGTGGAGGCCATGTGCGCCCAGGCGTCAGCCTCGGTCGATTCGCTCGCTGGCCACGGGGTGGCCTTCGATCGCGGTCCCGACGGCCGCCTCCTCCTCGGCCTCGAGGCCGCCCACTCGTTCCCGCGCATCCTGCATGCCGGGGGCGACGCGAGCGGCGCCGGGATCAGCCGGGCCCTCATGGCCCGCGTGCGCAGCCTTGAGGCGCAGGGGCGCCTCGAAGTTCTCGAGGGTGCGATGGCCACAGAGCTTGTGCTCGACTGCGGGGCGGTCGTCGGAGTGGACTACGTACCGGCGCGGGGAGCAGGCGTACGACGGCGGGTCGACGCCGACGCCGTTCTCCTCGCCACCGGGGGAGCGGGCCAGCTCTTCAACCAGACCACCAACCCCGCGGTGGCGACGGGCGACGGCGTAGCCCTCGCCTTCCGCGCGGGCGCGGCCCTCCGCGACCTCGAGTTCTACCAGTTCCACCCGACCGCGCTCCAGATCCGCGGGGCGGACGGGACGATCCGCTCATCACTCATTTCCGAGGCTGTCCGAGGCGAGGGCGCAGTCATCCGCGATGCGTCGGGGCGCCGCTTTGTGGGCGACTACCACCCGCTCGGCGAGCTCGCGCCCCGCGACGCCGTCTCTCGGGCCCTCGCCCTCCACCGCCGCGCAGGCGGCGGTCAGGCCTACCTCGACGCAACCGAGCTCGAGTCTGTCCACGGCGAGGGCTTCCTGGCCCGTCGCTTCCCCGGTCTGGACGCCATGACGCGAGCCGCGGGCTTCGACTGGCGCAGGGAACCTCTTCCCATCGGGCCGGCCGCGCACTATTGGATGGGCGGCGTGGCGACTGACCTCGACGGGGCCAGCAGCGTCCCCGGGCTGTATGCGGCCGGGGAAGTCGCGTGCACGGGCGTGCACGGGGCGAATCGGCTGGCCTCCAACTCGCTGCTCGAGGGAGTCGTGTTCGCGGCGCGCGCCGTCGAGCGGTTCGTATCGGGCCGGGCCGATGAGTGGGGCGGCCCTGCTGTCGGGACAGCTGCCCTCATGGTCGAGGCGGATCCCGGAGCCGGGGCAGGAGCGTTGGCTGGTGCTTCGGGCCGGGCCGCGCTCGCCGCCGCGATGGAGGCCGACGCCGGCGTGCTACGCGAGGCGAGCGGACTGGCGCGCCTCGGCCACTCGCTCGCTGGATGGACTTCCCGCGAGCCCGAAGTGGCGAACCTGCTGGTCGCCGCGAGACTTCTCGTTGCCTCTGCCGCCCTCCGCGAGGAGTCGGTGGGCGCCCACTTCCGTCTCGACTTCCCCGAGCGTCGCCTCAGTGGCGGCGGTGAGGCCGAGTCGGGAATCGTCGTCGTCCGCCAGCCCGCGCTGGCAGGAAGGAGCGCCTGACGTGACTGCTCAGGCCACCACCCCTCTCGCCCGCGAGCAGCGCGTCACCGCCGCCCCGATGCCGCTTTCGGGCGCTGCGCTGCGGCGGGTCCTCGAGGCCGCCTACGCGGAAGACGCACCACACGGGGACATCACCTCGCTCGCCCTGATCCCTGAGGCGGCGCGCGCCACCGCGGAGCTGCGTGCTCGCGTCCCGGGCGTTTTCTCCGGCGGCCCTGTGATCGAGGCCGGCTTCCGCTTCCACGATCCCAAGGCGCAGGTGGAACTCGTCGTCGCGGAGGGCGAGGAGTTCAGCGCCGGAGCCGTGCTCGCCAGGGTCTCGGGGCGGGCGCGGGAGATCCTGACGGCCGAGCGCGTGGTGCTGAACCTGGTCCAGCGCATGAGCGCGATCGCAACCCTCACGGCACGCTATGTCTCGCTCACGCAGGGCACGAGCGCACGCATCGTGGACACCCGCAAGACCACGCCGGGGCTGCGCGAGCTCGAACGCTACGCCGTCCGCTGCGGCGGAGGCAGGAACCACCGCTTCAGCCTCTCGGATGCCGTCATGGCCAAGGACAATCACCTCGCGGTCCTGACCGGGGGCGACCCTGCGCTCCTCACAGACGTCCTGCGGGCGGCGCGCGAGCGGCTGGGCCACACGACGCATTTCGAGGTCGAGGTGGACTCGATCGAGCAGATTGAGCCGGTCCTCGCGGCAGGCGTGGACACGATCATGCTCGACAATTTCACCCCTGAGCAGCTCCGCGAAGGAGTCGCTCTCGTCGCCGGCCGCGCGATCGTCGAAGCCAGCGGCGGCGTGAACCTGGAGACCGTGGCGGTGATCGCTGCGGCGGGCGTCGATGTGATCTCGGTCGGGGCCCTGACGCATTCGATTGTGAACCTCGATCTCGGGCTCGACGTCGTGCTCGATGCCCCGGAGGGCGGCCTCGCGTGATCTACCTTGATGCGGCCGGCACCACTCCCGTGCGCCGCGAGGTCCTCGAGGCCATGTGGCCGTACCTCACCGGGGACTTCGGCAACCCGTCCAGCCATCACGAGCTGGGGGAGCGTGCCCGGGACGGCCTCGAGGCTGCTCGGGCCGACGTCGCCAGGGTGCTCGGCTGCCGGCCGGGGGAGGTCACCTTCACGTCAGGCGGCACCGAGGCGGACAACCTCGCCGTCAAGGGCATCGCCCTCGCCCGGCGAGCGGCAGACCCGCGCCGTACCCGCATCGCCGTCAGCGCCGTCGAACACCCGGCAGTCCTCGAATCCGCGCGGAGCCTCGCGCGTCTGCACGGCTTCGTGGTCGACGTCGTCCCCGTCGACGCGGCCGGTCGTGTCTCGCCTGAGGCGCTTGCCGCCGTCGTCGGGCCGGAGACCGCCGTCGCCTCGGTGATGTACGCGAACAACGAGGTGGGCACGATCCAGCCCATCGCCGAGCTCGCCGCCGCGGCCCGAGCCGCGAAGGTCCCGTTCCACACCGATGCCGTCCAGGCGGCCGGCGTGCTTCCGCTCGACGTCCGCAGCCTCGGTGTCGACGCGCTCAGCATATCGGGCCACAAACTCGGGGCGCCCAAGGGGATCGGCGCGCTCTATGTGGCCGGACGGGTGAGCATTGAGCCGCTCGTCGACGGCGGCGGCCAGGAGCGGGGCGCACGCTCGGGCACGGAGAACGTCGCGGGGGCCATAGCCCTTGCCACGGCGCTTCGGCTCGCGGAGAGCGAACGGCCGACGGCGGCCCCGCGCCTCGCCGAGCTCCGGCACGGCTTCGTGCAGCGCGTGCTCGAGCTGGTCCCCGAGGCGCTGCTCACGGGCGACGACGCCCATCGCCTGCCCGGCAGCGCCTCCTTCTGCTTCCCCCGGGTGAGCGGGGAATCGATCCTCCTCGAGCTTGAACGCCGGGGCATCATCTGCTCGTCCGGATCGGCGTGCGCGGCCGGTTCGAGCGATCCCTCGCACGTGCTCCTCGCCCTCGGGATCGATCCCGAGACCGCTCAGACCGCCGTGCGGTTCACGCTTCCGGCCACGGTGACGGCCGAGGATCTCGATGCGGCTGCCCGGGCTCTGGAAGAGGCCTACGCGGCCGTGACGGGCATCGCTCGCAGGTAGGCCGTCCGCACGTCGCCGAACTCCCCAGGTTTTGTTCCGGCTTCCCCAGAATCTAGTCCGCCTCGATGCCGACACGCTGCGAGGAGTGAGGAACTCACGGTGTGTCGGCATTCCCTCCTCACGAGTAGTGGGGAGTTGGGCGCAGAAGTTGGGGAGTTCGGTGCAAAAGACAGGGAGTCCGGCGCAGAACGTGGGGAATTCGGCGGCCGAGGCTACGCGTTCCGAGCCCGCCGGAACACCCAGTAGCGGAGCAGCACGAACCGGGCGGCAGTCGCCACCCAGCCGGCGATCGTCGTCGTCCACAGCTCGCCCGTGATCCCGACGTCCGGCTTCACGAACAGGACCGCCGAGAGGCTGCCGCTGGTGAGGACGAGGGCGATCACCATCGCCACGAGGCCGTGCAGGTGATCCTGCAGCAGTCCGCGGCGCTCGCGGATGTGGAAGGTGAACCTGCGGTTGAGCTCGGTGTTCAGCAGGGAGGTGGCGATGAGCGCCGCGGCGTTGGCCGCATGCGGTCCCCACGGGAGTCGCAGGACGGCGTACAGGGCCAGCGAGGCGGCGGTGCAGATGACGCCGACGCCCGTGAACCGCACGAGCTGACGGATCACGGGACGCCGAACGGCCCCCTGCAGCGACGTCCGCCACGAGGCGGTGTCCGTCGGCCGGGGGTCGTTCGTCGTGGTAGTCGGCGTCATGCAGTCAGCTTGGCATCGGGCGCTGTGCCCGTGCTGTGACCGAGCCGTGTAGAGACGCGCCGTCCAGAGACGCGCAGTGCAGAGATGCGCGGTGCAGAGATGTCAGCGTCGCGTCGGACGGTTCGCCACGACCGGTGCAGCTCCCGTGTAGCCCTCGCGGGCGGCCGCGATCTCATGGATCCGCTCGCGGCACGCGTACCAGCCGATGACCATGAGCACGCACGCCACGGCGGTCGCCAGGAGAGTCCAGGGCGAGTCGATGAGGATCATGACGAGCACGATCGCGAGGAACACCAGCGTGGCGTAGCCCGTGTAGGGGGCGCCGATCATGCGGAACTTGGGGCGCTCGGTCCAGCCCTTCTTGGCCCACCGCTGGAGCTGGAGCTGGCACAGGATGATCGCGGCCCACGTGCTGATGATGCCGACGGAGGCGACGTTGAGCACGATCTCGAACGCGTCGGAAGGCACCAGATAGTTCAGCGGGACGCCCAGGAGCGAGACCACAGCCGTGATCGCGATGCCGCCGTACGGCACACCTGCCTTGTTCATGCGCAGGGCGAACTTGGGCGCGGAGCCGGCAGCAGCCATTGACCGAAGGATGCGTCCCGTGGAGTAGAGGCCGGCGTTGAGCGAGGAGAGGGAGGCGGTCAGGACCACGAGGTTCATGATCACGTCCACGCCGCCCACGCCGATGTGGCCGAAGAACGTCACGAACGGGCTCACGCCCTTCTGGTAGTCCGTGTACGGCAGGAGGAGGCTGAGCAGGATCACGGAGCCGACGTAGAAGACCGCGATACGGAGCACGACCGAGTTGATGGCCTTCGGCATGATCTTCTCGGGGTTCTGCGTCTCACCCGCGGCGGTGCCGACGAGCTCGACCGATGCGTAGGCGAAGACGACGCCCTGCATGAGCACGATCATCGGCATGATGCCCATCGGGAAGATGCCGCCGTGGTCGGAAAGGAGGCTGAACCCGACCTGGCCGCCAGTGGGCGTGCCGAAGATGACGAAGTAGATGCCGAGGACCAGGAACGTCACGAGGGCCGCGACCTTGATGAGCGCGAACCAGAACTCCATCTCGCCGAAGACCTTCACCGAGACGAGGTTGAGCGAGAGCACGAGCACAAGGGCGATGAGCGCCCACGCCCACTGGGGCACCGCTGCGATCCAGGGCACGTACTTGCCAAAGAAGTTCATGTAGAGCGCCGCCGCCGTGGTGTCCACGATCGTGGTCATGGCCCAGTTGATCCAGTAGAACCACCCGGAGACGAACGCGGCCTTCTCGCCGAAGAACTCACGGGCGTAGGAGACGAACGAGCCCGACGAGGGGCGGTGGAGCACGAGCTCCCCGAGGGCCCGGAGGATGAGGAACACGAAGGCGCCGCAGATCGCGTACGAGAGCACGAGGGAGGGGCCGGCCGCGGCGAGGCGGCCGCCCGCGCCAAGGAACAGGCCGGTGCCGATCGCGCCGCCGATGGCGATCATCTGGATCTGCCGGGCCTTGAGGCCCTTGTGGTAGCCCGCATCCTCCGCGTGGATCACATGGTCCGTGGAGTGGGCGTGCCCGTGGTCTTCGATGTGGTCGGGGATCGTGGCGTTGCCCTGCGGGCGGGAATCAGGCGAGGACATCGGTGTCCTTTCTGTGATGGTGTGACGTTGGGTAAGAGGGGGAAGGGCGGAGCTCAGGCTGTGAGGTTTGCGAGTCGCTCGGGGCGGAGCAGTTCCTCGAGCCGTTCAGCGGTGAGGAGGCCGCGCTCAAGCACGAGTTCGGCGACGCCGCGACCTGTCGCGAGGGCCTCTTGGGCGATCGACGTGGCAGCGGCGTATCCGAGGTAGGGGTTGAGGGCGGTGACGAGGCCGATCGAATGCTCCACGCTGGCGCGCAGGCGCTCCGCATTCGCGGTGATTCCGCGCACGCAGCGCTCGGTGAGCGTCTGGCATGCGGCCTCGAGGTGGCTGATGCTCTTGTGGAGGCTGTGCACGATGACCGGCTCGAACGCGTTGAGCTGGAGCTGACCGGCCTCGGCGGCCATCGTGATGGTCACGTCATTGCCGATCACCTCGTAGGCGACCTGGCTGACAACCTCCGGGATGACCGGGTTGATCTTCCCCGGCATGATCGAGGATCCCGACTGGACTGCCGGGAGATTGATCTCCCCGAGGCCGGCGCGGGGTCCCGAGGAGAGGAGCCGGAGGTCGTTGCAGATCTTGGAGAGCTTTACCGCGACGCGTTTGAGGACGCCGGAGAGGTGCACGAACGCTCCCATGTCCTGGGTCGCCTCGATGAGGTCGACGGCGGTCACGAGCGGGAGGCCTGTCGCCTCGCCGAGGTGGCGGCAGGCGGCTTCGGCGTAGCCGGCGGGGGCGTTGAGGCCGGTGCCGATCGCGGTGGCCCCGAGGTTGATCTCGTGGACGAGCCGCGAGGCCTCGCGCAGCCGCTCCCGGTCCTCGCCGATCGTGACTGCGTACGTGCCGAACTCCTGGCCGAGCGTCATCGGCACCGCGTCCTGAAGCTGCGTCCGTCCCATCTTCACGACGGTCCGGAACTCCGTGGCCTTCTCGGCGAACGCCTCCTCGAGGGTGGCAAGCGCCGCGAGGAGGCCCTCGATGCCGTACACCGTGGCGACGCGCACGGCGGTCGGGTAGACGTCGTTGGTCGATTGGCTGAGGTTGACGTGGTCGTTCGGGTGCAGGGCAGCGTAGTCGCCCGTCGCATGGCCCAGCAGTTCGAGCGGCCGGTTCGCGATGACCTCGTTGGCGTTCATGTTCGACGACGTCCCCGCACCGCCCTGGATCACGTCGACCACGAATTGGTCCGCGAGGTGCCCGTCGAGGATCTCGAGGCAGGCCTTCTCGATGGCGGCGCCGCGCTCGGAGTCGAGGAGCCCCAGCTCTTGGTTGGCGCGGGCGGCGGCGAGCTTCACCGCGGCGAGCCCCCGGACGAGGTGGGGATTGGTGGAGAGCGGCTGGCCTGTGATGGGGAAGTTCTCCACGGCGCGGAGCGTGTGCACGCCCCAGTAGGCGTCCGCGGGGACCCGGCGGTCGCCGAGGAGGTCGTGGTCCACACGGTAGCCTCCGTCGAGCTGCTCTCCGTCGAGCGTCTCGGGCGCAAGGGTCATGGCAGGGCCTTTCTGCAGGGATCGGTCGTGGATGAAAGAGCTGGGGTTCACAGAGCTGGAGTTCACAGAGTTCGAGGTCACACGGTGGGGAACGGGTCTTCGAGCGCGGTGAGGACCCCGACGGGTCGCCCGCCGCCGAACACCGGCGCGGCGGCGAGGGGCGCGAGTGCGCCCTCGGCACCCGCTTCCGCAACGCCCAGCGCGGCGAGGGCGCGCACGGTGACGGGCATGCGGGCGCGGTCTCCGCCGTCGGAGATCTTGACGGCGACCGCTCGGCCGTCCGGCAGCCCGACGAGCTGGACGCCTTCGAAGCCGTCCTTCGCAACCGCTCCGGGCAGGAGCCGCATGAGGGACGTGACGTCGCGGCCCTCGCCGGCAACCATCTCGGGGTGCGCCGCCATCGCACGGGCGACGATCGCCTCGGCGCCCGATGCGCCGTCGTCGGCTCCTGCTCGCGAGAGGCGACCGTACGCGCGGGCCATGCCTGCGAGCGTCACGGCGGGAAGCGGCGTCCCGCAGCCGTCCGTGGTCCACTCCGTGATGTTGTCCCCAGTGAGCTCGGCGATGACATCCGCGACGAGCCGCTGGAGCGGATGTCCCGGGTCGAGGTACCCGCTCACCTCCCACCCGTTCAGCGCGCATACGGCGGCCATGGCGGCGTGCTTGCCGGAGCAGTTCTGGCACACCCGGTCCGCATGGCCGCCCGAACGGAGCCACGACTCGCGCTCGGCCGCGCCATAGGGGAGATCGAGCGTGTTCTCCAGCGCGGAGACGTCGAGGCCGTGGCGCTCTAGGATCCGCAGCGTGCCATCGCGGTGCATGGGCGCACCGCTGTGACTTGCGGCGGCAAGGGCCAGGAGCTCCTGCGGCAGGTCGAGTCCGGCCCGGACGAGGGCCACGGCCTGGAGCGGCTTGAGCGCCGACCGTGGGTAGAACGGGGCCGAGGCGTCGCCGGCTTCCCAGAGCAGCCCGCCGTCCGCTCCGACGGCGGCGACGCTGCCGTAATGGACGCCCTCGACGAGGTCGCCGCGGATCTGCACGGCGAGCGGAACGTGGGTGGTGGCGATCAGTGATGGGGCGATGGCGGAAGACATGGCTCTCTGAGGGTCGGCGATGGGAAAAGACAGTGGGAAAAGGTGGGAAAAAGGTGGGTTCAGTTCGTGCGGAGGGATTCGACGGCTTCGGTGACGGCCGCGAGATGCTCGGCCATCGCTGCGCTTGCGAGCTCGGCCGAACCGGCCTCGATCGCCGTGAGGATCTTGCGGTGCTCCACGTCGGATGCGCGCTGGCGATCCGCGACGAGGTTGAGGGTTTCGGACTGGTTTGCGAGCGCGTCCCGGAGGTCGGCGACGACGCGTTCGAACACCTTGTTGCCGCTTGCGCGGGCAATGAGCCCGTGGAAGGTGGCGTCGAGGGCCACCCACGAGGCAGGGTCGTCCTCGAGGGCCATGTCCGCGACAATTCCCTTGAGGGTTGCGAGGTCCTCCTCGCTGCGGCGGACGGCAGCGAGGCCGGCGGCGGGGACCTCGATGTGCGGGCGGGCCTCGGTGAGATCGCGGGCGGAGTAGCGGCCAAGGACCAGATCTCCCGCAATGCGGCCCGAGACGACGAATGTTCCCTTGCCGGTGTGGGTCTCCGTGAGCCCCAGCGCGGCACACGAACGCAGCGCTTCCCGGACCACCGAGCGGCTGACCCCGTAGCGCGCTGCAAGCGCGGCCTCCGCGGGGAGCTTGGTGCCGACTGGCAGCCTGCCCGACTCGATCTCCGAGCGGAGCTCCGCGAGGACTGCCTCCGCCGCGCTGAGCCGCGCGAGGGGACGTCGTCCGGAGTCCCTCACCTCGTCCAACTGTCGAGGTGTCGGGCTGTCTGACAGGTTCACGACAATGACTATGACACCGCTCACACGGCCATGTCAAGGCCGGCTACAGCACCGGATACAGCTCGCCGACCGGCACGTCCGCCGCCAGCCGATTCTCCGGCCCGGGGAGGGGGCACGCCCAGGCCTCGTCGTAGGCGCACGAGGGGTTGTAGGCGAAGTTGAAGTCGAGGAGGTAGAGGGGAGTGCCGTCGTCGGCCTCGCGCACGCCGAGAAAAGCGCCCTTGATCGTGTCCACGAGGTAGCGGCCCGCGCCGTAGGAACCGCCCGCGCGCCCGGACGTCGCATCGCGGAACGGGACAAAGATTCCACCGCCATAGCCCGCATGTCGCCACGCGGCGAGCGCACCGAGCCCCGGCACGTCGAAGGCGCCCAGGCGAACGAACGGAACCACGCCGTCCGTCCCGGTCTGGACATTCCGGACGATTCCGGCGCCCTCCGGCAGCAGGGGCAGCTCGAACCGGAACGCGGGATCGTAGGGCGGGACACGGAGGCCCCGGAAGGCCGCGCGCTCAGAATGCACGACGGCGGAGGCCGGGTGGGTACCGAACATCCGGTCCCGCTCGCGGCACCAGAGCCGATGCCCCTCGGCGGGGGTCCCCGCAGCCCTGACGGCGGCGTAGAGGGCGAAGGTGCGCACGCGCCAATCGGCGACCTGATGGGCTGGGAGGGCAGGGACGGCTTCGTCCTCTTCGAGCATGGCGCCAGAGTACAGCCGCAGGCGTTCGCTAGGGTGAAGTGCATGGACGCTCGTCGCCTCCGTTCCCTGGCGCTTCCTCCGCTGGCCCTCGCGGGGGCGCTCGTGCTGAGCTCGTGCGGCGCGGGCCAAAGCGGACCGCAATGGACCGCCGTCGCCCCTCAGCAGAGCGGCGGTGCCGGTGCGGCGGCTGCGTCTGCCGGCGCCTCACCCTCGTCCGGCGCCTCGTCCGGCGCGTCCGCCACCGGCACGCCGTCGCCCGGAACAACGTCAGCCGACTGGAAGACGTATACAGACCCGGGAAAGACCGTCAGCTTCGACCTGCCGGCCTCGTGGATCGTGCAGTCTGCGCCTTCCGCCTCAGGCTCAGCGTCCGGTGCCCTCCATGTTGACGTGAAGAAGCCCGACGGCACTTTCGTGGCCGCGCTCCAGACGGGATTGTCCCTGCCGAGCCAGCAGCCGTGCGACCCCGCTCAGGCCAAGCCCTACACGGTCCTCAACAGCCTCCCGGTGGACCTTCCGTTCGAGGACGGGCCGGCCGCGATCTCCCCGCGCTTCGTGTACCGCGTGCTCCAGGGCTACAAGTACTTCGGCTCGTTCGGCCTCGTCGGCGTGGCAACGGTGGCCCAGGACGGCAAAGCCTGCCGGCTCGACAACGTGGTTCCCGGACCTGCGGGGATCGGAGGCTATTCGTTCTCCGACGTCCTCGAGGTCACCCCGCTTGCGCCGGAGGCGAAGGTTGCGCCGCTCTCCTCGTTCGATAACCTTGCTCAGGCATCGGCCTACGTCCGGGACTCCGGAGACTTCGCCGATGCACAGCGCATGATCATGTCGCTGAAGTTCACCAAGAAGCCTTAGCCCTCGTCTGGAGCCCCATGCTGCGCACTGTCAGCGCCCGTCTGTCCTTCACCACCGTGGCGCGGACGAAGGTGGCCATGGCCGTGGCCGTCGCGAAGAACCAGGGCTACTCCTCGTTCGAAGAGCGGCTTTCCATCACGTCACAGGGTGCTGAGGTGCCGCGTCGCGAGCTCCTCGACGGCCACGGCGGACGATTCCACGTCCTCGAGCTCGAGGAGCCCGCCGATGTCGAGGTCGAGTATTCGGCGTCGATCGGGGGCCGCGCCGTGCAGGAGCGGGCCGACGAGATGGAGCTCATCCGCTACGTGCGCCCGAGCCGGTATGCGGAGAGCGACCGGCTGCTGCCGACTTCCTATGGGCAGTTCGGTTCCCTCCTCGGCGCGGAACTCGTGGTGGCCGTCCGGGCGTGGGTGCACGAGCAGCTCTCGTATGTGGCTGGGTCGTCCCGCGGCACCGACGGGGCAGTGGAGACCCTGCTCCATCGCAGGGGAGTGTGCCGCGACTATGCGCACCTCGCGATCGCGCTGCTGCGTGCCAAGGACATCCCGGCCCGGCTCACCGCGGTCTATGCGCCAGGACTCCGGCCGATGGACTTCCACGCGGTGGCCGAGGCCTACGTTGACGGAGCCTGGCACGTGATCGACCCCACCGGGCTCGCCTCCCGTGCTGGCATGCTGCGGATTACCGCTGGCCGCGACTCCTCGGACACGGCGTTCCTGTCCACCGTGGGCGGGAGCCTCGTGCTGCGTCGACTCGCCGTGACGGCCGAATGCAACGAAGCGCTCCCGGACGACGATCCGGGAGCGCTCCTCGTCATGCAGTAGCCGTGTGCCTACAGAAGTAGCCGTGCGCCTACAGCGCGTGGTTCTGCACCACGTGTTGGCGCAGTTTCGTGGTGAGCCGAGTCAGCTCGGCGAGTTCGTCGCCGTCGAGCGCGCGCCCGAAGAGGCGCGCGATCTCGCGAACGTGGCCGCGGCCGATCCGCCGCTGCGCCTCCAGACCCGCCTCCGTGAGAGTGATCAGGATGCCCCGCGCGTCGTCCGGCGCCGCCCGCCTGGCCACGAGCCCCCGCCTCTCGAGCCGTTCCACCAGCCGACTCAGGCTCGATTGGGCCAGCAGCACGTGGTCGTTGAGCTCGTTGAGCCTCAGGCCGCCCTCCGGGCAGGTGCTCAGGGTGAAGAGCACGTCGTACTCTTTGATGCCGAGTTCCTTGAACGCGGGGTCGGCCTGCAGCCGGCGCATGACCGCGACCTGCGCACGGAAGAGGGACTCCCACGCCTCCGCGGTCTCGCGCACGGACGGGGCCTGGTGTGGGGTGGCAGTGCTCATCGCACCGCCTCGGCATCTGGCGCCGGAACTGCGTCCGCGGTGTCGGCATCCGCCGTCGCGGTCTTCTGTGCGACGAGCGCGGCGTGCGTCGGCCCCTCCGGCACGTCGGCGGGGCGGCCAGCCTCGAAGCCGGCCTTGAGGTCGGGGAGCACTTCGCCCAGCAGGTCGAGCTGCTCGAGGACAGTCTTGAGCGGGAGGCCAGCGTGGTCCACGAGGAAGAGCTGCCGCTGGTAGTCGCCGAAGTAGTCGCGGAAGGCGAGGGTCTTCTCCACGAACTCGGCGGGGCTGCCCACGGTCAGCGGCGTCTGCGACGTGAAGTCCTCGAGCGAGGGGCCGTGGCCGTAGACCGGCGCGTTGTCGAAGTACGGGCGGAATTCGCGGACTGCGTCCTGGGAGTTCCGCCGCATGAAGAACTGACCGCCCAGCCCCACGATCGCCTGGTGCGCCTTGCCATGGCCGTAGTGCTCGAAGCGCTCGCGGTAGAGGTTGATGAGCCGGATGTAATGCTCCTTCGGCCAGAAGATGTTGTTCGCGAAGAAGCCGTCGCCGTAGTACGCGGCGAGCTCGGCGATCTGCGGCGTGCGGATCGAGCCGTGCCACACGAACGGCGCCACGCCGTCGAGCGGTCGCGGGGTGGCCGTGAAGTTGTGCAGCGGGGTGCGGAACTTGCCGCTCCAGTCCACCACGTCCTCGTCCCAGAGCCGCCGCAGGAGCGCGTAGTTCTCGATCGTGAGCTCGAGCGCGTCGTGCGGGTTCTTGCCGAACCACGGGTACACGGGGGCCGTGTTGCCCCGGCCCAGGACGAGGTCCGTCCGCCCGTCGACGAGGTGCTGCAGCATGGCGAAGTCTTCGGCGATCTTGACGGGGTCGTTCGTGGTGATGAGCGTCGTGGTGGTGGAGAGGATGAGGCGCTCGGTCTGCGCGCCGATGTACCCCAGCAGCGTGGTGGGGGAGCTCGGGTAGAACGGCGGATTGTGGTGCTCGCCGGTGGCGAACACGTCGAGCCCGACCTCCTCGGCGTGCTTGGCGATCTGGACGATCGCCTTGATCCGCTCGGCCTCCGTCGGCATGCGACCGTTGGTGGGGTCGAGGGTGACGTCGCCAACGCTGAAGATTCCGAACTGCATGATGACCTCTCTTCTTCGGTTCACTCAGGATACATGCATTTGCATCTATCTCCGAAACCGAAGCTGCCCCGGGTTTGTTCCCGGGGCAGGATCAGGGGCGCGCCGCGCGCCGACCCGTGATCTTGGGGACGGCGCCGGTCGTCCGGTCGGGCTCCGCTTCGGCGTCCTCGCCCGGCTCCGCCGCGTCCGGTGCCCCAGCTGGCTCCGGGTGCCGCGCGAGGTCGCGGAGCAGCCGCCGCCGCTCGAGACGGCCTTCGACGAGCCGGTACAGCACGGGCACCAGGATGAGCGTCAGCGCGGTCGAGGAGACCAGGCCGCCGATCACCACGACGGCGAGCGGCCGGGAGATGAACCCTCCGCCGCCCGTGAGGCCGAGCGCCATCGGCGTGAGCGCGAAGATCGTCGCAAGCGCCGTCATGAGGATCGGTCGGAGCCGCTGCCGCGCGCCGTGCTCGATCGCGTCCTCGAGGCCCAGTGCCGGCCTGCCCGGTCCGGGCCTCCGGTACTGGTTGATGAGGTCGATCAGCACGATCGCGTTCGTCACGACGATTCCCACGAGCATGAGAAGCCCGATGAGCGCAGGGAGTCCGAGCGGGATCCCCGTGGCCAGCAGGAGCAGGATCGCCCCCGTCGCCGCAAAAGGGATCGAGACGAGCAGGACGAGCGGCTGGAGGAGGCTCTTGAAGGTCGCGACCATGATCACGTAGACGATCGCGATCGCGGCGAGCAGCGCGAGGCCGAGCTGCCGGAACGACTCCGCCTGCTGCGACGCCGCCCCGCCCACGGAGGCCGTGGCGCCGCCGTCGAGCACGATCCCGCTGATCCGCTTCTGCACCTCGGTACTCACGGATCCGAGATTCGATTCGCCCGGCGTCACGGAGACGGTGGCGGTCCGCTGGCCCGACGTGCTGGTCACAGTGACGGGAACATCGACGGCGGTCACGCTTGCAATCGCTCCGAGCGTGAGGCCGGGGGCGCCCGGAAGGGGCAGCGACCGCACAGCATCGATGCTGGTGAACTGCGTGCCCTTCCCGATCAGCACCGGGTAGTCCGTGGTGTCGATCCGGACCGTGCCTGCGGGGACCGGGCTCACGGTCGCGGCCAGCGCGGCACCGACCTGCTGCTCGCTGAGGCCTGCGGCCACGGCCTTGGCCCTGTCCACCTTGACCTGGACGATCGGCTGGCTCGCCGCGAGGTTGCTCGTCACATCCGTGGCGCCGGGGACGTCCTTGAGCGCGGCGACGACGGCGTCGTTGGCCTTCGCAAGGGACGCCGAGTCGGGGGCCTTGACCGTGACGTCCACCGTCGACGCCGTCCCGAACCCGCCCTGCTGCTGGCCGACGCTGACCTTCCCGACGCCGTCGAGCTTCGCCACCTCATCCCGCACACGCTGCAGCAGCGCGGTCTGGTCCGCATTCTCATCCGTGATAGCGGTGAAGCTCGCGTTCGAGGCGCCCGAGGAGAGGAAGGCGCTGAAGCCCGTGGTCGAGTTTCCGATGGTGACCTGGACCGTCTGGACTCCGTCCGTGTGCCGCAGCGCGTCCTCGACCTTCGCTGCGGCCGCGCTGGTCGCATCGAGGCTCGTCCCCGGAGGCATCGTCTGCGTCACCGTAAAGCTGTTCTGCCCGGAGTTTCCGAGGAGGTTCGTGGAGAGCAGCGGGGTCATGGCGAACGTCGCGACCAGCACGAGCGCTCCCGCCACGAGCGTCCACACGGGGTGCTTCTGCGTGGTGCGCAGGATCGGGAGGTAGCCGCGTTGGATCCGGCTGCGCTTTTCCTTCTCATGCGCCGCAGCCTCGACCTCGGCGGTGTTGACGCCGCTGGCGGGGTTGGTGCGCAGGAACCAGTAGGCGAGCACCGGAACGATGGTGAGGGCGACGGCGAGCGAGGCGAGGAGGGCGATGGTCACCGTGAGCGCGAAGGGACGGAAGAGCTCGCCTGCGAGGTTCCCCACGAACGCGATCGGAAGGAACACCGCGACGGTGGTCAGGGTTGAGGCGGTCACGGCGCCCGCGACCTCGCGCACCGCGGTGAGGATCGCCGTCGTCTTCTCCTCCCCATAGCTCAAGTGCCGCTTGATGTTCTCGATGACCACGATGGAGTCGTCCACCACGCGTCCGATCGCGATCGTGAGCGCACCAAGGGTGAGGATGTTGAGCGAGTAGTGGGACGCGAACAGCCCGATGAACGTGATGAGGAGCGAGAGCGGGATCGACACCGCCGTGACGAGCGTGGAGCGGACCGAGAGCAGGAACACGAGGATCACGAGCACGGCGAAGCCGAGGCCGAGGAGGCCTTCGGTCGTGAGGTCCTTGATGGACTTCTCGATGAACGGCGCCTGATCGAACACCGTGGTCAGCTTCGCGTTCGACCCGAGCCCGGATTCGAGCCCGGGCACCGCGTCGCGCACCGCGTGGGAGATGGCCACCGTGTCGCCGTCCGGCTTCTTGGTCACCGACACGGCGAGTGTCGGCTTGCCGTCCGTCCGCGTGATCGAGGTGGCGGCGTCGTCCTGGAGGGCGACGGCGGCCACGTCGCCGATCGTCGTGGGCTGCTTGGCGCCCGCGAGGGGGAGGCCCTTGACGACGTCCGTCGAGTCGATGGGGCTTCCGGCCTGGATCGAGAGCGTGCGGCCCTGATCGGTCACCGTGCCCACCGGGACGAGCGAGCCGGTGTTGGACAGGGCCGTGCGGATGGCCCCGACATCGACGCCGCGGGCCGCCAGAGCCGCAGGGTCCGGCTGAATCTGGATGTGGCGCGAGGCACCTCCCGTGATATCGACGCTGCGGACGCCGTCGATCTTCGAGAGCTTCGGGACCACCTGCTGGACGAGCTGGTTCTCCAGGTCGCTCAGACCCCGGTCGGACGACGCCGCGATGAAGACAATCGGGAAGTCGCTGATGCTTCCTGCGAGCGTGTTGGGGGAGACGTCGTTCGGAAGCTGGGATTTCGTATTCGAGATGGCGCGGTCGATCTGGTTCCGCGCGCGGTCCAGATTGGTGCCGTACGCGAACGAGAGGCGGATGGTGGAAACGCCCGTACGGGAGGTGGAGGCGCTGCTCTCCAGCCCTTCGACCGCTTGGAGCGCCTTTTCAAGCGGCTGGCCGACCTGCTTGTCCACGACGTCCGGAGAGGCGCCCGGCATCGAGGTCACCACCGTGAGCTGGGGGAACTCGATCGACGGGATGAGCTCCTGCTTGAGCGAGCCCGCCGTGATCACGCCGAAGACGGCGGCGAAGATCGTGACGAGCGCGATCAGCGCCTTGTTGCCCATGGAGAGGGTCGCGAGCCGGAACATCTGTGTCTTCTCTCCAGATCGACCAGGTAATGAAAAAGAACTGACGACGGCGGCCCGCACCTTCGCTGTGGTGCGGGCCGCCGTCGTGATTGCTATTGAGCGGTGGCCGCGAGCTGCAGGGCCTCAGACGTGCTGGCCGACACCTCGGCGAGCAGATCCGGGTTCTGGTTGAGCTTCACGCCGTATCCGGGCATCATCTCCCGGAGGCGGTTCTCCCACCCGCGGTACTGCTTCGGGAAGCAGCGCTGCATGATCTCGAGCATGATGGGCACCGCCGTGGACGCGCCCGGGGACGCCCCGAGGAGCGCGCCGATCGAGCCGTCGCGGGACGTGATGACTTCAGTGCCGAACTGAAGGACGCCGCCCTTCTGGGGGTCCTTCTTGATGATCTGCACGCGCTGACCGGCCGTGATGAGCTCCCACTTGTCACTGTCGGCCAGCGGGAAGTACTCGCGCAGAGCCTCGATCTTCGCGCTGTGGCTCTTCGCGACTTCCTTCACGAGGTACGCGGTGAGGTCCATGTTGTCCTTCGCCACGGCGAGCATCGGGACGATGTTGCCCAGACGGATCGAGAGCGGAAGGTCCAGGAGCGAGCCGCTCTTGAGGAAGTTCGTCGAGAACCCGGCGTACGGCCCGAAGAGGAGCGAGCGCTTGCCGTCGACGTAGCGCGTGTCCAGATGCGGGACCGACATTGGAGGGGCGCCCACCGAGGCCTGCCCGTAGACCTTGGCGTTGTGCCGCGCCGCGATCTCCTCGTCGGTACAGCGGAAGAACTTCCCTGAGACCGGGAACCCGCCGTAGCCCTTGCTCTCGGGAATTCCCGAGGCCTGCAGGAGGTGCAGCGCGCCGCCGCCCGCGCCGACGAAGACGAACTTGGCGTGGATGCTGCCCCGCTCGCCCGAGGCCGTGTGCTTCGTGGCGATGTCCCAGCCCCCGCGGGCCCGGGTCACGTCCGTCACATCCGTGCCGTAGTTCACCTCGACGCCGTTGCGCGCCAGGAAGCCGACAAGCTCCCGGCTCAGCGTGCCGAAGTCCACATCGGTTCCGGAGGCCACGCGGCTCGCGGCGACCCGCCCGGGGCCGCGGCCGTCCATGACGAGGGGCGCCCACTCCGCGATCTGCGCGGGGTCCTCGCTGAACTCCATCTCGGCGAAGAGCGGGTTCGGCTGGAGCACCTCGAAGCGCTTCTTGAGGTAGTCCGCGTGAGCCTGCCCAAGGACGAAGCTCATGTGCGGCACGGTGTGGATGAAGCGCGTGGGGTTCGAGATGTCCCCTTCGCGCACCAGATGGGACCAGAACTGGCGCGAGAGCTGGAAGCCCTCGTTGATGCCCAGCGCCTTCGCGGGGCTGATCGAGCCGTCCTTGGCCTGCGGCGTGTAGTTGAGCTCGCAGTACGCGGCGTGACCGGTTCCTGCGTTGTTCCAGGGACCCGAGCTCTCGAGTCCGACGGCCGGGAGGCGCTCGAAGAGCACCACGTTCCAAGCCGGTTCAAGTTTCTTGATGAACGCCCCGAGGGTTGCGCTCATGATGCCCCCGCCGATCAGGACGACGTCGGCGGAACGAGTGGTGGATATGAAGGTCACTGACTCTCCCTGCGCAAATGGACCACACGCAGAATATCCCTCGCAACGGCCGTTCTCTAAATCCTCGCGTGCCTTCGCGTCAAGGGGTGTCCGCCGCAATTTTCGCCTCGTGGGCAGCCCGGAGCGCTGCCGCGCCCGAGGCCTAGGACGTCTTGAGCGTGACGCGGTTGAAAGTCTCGTTGAGGACGGGGGACGTCGGGTAGGAATCGACCCGCGCGGAGACCGCGACGGCCGAGATCGGGAAGGCGATCGGAACGGCCGGGGCGCTGCCGGCGAGCTGGGCGTTGATGGTCTGGTACGCCTGCGTTCGGTCCGAACCCTCGGGCAGGCCACGCGCCCGCTCGATCTTGCTGAAGAGCGGCGCGTCGAAGAAGCCGAACTCGCCGGTCTTGGAGCCGAACAGGGGCGAAAGGAAGTCGTCCGGGTCGGCGTACGTCCCGTAGCGCCCCAGCAGATGCAGGGCATGGTCGCCGGGCGCGGTGACCTGTTGGAGGTACCCGTCGGACCATTCGATCGGCACGGGCTTGATGTTCAGGCCCACGCGGATGAGCTGCGCGCTGAGCTCTGCGAAGACCTTCTCGGGCGAGGGCAAGTAGAGCCGGGTCACGTCGAGGGGATAGCAGAACTTGAGTTCCTCGCCGTGGTAGCCGGCCTCCGTGAGGAGCCGCTTTGCCTTCTCGGGGTCGTAGGACGGGAAGCCGCCCGCCTGATTGAAGCCGTTGAGCTTGGGGGGAACGAACTGGGCGGCGGGCTTGGTGTCCTCGAGGAAGAACGGCCGGATCACGGCGTCCCGGTTGATGGCCGAGGCGATGGCGAGCCGTGCCTTCTCGTTCTGCAGGAACGGGACCGCCTGGTTCATGCCGAGGTACATGACCGAGAACGGGTCGCGGCGGACCACTTGGAATCCCTTGCGGACCAGCGTCTCGATGTTGTCCAGCGTCACGGCGTCGTAGCCGTCGATCCGACCGTCAACGAGCGCCTGCAGCCGGCTCTGCGCCTGGTCGAACACCACGAAGGAGAGCTGCGCAATCTGACCGCGTGGTCCCCAGTAATCCGGCGACGACTCCACGAGGACCCGGTCCTGCGTCCATTCCTTGAAACGGAACGGCCCGGTGCCCACGGGGTGCGTCGCGTAGCGGGAGATCTTCGAGCCGAACGCGGACTGGTCCTCGACGTCGGCTGTGCCCGCCGCCAGCGCAGCCGGCGACGAGATGGCGAAGGCCGGCGTAGTGAGTGCCTGGAGGAAGCTGGTCAGCGGCTGCGTGAGGTCGATCCGCACCTGCGTGTTGCTGAGGACCGTGCACCCTTTGTAGACGGAGAGCTGGGCCGCGTCAGAATGCGCCTTGAAGACGGCCGTGAACGGCAGGATCCTGCCCGCGCGCAGGGCGGGTGTGAACGCGAACCAGCGGTCGAAATTGGCCTTGACGGCCGCAGCCGTGAAGGCGGTCCCGTCGTGGAAGCGAATTCCCTCGCGGAGCGTGAAGGTGTACGAGAGGAGATCCGAGCTCTGGGACCACTTGGTCGCGAGCGAGGGCGCAGGCGCGCCGGTGTCCGGATCGGTGGTGAGGAGGCCCTCCAGGACCTGCCGCGTGATGCGCCACGACTCGATGTCGGTGGTCACTGCGGGGTCCAGACCCGTCGGCGGCGCGGGAGTCCCGAACGTGAAGGTCGCAGACGGCGGTGCGTCCGTGCTCGAGCTGGGCGCTGGCTTGGGCCCGGGCGCCCCCGTGCATCCGGTGAGGAGCGCCGCGACCGCAGCCGCCTGAAGCAGTTCCCTGCGCCTGATGCTCCGCGCCACGCCTATGCCTTTCTCGGCGCGCCTCCCCGGCGCCCCTTCCCCACTCGAGCCGATCTGGTGGCCCGGGCGCCGCCTGATGGCCAGGGCCCGGGTCAGAGGATGGTGCGCGAGGAGGGACTTGAACCCTCACGTCCGAAGACACAGGAACCTAAATCCTGCGTGTCTGCCAATTCCACCACTCGCGCGGAAGGCCCTGCCGAACAGCTGAGTGCCGAACAGCGGGCCGTCGTCAGTCTAGCGGGCGGGACGAGTACCTAGGGCTCACACAAGCCCGAGGTCGCGCCGGAGTTTCGCCACGTGACCCTTGGCCCTCACGTTGTACTGGGCGAGCGCGATGCGGCCTTCCTCATCGAGGACGAAGGTGCTCCGGATCAGTCCCTCGTACGTCCGCCCGTAGTTCTTCTTCTCGCCCCACGTGCCGTAGGCCTCGGCAACGTGATGGCCTTCGTCGGCCAGCAGGGGGAAGTTCAGCTCCTGCTCGCCGGCGAACTTGACGATCGCCGCCGCTGGGTCGGGCGAGATGCCGACGACGGCGTAGCCCGCCGCCCCGAGTGACGCGAGACTGTCGCGGAAGTCGCACGCCTGCTGCGTGCACGCGGGGGTATCGGCCTGCGGGTAGAAGTAGAGGACGGTCTTGCGGCCGCGGAGGTCGGCCAAGGCCGTGGTGCCGCCCTTCGAATTGGGCAGTGAGAAGTCGGGTGCGACATCGCCGGGGGAGAGTCGCAGGGGCGTCGTCGATGCTGGCATGCCGCCAGCGTAGCCCCGATCCCGCCCCAGGCTTCCGGCGTGACCGAGAACACTCGGGCTGCCTCTCCAGTCGATTTCATTCTCGGGGGACGACCGTGTAGAGTTACATGTCGTTGCGGGGATGCCGCGGGGTCAAAGGAAACATCCGAAGACCTTCAGGATTCCGCACGAAATGCGCCTCTAGCTCAATTGGCAGAGCAATTGACTCTTAATCAATGGGTTCCGGGTTCGAGTCCCGGGGGGCGCACAGCAACCCCTTCCTGTTCTGCGGAAACGCGGAGCGGGAAGGGGTTTCTTTGTGTCTGCTCGGTCCCGCAACCCCGGCAGAGCCGGGCGGCACGCATGGGTCACTGGTTCCGGGCCCAGCGTTCCCCCCCTTGCACTCAGACTCCGATCGAGTCAAAATATCTGCGTCCGAAGAATCAGATTTGATGAGCGGACGGCACGTAGGTATTGCAGAGAGTCTCTTGAAAAGGAGGTTCCAGTGATGCTGATGCGATCAGATCCCTTCCGGGAGCTCGACCGGCTGACCCGGCAGGTGCTGGGGACTACCGCCCTCCCCTCCGCAATGCCGTTGGAGGCGTGGCGGCAGGACGGCGAATTCGTCGTCGAGTTCGATCTGCCCGGAGTGGACCCGGAGACGATCGACGTCGGAGTCGAGCGCAACGTCGTGACCGTTCGGGCCGAGCGTCGCAGCCACCGGCCGGAGCAGGCCGAGGTCGTCGCGGACGAACGGGCGCAGGGGGCCTTCACCCGGGAACTGATCCTGGGCGACGCCCTGGACACCGAGAAGATCCAGGCGAATTACGCCGATGGGGTCCTGACCCTGCACGTGCCCGTGGCCGAGGAGGCCAAGCCCCGGAAGATCGCCATCCAAGCCGCCGGGTCCAAGAAGGAGATCAACGCCTGATCGTGGCATGGCCCGGGGCGGGCGCCCGTCGTC
>NZ_JBQCGQ010000154.1:0-6367 GCF_051955515.1 Sinomonas sp.
GCCGTCCTGTGCTCGCCAGAGGCCCAGGCCGTACGGTGCCAGCCCGACCGTCTTCATGGCGTCGACCGAGCTGGGCTTCAGGAGGCGTCCGCCGAGGAGGGCCGAGAGGAACGTCGCCATGTCCTGCGCGGTGGTCGTCGCTCCACCCGTCACAAAGCGCACCAGCTCGCGGCCCGCGAGGTCCACGCGCTGGCCGTCAAGCCACCCGTAGCCGTGAAGCAGCCGGTCACTCGGGATGCTGCCCAACGTCGTCCCCGTGAGGTGGAGCGGGCGGAGGATATCGTCGTCGAGCACGTCCTTGAGGGGCTTGCCTCTCAGGCTCTCCACGAGGAGCGCGACGACGGCGGGCGCCGTGGCGGTGAGGGAGAACGGGGCGAGCCCGCTTGTGTCCCACGGCTGTCCCGCAACCCGGCGCACCACATCTGTCGGCGTGAGCGGGGCGTCGAGGGCGACGGCGGGCGGCCGCGGGTCGCGTGAGAGGTCCGGGATCTCGGAGGTCTGGCCGAGAAGCTCGCGAAGGGTCACGGGCCGCGGGACGGCGAGGCCGAGCGCCGAGAGCCGCTGGTCGAGCGGCTCGTCGAGGCTCATCCTGCCCTCCTCCACGAGCCGGAGCGCGGCCACGGCGAGCCACGTGTCCAGAAGGGTCCCCGGCAGGACCACGTCTCCGGGGCGCGCCGGGGTCGACGCATCGAGCGTCTTGAGACCGTACCCCTGATCCCACGAACCGCGCGGCCATTGGGCGTGCACCACCACCGCGGAGCCGCCGGTTGCGAGCGCGAGGTTCGCGGCGCGGTCCAAGGCCTCGACGCCCGGCGGGCCCGCCGGAACGGGAGTCGGTGCAGGCTCCGGGGCGTACGCGCACGCGGCAAGGACAACGGCGGCGACGGAAGCGAGGGTCGTGAATGCGAGGTGAAGCGAGCGCAGCGGGCGGATGATGCGTCAAGCGTCGCGCTGGCCGTCGACGGCGTCAAGGAACCCTGCCCATGCCGCTGCAACCCCGCTACGTCGGGCTGTAGCCTGTGGTGATGGTCGATGCCTCGCTGGCCGAATGGCTCCTCGACTCGGATCCCGCTCTGCGCTGGCAGGTCGAACGCGATTTGCTCGGCGCGCCCGAGGAGGTCTGGCGGGCTACACGGGCGCGAGTCGCCCGCGAAGGGCTCGGGGCCCGGCTCCTCGCCCTGCAGGATCCGGACGGGCAGTGGGCCGGAGGGGCCTACTTCCCCGCAGACTTCGACATGCGCGGCCCCGAGGCGGCACCCGACGCCGGCCAGCCCTGGACCGCAACGACGTGGGCGCTCAACACCCTCCGCGAGTGGGGACTCGACGCCGCGGTGCTCGCCGGGACGGCTCAGAAGCTCGACGCGAACAGCCGCTGGGAGTACGACGACCTGCCCTACTGGGGCGGCGAGGTCGACTGCTGCATCAACGCCTACACGCTCGCCAACGGAGCGTGGCTCGGGGCCGACGTCTCCGGCCTCACCGAGTGGTTTCCCCAGCACCAGCTGGACGACGGCGGGTGGAACTGCGAGTGGGTCAACGGCTCCAAGCGCTCGTCGTTCCATTCGACGCTCAACACCCTGATCGGGCTGCTCTCTTACGAGACGGCGACCGGCGGCGCCGAGGCCTTGCGGACCGCCCGCAAGGCAGGGGAAGAGTACTTGCTCGAACGGCGGCTGCTGCGCTCGCTGTCGACGGGCGGCCTTGTGGGGCCCTGGGCCAGTGTCTTCGCGTACCCGTTTCGGTGGCAGTACACCGCGCTCCGCGCTCTGGATTACTTCCGCGCGGCGGGTCGCTGGGATCCGCGTCTGGCGGAGGCCGTCGAGGTGGTCAGGGCCGCGCGGCGCCCCGATGGCACGTGGCTTCAGGAGGAGCGCTACCCGGGCCGCGTCTGGTTCGACGTCGACGTCCCGCCGGGCGAGCCGTCCAAATGGCTCACCTTCTACGCGGCGCGAGTCCTCGAGTGGTGGGATGTGGCCACGCGATAGGCGAAAGGTGGCCCCGCGTCCCCCGACGCGTGGCCGCCTCTTACCCGACGGGTGGCCACCTCTTACCCGACGCGTGGCCACCTCTTACCCGACGGGTGGCCACCTCTTACCCGACGGGTGGCCACCTCTCAGACGGTCTGGGCCTTCCGTGCGCCCAGGATCGGGGCGAAGAACGCGGCGAGCTCGGCCGTCGCCGTCAGGGGCAGGATGTTCGCGACATATTGATCCGGGCGCACCACGACGATCGCGCCCGAACGGTCGATGGCACGGACGTCGAAGATGTCCTCCTTCGGATCGACACCGTAGACCTTCTCGAGGTACGTGAGCTTGAACGGCCCGACCTCGGGCTTGAACACCGCAGGCACGGCGTTGATGTCGATGGTGCGGTGGTCCTGCTGGTAGATCACCTTGACGTCGAACCAGGCATCGCGGTCCGCCCCCGTCGGCGTCGCCGCGAGGGGCGAATCCGGGGAGTTCGCCAGCCACTCAGCAAGGTCGGCAACCGGCGACGGCGCACCGGCAGGTGAAGCGTCGGCGAAGACGTAGATGCGCCAGCGGCCGTCCGCCATCGCCTGATGCCCCAGGTGCAGGGGGTTCGTGTCGCACACCCGCACCACGGGCGCGGACTTGAAGCGCTTGCCGATCGGGAAGCCGGCCGCGAGGTCTTGGTGCACGGGCTCCCCGACAAGCATGGACGGTGCGTACTGCGTCATGAAGCCCGCGGGGAACTCGGCCGTGCTGACGTAGAAGTCCTCGAGCTCCGACGGGTCGTCGAACTCCTCGGGCTTCTTCGCCATGAGCGTGGACCACTCCTTGTCGAAGTCGATGAGGTTCTTCGCGACGACCTGGCGCTCGGCGGAGTACGTGGACAGCAGCGCCTCGGGGCTGCGTCCCTCGAGCACGTGGCCGAGCTTCCAGCCGAGGTTGAAGCCGTCCTGCATCGAGACGTTCATACCCTGGCCGGCCTTGGCGCTGTGCGTGTGGCAGGCGTCGCCGGTGATGAACACCCGCGGGGAGCGGTTGCCCAGCTGCTCGGGGAGGACGTCGTCGAACCGGTCGGTGAGTCGGTGGCCCACCTCGTACACGCTGTGCCATGCAACGTTCCGGACCTCGACGGTGTACGGGTGCATGATCTCGTTCGCTTTGGCGATGATCTGCTCGATGGTGGTGTTGCGCACGGCGCGGTGGTCGTCCGCCCCGACCTCGCCAAGGTCCACGTACATGCGGAACAGGTGGCCGCCCTCGCGGGGGATCAGGAGGATGCTGCCGCTCTCGGCTTGGATCGCGCACTTCTCGCGGATGTCGGGGAAGTCCGTGACCGCGAGGACGTCCATGACGCCCCAGGCGTGGTTCGCCTGGTCGCCGGCGAGGGTGCAGCCAATCGACTGCCGCACCTTGCTCCGCGCGCCGTCCGCGCCGACAACATACTTCGCGCGCACCGTACGCTGTTGGCCTTCGAGCTCTCCGGCGGTGTGCACCAAGGTGACGACGACGGGGTACTGGTTCTCCTCGTTCGGGTCGCCAGCAATCTCCAAACTCTGGAACTCGTAGCCATAATCGGGGCGCATCCGGGTGGGGGAGTTGGCCATCACCTCGGCGAAGTAGTCGAGCACGCGGGCCTGGTTGACGATCAGGTGCGGGAATTCGCTGATGCCCATCTCGTCGTCGACCGCCCGGCCGCCGCGGACGATGCGCGACGGATCGGAGGGGTCCGGCTTCCAGAATGCCATCTCGGTGATGCGGTAGGCCTCGGCGATGATCCGCTCGGCGAAGCCGAAGGCCTGGAAGGTCTCGACGCTGCGCGCCTGGATGCCATCCGCCTGGCCGATCGCGAGGCGTCCGGGCCGACGCTCGACGATGCGCGTGGTGATGTCCGGGAATTGGGAGAGCTGGGCCGCCGTGATCATGCCCGCGGGCCCAGTCCCCACGATGAGCACGTCGACCTCGTCGGGAAGTTCGTCCGGTCGATTGATGCCGACGCCGGCGGCCGGCTGGATGCGCGGGTCACCGGAGACGTAACCGTGGTGGTGGAACTGCACGGGCTTTCCTCACTTCGTTGTGGCTGGAGGCTTCACTATTCGATAATGGAACAGCGAGTTCTAATATCGCTCAATCATGGTAGGACACGTCACACATGCGCTTCAAGCCCCAGAATCCAGGCCCTGGCATAAACGAGAACGACGGCGGCACCTCAGCGCCGCCGTCGTCCTCCTTGCTGATGACTACCGTTGTCGATGACTAACGCCGCTTGATCTCCAGCTGCGCGTTGTTGGCGGGCGTCTGGCCCTTGACCGGGATGTCGCCGAGCGCCTCGTCGATGGCGGTCAGGACGTCGTCGCTCAGCTCGACGCCGGAGGCGGCGGCGTTCTTGTGAACCTGTTCGGGCCGCGAGGCGCCGATGATCGCCGAGGCGAGTTCGCTGCGGCGCAGAACCCAGGCGAGTGCCATCGTCGTGAGGTCGAGCCCGGCGCCTTCGGCGATCGGCACAAGCCGCTGGACCGCCTCGAGGATCGGATCCTGGAGGAAGCGGTCCTTGAACGCATTCATGGACTCGTTGGCGAAGCGGCTGTCCTCGGGCACGGACTGCCCAGGCTTGTACTTGCCGGTCAGCACGCCTTGGGCGAGCGGCGACCACACGATCTGCGAGATGCCGTTCGCCGCGCACAGCGGGAAGACCTGCTCCTCAGGCGCCTGCCACAGCATCGAGTACTGCGGCTGGGACGAGACGAACAGGTCCGGCCCCGCAATGTCGATGGCGGTCTGAATCTGCTCGGGCGTCCATTCGCTGAACCCGAGGTACCGTGCCTTGCCCTGCTCGACGACCTTCTGGAAGGCCTCGATCGTGTCCTCGATCGGAACGCTCGAGTCGAAGCGGTGCGCCTGGTACAGGTCCACGTAGTCCGTCTTGAGTCGGGTCAGCGAGGCGTCGATCTGCTTCGCGATCTGCTCCGACGAGAGCCCGGTGTCGGTGTCGGACATCTGGCCGAAGACCTTCGTGGCGAGGATGTAGGAATCGCGCGGGTGCTTGGAGAGGATGTCGCCCCACGCGGACTCGGCCGCGCCCCGCCCATAGACGTTCGCAGTGTCGAAGAAGTTGATGCCGGCGTCGAACGCGGCCTCGGTGCAGGCGACGGTCTGCTCCGCCTCGACGCCGCCCGAGTACGTGAGCCACGAGCCGAGGGAGATCTCCGAGACCTCGAGGTCGGAACTGCCGAGCTTGCGGTAGCGCATGAGAGTGCCTCCATCGTCGAAAGGTTTACTCTCCATGCCTACGCTTCTCCGCCGTCGTGTGGAAGGCCCTCTCAGAACCACTCACGCGGGCGAGCGCGATGGCCTCCGCGCGGGAGGAGACGCCGAGCTTGCGGAAGATGCTGCCCAAGTGGAACTTCACGGTGTTCTCGCTGACATGCAGCTCAGCGGCGATGGCGCGATTGCGCAACCCGCCGGTCAGCAGCTGCAGGATCTCCTCCTCACGGCGGCTGAGCTCCCATTCCGCGGCTTCGGGGGAGGGGCTCGCCGGCGGGTCGAGCGGCAGCGAGACGAACGAGTCCACGCCCCAGCCCGCCATGACCTCCATCCGGAGGCGGCCGTTGAGCGCCTGGACGCGCTGTTCGATGCGCCGGAGCCCATCCTCGGCGAGGGACAACTGTCCCTTGCCGTCGTCGCGGATGTTGACGAGCAGGTTCGTCCCGTCGCAGTCCCACTGCACTCGGATGCGGGCCACGTCGTCCTGCTCGACCATAGCCAGCACGAGCGAGCGCACGATCGCCCGCGCCGCGTGCGCCACCTCGCCGGGCAGCGCGCGTCCGTCCGCCGGCGGCTCCACGAACTGCAGCTCGATCCCGCCGAAGCGCTCGAGGGGCCGCAGGTCGCCGCGGAGCCGCTCGAACGCCGTTGCCACGGGTTCCTCGAGCAGCGCCGTGGTTCGGTCCGCGGACGCACGCAGCCGCACGAGGGCCGCGGCGGCGAGCTCGGTGGCCGCCGCGCGGGCGGTCTGGTCCGACTGATGCGGCGAGCGGAGCGCGGACAACAGGGTCTCGAGGGTGGTGGAGTGCTGGTCGGTCAGTTCCGCCGTCACCCGGGCGCGCTCGGCTGAGGCCGCGCGGGACTCGCGGAGGTACGACGGCGGAGCTTCCGCCACCTTGTCCCGGATCCGCACCGCGGTGAGGTGCCACAGGCGGGCCACGACGGCCAATGATCCATCCTCGTCCCGCCCGGAAGCGAGGGCGGGGTCGGTGAGTACGAGCAGCGCGTTGGTGCTGGACCGAAGGGTCAGTGCCGCCCTCGGCTGCCCGGCAATGATCTCCTCGTTCCAGCGCGGCTCGAGCCCCGGCAGCGAGGCGCGGATGCGGTCGAGCTCCTCGATCGAGACCCGGCTGATG
>NZ_JBQCGQ010000155.1:0-3400 GCF_051955515.1 Sinomonas sp.
GGTGTAGAGGTCGGGTGGTGTGGTGTTGATGTCGGGTGGGGTGGTGTTGAGGTCGGGTGGTGTGGTGCTGAGGTCGGGTGGTGTGGTGGTGAGGTCGGGTGGTGGGGTGCTGAGGTCGGGCCTTCCCCCGCTGAAGTACGACGACGGGAGGCGGCTTGTGAGAGCACGCTCCCTCCGTCGTCGTGAGCTCAGACCCGATGTCGGCGGTGGGGGGCCCCGACTTCGACGGTGGGGGCCCGACTTCGGCGGGGTATCTCCGTGATGCCGCTCCCGGGGCTAATCTGAGAGCCACAGCACCACCTCGGCCCGGAGGCCGGGGAACAACACGAGCCGGGGAGCCGTGAATGACCGCAGAGGCCTCGCATCAGGAACACGTCCCCGAGTCGGCGCTCGCCGAACCGGTCCAGCGGGTCGGACCGTTGTGGATCACGGGCCTCGTGCTCGTGAACGTCGGCATCAACGCGGCATTCTTCGGACCCATCCAGGTGCTCATCGCGCAGCAGGCGCAAGCGTTCGACGCGAGCCAGAAGGAAGCCATACTCGCGCTGGTCACGGGCGCGGGAGCCGCCGTCGCCCTCATAGCGAATCCGCTCTTCGGCGCGTTTTCGGACCGCACGTGGAGCCGCTTCGGGCGCCGCCGTCCGTGGGTGCTCATCGGTGCGCTCGTGGGCGCAGTCGCGCTCCTTGGCCTTGCAGTTGCCCCGAATGTTGCCGTGGCGACGACATTGTGGTGCTTTGTTCAACTCGGGGCCAACGGAGCCTACGCTGCCATCACCGCTGCGATCCCGGACCGCGCTCCGGTCGAGCAGCGTGGCACGGTGGGCGGGCTTGCCTCGATGGGAGTAACCACCGGGATCCTCCTTGGAGCCGTCATAGGCGCCGTTGTCTCGGGCAATTTCGCACTGGGCTATGTGGTCTGCGCCGCCGCACTCGTCCTCGGCGTCATGCTGTATCTCGCAAAAGGGGCCGACGATCCCCTCCCCCGTGCGTGGATCCCGCCCTTCTCGCTCGGCCGCTTCCTCGCATCGTTCTGGGTCAGCCCCAGGCGCTACCCCGACTTCGCCTGGGCGTGGATCACGCGCTTCCTGGTCAATTTGGGCAACCACATGGTGATCCTCTATCTCCTGTTCTTCCTCGCGGATGCTGTGCATCTCAAGGAGACGCAGGGCATCGAGCCTGCGACGGGCTTCCTGATCCTTACGGGGCTGTATGCGATCTTCACGATTGCGACGAGCGTCCTCGCAGGGAAGCTTTCGGATCGCATGGGCAAACGGAAGCCCCTCGTGATCCTTTCGTCGATCATCATCGCGATAGCTTCCCTCACCATCGGCTTCTTCCCCGTGTGGCCGGGCGCAATTGCGGGAGCGATCATCCTCGGGGTGGGTTTCGGCACCTATCTTGCCGTCGATCTAGCGCTCAACACCCAGGTCCTCCCGCAGGCCGCCGCTCGCGGGAAGGACCTCGGCGTGATCAACATCGCGAACTCTCTTCCGCAGGTGCTCGCCCCTGCGATCGCCTACCCCTTTGTGGTCTTCTGGGGCGGCTACATCTCCCTCTACGTCGCGGCGGCGGTGATCGGGCTGCTCGGCGCCGTCTTTGTGACCCGGATCCGCTCGGTCTCTTGAGGACGACGGCGGTGCTCGCCTGACACTGAGGCCCCGGCGGCCGGCGGTATAGTTGGTGGGACCCACTGCGCATTGGCCGGGGCGCAGCCATGGGTCGGACCGTTGCCGGACGATTGCCGGAAAGAGGTTGCTGCGCGTGCTGGAACTGCCCAAGGACTTGGTGTCGATGGAGGCTCCGCCGACCACACCTCGTCTCGCGGAGCGCTACCGCAGGCTGCTTGATGCCGCTGCCGAGTTCGCCCGGCTCGAATACCCGGAGGTCGAGGTTTCTGCGGTCGCGACCCGCGCCGGGGTCTCCCTCAGCACCGCGTACCGGTATTTCCCCTCCACCGCTCACCTGCTTCTCGCGCTGCACCGCAGGCAGCTCCTCGAGTTGCGGCAGCGGGTGGAAAGCCGCGCGCGGAACGCCCGGGGCCTCGAGGAGCGGTCGCGGCAGCTCGCGGGGGCCGCCATCGAACTGCTCCAGATGCGATTGACGCAGCCCGCCGTGAACAGCTGCCTCGATGAGCTCGTCGTCCCGGCAGACCACGAGCTCGCCCGTATGATCGGCGAGGTCGACGAACTCTCGTGGTCGGTCCTGGGCCGCATCGGAGGCGGAGCGGCACGCGGCAAGAGCATCGTCCTGATGGTCTCCGGCCTCGTCTCGGGCATTCGCACCGGCCGCCTGCTCCCCTACGAGGCGGAGCAGCAGCTCAAGGAGGCCTGCGCGCTCCTCGGTCCGAGGACGGTTGCCGCGCGTCTCGCGTGACGTTCCGCACTTTCGCGTTGCGGAAACTTCAGGTCGTCCCGATATGATGGTGGCACCTCCCTCCCCGAGGTCCAGCACGCGCGGACATCCTCGCGCGAGCGGATCTCCCGGAAAGCGCCCCATCTGGCGCGTGACCCCCGGACCCCTCGACGCCTGTGCGACGGACCCATTGCCTCTGCCCGACGAAGTGCAGACGATGACCGACCGCGGAGGCGCCGTCGCTGGCCGACGTGCCCGCCGATCGATCCAGGAGACCAGTGCCGTGTCCTCTTCTGCTCAGACCCAACCCCAAACCCAGCCCATCACCGATGAGGAGATTTTCGCCGCGCATGAGGGCGGGAAGCTCTCGGTCGCCGTCGACCGCCCGCTGGCGAGCAAGCGCGACCTCTCGATCGCGTACACGCCGGGCGTGGCGCAGGTGAGCCGTGCGATCGCCGCGGAGCCGGGCGTGGCCCGAACCCATACCTGGGCCTCGCGGCTGGTCGCTGTGGTCTCGGACGGCACCGCGGTGCTGGGCCTGGGGGACATCGGCCCGGCCGCGTCGCTGCCGGTGATGGAGGGCAAGAGCGCCCTGTTCAAGACCTTCGGCGGCCTCGACTCGATCCCGATCGTGCTGAACACCACGGACGTGGACGAGATCATCGAGACCCTCGTGCGCATCTCCCCGTCCTTCGGGGCGGTGAACCTGGAGGACATCTCGGCGCCTCGCTGCTTCGAGCTCGAGCGGCGCCTGATCGAGGCCCTCGACATGCCGGTGATGCACGATGACCAGCACGGCACCGCCGTCGTGGCCCTGGCCGCGGTGGAGAACGCGGTCAAGGTCGTGGGCAAGGGCCTCGCGTCCCTGCGCGTGGTGATTGCCGGGGCCGGGGCCGCCGGGATCGCCGTGGCGGAGATCCTGCTCACCGCCGGCGTGACCGACGTCGTCCTGCTCGACTCCAAGGGCGCCCTGCACACCGGCCGCGAAGACCTGACCGGGATGAAGGCCGAGTACGCCGCCCGGACCAACCCGAGGGCCGTCGCCGGC
>NZ_JBQCGQ010000156.1:0-6985 GCF_051955515.1 Sinomonas sp.
CGCCCGACGAGCTCGGCGACGGTCTCCCGGGCCGGGGCGGCGGGTGAAGGGGGCGCGGTGCTTGCCTGGACCTGGGCGGTCATGCCTGCTGGCCCTCCACGAACGCGAGCACGCGTGCCGGGGAGCCGGTGCCGCCGACGATGGGAAGGGGCGCCACGACGATGAGCGCACCGATTGCCGGGAGCTCGCCCAGGTTCTGCAGCGAGGTGATGCCGTACTTGTCCGCGCCGAGCAGGAAGTTGTGCATCGGGAACGCCGGATCCATCCCGCCCGCGAGCCCCGCGTCGATGCCAACGGTCTCCACGCCCACCCCGGAGATCGGGGCGACGTCGGCGAGCCAGCGCGCGCACTCGACGGTGAAGCCCGGGGTGTGGGGACCGTTCTCGTCGGCGTTGAGGAACCGCTCGCGATCCTGCGCGTACGCATCCCACCCGGTCCTGACGAGCAGCCAGGCGTTCTCCGGAAGAGCGCCGTTCTCGGCCTCCCACGCCTTGATGTGCTCGACGTCGACGAGGAAGTCCGGGTCAGCGGCCACCTCGCGCGCAACGTCGAGGACGCACGCCGGCCCGACCAGCCGCGACGGCTCGATCTGGGAGACGTCCTTGCCCCCTCGGCCGGTCACCCAGTGGATGGGAGCGTCAAGGTGGGTCCCGATGTGCTCGCCCGTGCTGATGTTGTGATGCTTCCAGAACGGCCCCGGCTCGTTGTACGCGGAGACCTCCTCGAGGCTGAAGTCCACGAGGTTCGCGAAGGGGTCGGGCAGGCGCAGGGTCGGGGTCTCGCTCGAGAGGGTGTTGGTCAGGTCGACGACGCGCGTCGCACCTTGGGCGAGCGAGGCGAGCAATGCGGAGAGCTGTGACATGTGGACTCCTGAGGGGAAGTAGGGGAGCTGGGGGGTCGTGTCGCATGAGTGACGACCGTCACAAGATGTCTATGACCGAAAACGATAGCAGCCGTTGAGCCTTCCGGCTAGGCCCCATTCTCCGACCGCAGGATCCGGATAGCACCCCGCAGGAATCGGATAGCCGGAGGTGCGCCGCGAGCCGCACCATCAATGGTCATGGAAACCATCACGCTGGACCAACTGGTCACCGGCTCGGACCTTCGGCAGGCGATGCGCCATTGGGCATCGGGCATTACGGTGATCACCGCGCGCCCCGCTCCGGGGGCGAGAATTGGCCTCGTCTCCAATAGCTTCACCTCCGTTTCGCTCGATCCTCCGCTCGTCTCGTGGTGCGTCGACCGCCAATCGACGAGCTTCGAGTCCTGGCGCACCATTGACGCTTTCTCGATTCACATCCTCGACGACGAGGATTCCCACCTGGTCCCGCGCTTCGCCGCACGTGGCACCGACAAATTCGCGGGCTTGGAAACCCGCACGAGTGAACTCAGCACCCCGATACTCGACGCGGGTGCTGTGAGGTTCGACTGCCGAACCTGGAAAACGTACGACGGCGGAGATCACCTCATCATCATCGGCGAAGTCAGGCGCATTGAACACTCACGAAAGGACGCGAAATGACCCGCAGCATTCTCGACGGCAGAGGATTCAAGCTCGGCCTCTTCTCCCCCAATTGCTCCGGCGGACTCGCCGTGACAAAAATTCCCGAACGCTGGAGCGCGAGCTGGGAAGACAATCTCCGCATGGCGAAGCTCGCCGACGAGGTGGGGTTGGACTTCCTCCTTCCCATCGCGCGGTGGATCGGCTACAAGGGGGACACCAATTTCCACGGGCACGTCTTGGACCCTGTTGTGTGGGCGGCGGGACTGCTGGCCTCCACAAAGCAGATCAATGTGTTCTCCACGATTCACACCGCGTTCAATCACCCGCTCGCCATCGCGAAGGCCATTGCGACGCTCGATCAGATCGGAGGGGGCGGGCGGGCCGGGCTCAACCTTGTGGCCGGCTGGAACCAGCCCGAGTACGAGACCATGGGCGTGGAGATGCCCCAGGAACACGATGCGCGCTACGAATTCGCCCAGGAGTGGTGGGACGTAGTCCGCGATGCGTGGTCGAAGGCCGAGATCTTCGACCATCACGGCACTTACTTCAATCTCGATCACATTGAATCCGAACCGAAGCCGCGTGGCGGACGGGTGCCGGTCTTGAACGCCGGCTCTTCACGGCAGGGTCGGGAATTCGCTGCCCGGAATTCCGATTTCGTCTTCACGATTATTCCGGACACTGAAACAGGCGCGACGATCGCGTCCGGGCTCAAGGCACAGGCCCGCGGCGAATTCGGCCGCGAGGTGGGAGTTCTCACTCTCGGACACGTGGTCTGCCGCCCGACCCGCGCCGAGGCCGAGGAATTCGTGCACTATTACGCGGAGGAGAACGCCGACTGGGGCGCCGTCGACTATCTCATGGGCCTCCAGGGGCTTCATGCGCAATCCTTCACGCCGGAAATGCTCGCCACAATGCGCGAGCGCTTCGCCTCAGGCCATGGATCGCTCCCGATGTTCGGCACGCCCGACGACGTCGCCGACGCGATCGAAAAGGTCCATTCCGCTGGCTTTGCCGGAATGACTCTCGCGTTTGTCGATTACGCGGGGGAACTCGAGTATTTCGCCCAAGAGGTCCTGCCCCGGCTCGAGACCCGCGGCGTTCGTGTTCCGCAAGGGGCAGCAGCCGCCTTGGTGTGATTCACCTCACGGGGACGCTCTAGCATAGAAGCCAGATCCCCTAGGAGACACGATGACGTGGGAAGGCCTGCCGCCCGATTCCCGTCCAGAGCCGGACCGGCCTCTGGGCGGCAGGCCCCTGACCAGAACGCATTCACCCCGCGAGATTCGCGACACGGTGGACAGCCTCACCAACGAGCATCACGAGCTCGCGCTCCTCGAGGGGCATTCGCTGGACGGGTCTGCCGACGGAATCCAGCTCGGACCGATGGGGCTCGTGCATGTGGCGTACGGGGCGAGGGTCGGAGTCGAGAGCCCTCCCTCGGGCAGGCAGGTCGTCATCGTCCTGCCGCTCGGGCCGATGGGGGTCGAGTCCAACGGCCACCAGTGGATCGCCCGAGAGCCATTCGCGCTCAGCTCGCGCCACAGCACGAGGATGGCGCCCGATCCGCATTCGGGCGCCCTCGTGGGCTCGGTGGAGGCCGCCGTCGTCGAGGATTATTTGGAGTCGCTCCAGTCGAAACCGCTCCGGGCCCCGCTCGTCCTCTCCTCCGAGCGGCCGCTGCGCCTCGCCTCTCCGCGGCTCGTCGAGGCCGCCTGGCTCGAAGCCTGCAGGGTCCTCGGGGCCGATTCCGAGCCTCCCGCCGAAATCACGGTCAAGGCCCTTGTCTCCTCGCTTCTCTCGACGATGACGCTGGGCCTGGCCCCTCACCTCTCGTCGTCGCTGGGTTCGTCCTAGTCCGTCCTCGAGGCGCCGAAAACCACGGGCCGGGGACCCTCGTACCTCGCGGCCGCGCGTCGGCTCATGGAGGCCAGGCTGGCCGAAGAACTCACCGTGGACGACATCGCCGCGTCCGTGGGCGTGAGCCCCCGGCAGCTGTACGCTGCCTTCGCCGAGCACCTCGGCGCGACGCCGGCCCAGATCCTGCGGGAGCTGCGGCTCGACCGGGCGCGTGCCCTCCTTCTCGACCGGCAGCTCGCCGACCGCCTGACCGTGGCCACGGCCGCTGCCAGGGCCGGCTTCTCCCATCTGGGCCGCTTCGCGGGTTACTACCTCGAACGCTTCGGCGAAGCACCGTCGGCAACTCTGAAACGGGCCCGCTCGTGACGGAAGCGGACAAGACCGGCGACCGCGACCAGCGGGTCGAGGCGAATCCCAAGGCCGTTCTGGCGCGCGCCACCGCAATTCTCGGCGCCTTTGACGCACACACCCCAAGCCTCGGCCTCAACGAGCTCACGAGGCGCAGTGGCCTGCCGAAAGCAACAACCCATCGCCTCGCGTTGAGCCTCGTTGCCTGCGGCCTCCTGGACCGCGATGGAAGTCGCTACCGGCTCGGGCGTTGGCTCTTCGAACTGGGCCAACGAGCACCCGCCCACCGATCCCTGCGCCTAGCGGCCGCGCCGTTTCTCGAGGACATGTCGCGAGCCACCAGCGAAACCGCCCTCCTGTCCCTGCCGGGCCACGACGAGATCCTGTTCGGGGAAAAGTACGTCGGCCTCCGCGGTCGCGGCCAAGTGGCCACTCTGGTCGAGGGACGTATCCCGCTCAATACCAGTGCCTCCGGCAAGGTGGTGCTGGCGTTCGGCGACCCGGACCGGAGCAACCGCTTCATGGAGGGTGATCTGAGCCGAAGCACCCAATTCACGATCACTGACCCAAATCAACTGCTAGCGGAAATCGAGCATGTGCGGAAGCAGGGATACGCCGTGGACCGCCAGGAGCTGATCCTCGGATACGGCGCGATCGCAGCCCCCGTGTTCCGCGGAAATGAGCTCGTGGCAAGCCTGTCAATCGTCGCTCCCATCAGTCGGCTCGACGTCGCACGCTTCGCCCCCACCGTGCTGCTGGCCGGCAGTGCCCTCTCTCGCGCTCTGTCCGGAGGCACTTCACAACCGGTCCGCTGAGTGGACCTTTTCCCTTTCGAGCGTCACCGCAAGAGGCGACCATTGCTGCTCAAGCGAGACATCCGTTCTCACTCGTTGGGCCCCCGCCCGCAACTCCGATTGGAGCAGACAATGTCCGGAATCACGCAGAACCCTCCCCAATCTGCGGGCGGCGGAGGCATCAAGCGCTACGTCGTCGCCTCACTCGCGGGCAACGCGTTGGAGTGGTACGACTTCTTCCTATACGCAACCGCCGCTGCGGTGGTCTTCGGGCGCCTGTTCTTCCCTGCGGGCACCGATCCCTTGGTCGGGACTCTCGGGGCCTTCGCAGGTTTTGCCGTGGGTTTCGCGGCCCGGCCGCTGGGCGGGCTCATCTTCGGGCACATCGGCGACCGCGTCGGCCGGAAATCAGCGCTCGTCCTGACGATCTCCATCATGGGAATCGCGACCTTCCTCATGGGCGTGCTGCCTACCTACGGGCAGGTAGGGATCCTGGCGCCCGTGCTGCTCATGATGCTCCGTGTCCTGCAAGGCGCGGCCGCCGGGGGTGAATGGGGCGGCGGGGTCCTGCTGATCAGCGAGAATGCCTCCGCCAAGCGGCGAGGGTTCTTCTCGGCCTTCAGCCAGGGCGGCATCAACATCGGCTTCGTCCTTGCCTCCGGCGCATTCTTCCTGGTGCAGTCATTGCCGCAAGAGCAGTTCATGACGTGGGGGTGGCGGCTGCCGTTCCTATTCAGCATCGTGCTTTTCAGCGTGGGGATCTACGTCCGCTACCGACTCCCGGAATCCAAAGAGTTCGAAGCCGTCAAGAAGGACACCGCCCGTCCACGAGTTCCTGTGCTGGCAGCCATCAAGAGCCACCCCAAGGAAATCCTCGTCACCATGGGGCTTCGCATGGCGGAGAACGGCGGCTCGTATCTCATCACCTCGTTTTCCATCGTGTATGGCGTCCATGTCGGAATTGACGCCGGAATCCTGCTTTCAGGGGTGGCCCTGTCCATGCTCTTCGAATTCGGCACGATGCTGTTCTTCGGGGATCTCTCGGACAAGATCGGCCGGCGAAAGGTCTACGCTCTGGGTGCGGCCGCTCTCGCGGTCACCGCATTCCCGTTCTTCACGCTGCTCGACACCAAGACACCGGTTCTCGTCATCCTGGCCTACTTCATCGGGAACGGCATCTGCCATGCCGCGATGATCGGTTCGCAGCCGGCCTTCTTCCACGAACTCTTCAGCGCGGAAATCAGATACTCCGGCATGTCGGTCGGCCACGAGCTCGCCGCTGTCTTCGCGGGCGGAGTCGCCCCGCTCATCGCCACCGCGCTGCTCATCAATTACGGAAGCTCGGTGCCTGTGGCGATCTACATGATCATCCTCGCGGGCATCACCCTCGTCGCCTTGGCCTTCTCAGGAAAAGTGGGGCCTCGCATCTCGTCACGGGACGCGCACGTCGCGAAGGAGCACGTCTGATGGCCTCCATCATCGCGGCCGCAGAGTCGCCGTACATGCGCCACACTCCCCCTGGAACAACCACCTCACAGGTCATCGCTGAAGCCGTCCGTCGCGCGTTGGGGGACGCCGGCCTCACCGTTCAGGATGTCGACGGATTCGGCGTTTCGAGCTTCACCCTCGAGCCCGATCACGCCATCGATCTCGCTTGGCGGATGGGGATGAAGCTCTCGTGGCTCATGCAGGATTCGAACGGCGGCGCCAGCGGGGGCACCATGCTCCAACACGCCGTTCGCGCCATCGAAGCGGGTGACGCCTCCGTCGTCGTCCTCGCCGCGGGTGACGTGATGGATCGGGGCGCCTTCTCACGGCTCGTCGCCCGCTACAACCGCGCCACCGAGCAGCATCTGGCACCGCTTCCGATATCTGGCCCCAACGCCCTCTTCGCCATGCTGACGGTACGGCAGATGAACTCCCGGGGCCTGGAACGCACCGACTACGGCAAGATCTCCGTAGCCCAACGGGCCTGGGCTACCGATAACCCCGGAGCCGTCTACCGAAATCCGCTCTCCCTCGAGGAGTACCTCGCAGCCCCGATGGTGGCTGATCCCCTTGGGCGCTATGACTGCGTTCCGCCCGTGACGGGCGCCGATGCCGTGGTGGTGGTCGCCGATGACCGCCTGCCGGGACGCCGTCGCGCCAAGGTCCTCGCTGTCACCGCGAGCTACAACTTCGACGACCAATCGGGAGACGGCCTGCGCACCGGCCTCCGTGATTGCGCACCGCTCGCTTGGGAACGGTCCGGGATTTCGCCGCGGGAGGCGGACCTGGTCAGCGTCTATGACGACTATCCGGCCATGGTGGTCGCCCAGCTCGCGGATTCGGGGTTCATCGAGGATGGAGCCGACGTTCCGGCGTACATCGAGTCGTGGATCTCGAGCGGGAAGCTCGCGCTGAACACCTCCGGGGGCCAGCTTTCGGCCGGTCAGGCGGGTGCCGCGGGCGGCATGCACGGACTCGTGGAAGTCGCGTC
>NZ_JBQCGQ010000157.1:0-3722 GCF_051955515.1 Sinomonas sp.
GAGAAGCGGAGGTCGTTGGCCTCGTCGCCAGAATCGCCTGGACCGGTGTCTTTGGGCTCGGGGCGGGTCTCGGCGTCGTCGTCAGCGGGCTCGCTGGGGGTGTCTCGCTGCTCAGTCATGCGCACACTGTAAACCTGACGGCGCAAACGCAACATAGGCGCAGATGGAGGCGCCTACTTCAGCTTGCCGAGGATGAGCCTCACGACGGCCACGACACCAACGCCGATCACGGCGCCTAGCAGCGCGATGGGGAGTTGCGGAAAGATGAGCCGGCCCGCCGCTATCAAGGCGCAGCCGACCACAATCATGGCAACGACCAGGAATTGCTTTCGACGGCTCACAAGTGCTCCTGCCTGAACGGTGCTGAGTCGGTGCACTTGGCTAAGCCGCGGATAAAGCCTTAACCATCTGTGCCGGAAGGAGCTCTCTGGCTGTACGCGGCCAGCCAGAGAGACCTTCGGCAGCTCAGTGGATCAGACGGGACGAATCTTCTGCGCCTGCGGGCCCTTCTGTCCCTGCCCGACTTCGTACTCGACCTTCTGGCCCTCTTCCAGGGACCGGTATCCACGACCGTCGATCTCGGAGTAATGGGCGAACACGTCCGCCGATCCGTCGTCCGGCGCGATGAAACCGTAGCCCTTCTCGCTGTTGAACCACTTGACAGTGCCAGTAGCCATTAGTGCTGCTGCCTTCCCCGATGACGCCGCAGCCGCGACTCGGCCGCTTCCCACGCCATCCATTGACCATCCTAAGAGCAAGGGTGGCGTACGACACCTCATGGACTTATGGGTTCTTAATTCGAGGCTCCGCGCCTACGCCGGACGGTGCAGCGGCAGCAGCTTCGCGGTACTCGTGAGCTCCAGCAGCATCCGCACGCCCTCGTTGGGATTCGCGATGAGCAATTCACCCCCATGGCGGCGAGCGTTCGTCGCCGCCCAGACGAGCGCGCCGAGTCCCGTGGAGTCCACAGACTCAGCATCCTGAAGGTCGATGATGAATCGAATCCGGCCCTCGCCAATAGCCCTAGCGATGACCTCACGAAATTCATCGGTGCTCGTCAGATTCAATCTGCCGTCCACCTCAAACACGCTGAAACCGTCGCGCTCGCCGCGTTCCACGACCACCTGCAAACCCCCTCTTGATGTGAAAGCGGCCGTGTGCTGGACCGTGCTCGCAGGGCACCAGTATGCCGGGGAATTGGCCGGCAATGACGGACATCACGCCCGACTTGCCGATAAAGCTAAGAAGCCTGCGAGAGTTGACTCTCGTCGATATTCGCGGAGGGGCCTGTGCGCGGGCCCCACCGCGAACATCAGTCAGCCGCTAGTGGCTTCCGGTGACGTCCTGCCACGGGAGATTGTGGCCGTTGCACATCTGCCCCGGCGTCTCTCCCGCTTGAGTGAGCGTGTCCTTGAGGCCAACCCTCACGAGCTGCCCGAACGACTGAACTCGCCCGCCCTCAGGGAAGGCAGCGTCCGGAGTGTCATTCTGACCTGAGTACGAGCAGATCGAGTTGGCGTTCGCCGGCCCGCGCTCCACCTGGCCTGCGGCCATGGCCGGTGCTGCCGATAGCGCCATCGAAGCTCCGACACAGAATGTCGCGGCGATGGTTTTGATGCGCATTGCTGTTACCTCACTTTCATCGGTTGGCGTGAGCCCCCCAGCCAGCCCGACGCAAGGTCCCAGCAATCTACTACACCCTCAGGAATGAGACTAGAGTCCCGGAAAGCAGCTCGCCGTGAAGCTCGTTGTCGCTCCCTGAGCCGAGGCGTACCGTGATGGAACCGGGGATTCATTTCTGACTGCCGTCGCGGAATGACAGCTGGGGCCAGCCGCATCCAGCCTCGCAGGGGCACTCGCAAGAGCGAGCTTGGCGAGGCAATCAACCCCTTTTGCAAGAAATCGAGACCCAAAATGCCCGTCACCGACGAGAGCATCGTCATACCCGCGCCTCAGGAGGAGATCTTCGATTACCTCCACGACCCGGCGCACACGCCGGAATACGACGCCACGATCCTCACCTCCGAGCTCGACGACGATGGTCCCATCCACGTCGGTTCCCGCTTCGGGGGCAAGGCAAGGATCATCGGCAGGACCTTCGATTGGAAAGTTGAGGTCATCGAGGACACCCGGCCGACAAAGATGGCCCTCAAATCAGTCGAGGGGCAGATCGACTTCACCAGTACCTACACCCTGACACCGGAAGTCGGCGGAACCAGGGTGCGTTACCACGTCGATTCGGGAGCTGGCCTCGGCGGGGTATTCGGCCGCGTGGGTGACGCCCTCGTCGCCAAGGCTTACGCACGGCAAGTCCGGGCCAACCTCGCCACGCTGTCCGAGATCCTCACGGACCACGGAAAAGAGCGCGGCTGAGCGCAGATGCAATACAAGGCCAGCCGCGGGGGTCGTTCCGGGTGGACGCTGCGCTGGTGTGGAGAGGAAGCGTGCGATGAGACGCGCGCGGGCCTTGGCGGCCTGCATGCTGGCCCTGGTCCTGGTCCTCAGCATGTCCGGGTGCGCTTACACGAACAGTGAACCCGCCCCGACGAGCACGCCTCTCCCACCCACGGTCTCGGTCGAGCAACAGGCGCGGCTCTTCATGGACCGGGGGGCCGTCGCGGCAGTCGTGCAGGTGCGCTGGCCCGGCGGGGAGTGGTCCAAGGCCTATGGCGTCCGCGACCTCGATGCCAAGACCCCCGCACAGCCCACCGACCTGGTGCAGGTCGCGAGCATCACCAAGACCATGACAGCGGTCACCGTCCTCAAGCTGGTCGATGACGGCCTCATCCGCCTCGACGACCCCGTGAACGACGTCATCCCGGGCTTCAAGACCCTCCTCCACCCGCCCGGCCCCATCACCGTAAGGCAACTGCTGGGTCACATCTCCGGCATCCCTGAGTACACCGATCTCCGGTTCAAGAACCAAGACCAACTTCGACAGGCCCTCTCCAACCCCGAACAGATCACGCCAGAAAAGGCCTTCGAACTGGCTGGAACCCAGAAATGGGACCCCTCCAGCGTCGGCACCTTCGGCTACTCGAGCACCGGCTACGAGGCCTTGGGGCTCTTGGTCCAGACCCTCCGCCACAAGCCGTACGCGCAGGTGCTCCGCGAGGAGGTCATCGACCCCCTCGGCCTCAAGGACACGTCCACGGCCCGGGTGGACGTCCACGATCCGCGCATCCTCCACGGCTACATCACCCTGCAGGGGCAGCGGCTCGACGTCACCGACAACGCGGACAGGGTCGATTCGGCCGCCGCGGGCGCTACGTCCACCGTTGCGGACGTCGACACGTTCTTCTCGGCCCTGTTTCAAGGCAAACTCATCTCGGCCAAGAGCCTTGCCGAGCTGGAGAAGCGGCCCAGTCTGGCACCATACGCACTCGGCGTCTGGACGTGGCCGGACGGATGCAAGGGCGGCACCAGATACGAGGGTCGCGGGGGTCTCTGGGACTATTTGACGTTCACCGCCGCCTCCGACGATGGCCGCTACGTTGCCACCATGGCGGTCGTCCCGCCACCCCTGCCGACCGAACTGGAGGGCTCCGCGGGGAACGCCCAGCGACACCTATGGAGCGGGCAGATGGAATGCGTCTTCACCGAGACGCTCGCCCGACTCTGCCAGAACCCGGCTTGAGCCCAGAACTCGAAATGAGCGCCATCTCAGCCGGGGTCCTCATCGTTGGCGACCTCTTCGATCCAGTCAACTGCCTCATCGGAAA
>NZ_JBQCGQ010000158.1:0-4318 GCF_051955515.1 Sinomonas sp.
GGGGGGCCGGGCGATGGGGGGGGGCGCGGGGGGGGCCGCGTGGGGCCGGCCCCGCCCGCGGGCGTGGCGCGGTCCGGTTGGGGGGGTTAACCCCGGCCAACGGGCACGGAGCAACGGGAGTGCTGTTGGGTGCCGGACTGCCCGGTCAAGCCAAGGGGCTCGGCGCCGCCGGGTGCTCCTCGTGCCACCAGCCTTCCCACGCGGACGAGGTCATCGGGCCGGAACGCGCGTGGCCCGCGGGTCCGGGCTTGCAGAGGGAGAAATAGACGGGCCAGTGAAGGCCGGGGACCTTGGAGCCGATACGTCGCGCAGGGACGCTAGCCGTGACCTTCATGTCAGTTCTCCGGGGCGAGTTCGACGCGGATGCCGTGGAGCGACTGGTCATGCTCGATCTGGCACGCGAGCCTCGAACCGCACGCCCGGTAGCCGGCAGCGTCCTCGAGGAGCTCGAGCTCGTCGGGACTGCGCTCTCCGAGCCGCTCGGCCACAGTTTCCTCGAGGAAGACGTGGCACGTCGCGCACGAGGCCGTGCCGCCGCACGAGGCGAGAACCGGCAGGTCGTTGTCGCGGAGCACCTCCATCAGGGTCTGGTCTTCCTCCCAGTCGAGGGAGTGCTGGGTGCCGTCGCGGTCGACGGCGGTGATGGACGTGGTCATGGAGTGTTCCTTTCGCTGGTGGTGAGTTGCGGGGTGGTCAGGCCGAGGCGGGAGCCGGAAGGGCGACTGCGTCTGCGAGCGGCACGCTGGGATCTGCGGCGAGGGTGGGGTCGAGCACGGCCCGCCCCGCTATGAGACGTTTGCCCGCGTTGAAGTCGGCGAGTGAGCCCACGGTGTCGATGGCGGCGAGGCACCCATGGCGCAGATACAGAACCGTGAACTTTCCGTTCTGCCGGTCGCCGCGGAGAAGCACCTCGTCCTCCGGGTGCCGGACACCGGCGGTCTGGAGACGGACGCCGTGCTGAACCGTCCAGAACCACGGCACCTCGGCTGGCGGAGCTGCGGCGCCCGCAATCGATGCGGCAACAGCCTCGGCTTGGGCCCGGGCGTTCTGGATGCACTCAAGCCGCTGGCTTGCGCCGTCGTAGCTGCTCGCGGCGCGGGTGACGTCGCCCGCAGCGTAGATGTCGGGATCGGAGGTGCGCCCCGCGCCATCGACGGGGACGCCATCCGCCACCTCGAGCCCCGCAGCCTCAGCAAGGCCCTGCTCGGGCAGCACCCCAATTCCGGCGACGACGACATCGGCAGGGTAGCGGCCGCCGTCGTTCGTCACGACCCACTCCACCCGACCCCTGCCTTCGATGCCGATCACCCCCGCACCGAAGCGGAACTCGACGCCCGCTCGCCGGTGCAGGTCCTCGAAGAAGCGGGAGACGGGCTCGCTCGTGACGCGGCTCATCACACGGTCCTGGAATTCGAGGACCGTGACGTTGCAGTCGAGCTTTGCCGCGGCTGCCGCGACTTCGAGGCCGATGTATCCGGCACCGATGACGACGACGCGGCGTCCGGGGCCGAGCTGGCCCGCCAAGCGTCGGGCGTCCTCGAGTGTCTTGAGCAGGAGCACGCCATCGAGCTCCGCGCCGGGAACGGTGAGCCGGCGCGGGGTCGAGCCGGTGGCGAGGACGAGCTTCGAGTACCGGACGATCCGTCCGTCCGCGAGGATCAGGTCGCGTCGCTCACGGTCAACGTCTGACGCCCTGCCGTGGACGCGTTCGATCCCGCGAGCCTCGAAGTACGACACCTTCCTCAGCGGTGTCGGTTCAGCCGGCGCGCCCGGGGCCAGCAGCTCTTTGGAGAGAGGCGGGCGTTCGTACGGGATGCCGGAGTCCGAGTCGATGAGGACGATGTGCCCATCCCAGTTGCGCGATCGGAGGCCCGCCGCGACTCCCACTCCCGCATGACCAGAACCCACGATGACCACTCGCTCACGCATGACGGCCCTCCACCTTCACAACGAGCCGCTCGGGCCCCGAATTGGTCAGATTATTGCCGCGCACGTACTCGATCTCGTGCGCGGCATCGAAGCGGACTGACGCAAGACGTCGGCCGAGGAGTTCCGCCGTGACCTTCGTCTCGAGCCGGGCGAGCGGGGCGCCCAAACAGCTGTGGACGCCGTGGCCGAAGCCGAGGTGGCCGCTCGTGTCACGATCGAGGTCGAACACTTCTGGGCGGGGAAACTTCGCCGCATCGTGATTGGCCGCGGCGGGCATGAGCCGCACGATGGCGCCCTTCGGCAGGGTGACGCCAGCGACCTCGACTTCCTCGGTCGTGATCCGGCTGACTCGCTGGACGGTGCCGCGGAACCGCGCGAGCTCCTCGACGAACAGCTCCGCATCCGAGGGCGCGCTGCGCAGCCGGTCCAAGAGCTGGGGCTGCTCGGCGACAACACGGAACGCGTTGGCAAGGAGGATCGTCGTGGTGTCATGGCCCGCGATGAACACGAAGGCGCACAGCTCCTTCGCCTCCTTTTCGGTGAGCTGGCCGTCCTTCCACATCCGCGCGATGTGGCCTCCCACGGACTCGTTGCCCTGGGCGTGGAGGCGCTCCATCGTGTCCTTGAGGTACGCGAAGAAGTCGTGGGCGCTCTGCTCGTCCGTGCCGGTGCCCGGAGCGTTGCGGGCCAAGCGGCCGAAGTAGCTGAAGGTCTCATCGGACCAGAACTTCATCTTCTCGAAGTCGTCCGCCGGCACGTCGAGGAGCCCGCTGATCGTCGACATGCTGAGCGGAATCGCGTAGTCCTCGACCACATCGCCCCCGCCTCGGGCCACGAGGGCTTCGAGCAGCTGCTGAGCACTCTCGCGGATGCGGTTCTCGAAGAGGCCGATCGCCTTCGGAGTGAACGCCTTCGCCACGATCTGCCGAAGCCGGGCGTGGTCTGGCGCGTCGATGAGGGTCAGGAACGTGAGCGGGACCGGCTTCACGACTTCCGAGGAGAAGACCTTGGGCGCGCGCAGCGCTTTGCGGACGTCGTCGTAACGGGAGATGAACCAGACATCCGAGACAGGCGACGAGGCCCTGAGAACCGGAGCGTTGTCGAGCATCCACCGGTAGTGCCGGTAGGGATCGCCCTGGCTGCCGTCGTCCACGACCTTGAACGGCGCAAGGTCGGCCGGCCAGGGAAGCTCGTGCGAATACGGCGGGAGCGGCTGCGCAGCGTGAGGGGGATTGACTGCGGGGGCCGAGGGGCCGTCGTCGGCCGTTGCTCCCGTGAACGGACAAGTGAGCGTCATGACGCTCCTTTCCGGCCGCCGGGCGCGACGATGCGCCCGGCCGTGCCTCGATGGTGGATCCCGGGTGGCGCCTCCGCCTGCGCCCGGTGACGTGGATCACGTCGTTGAAACGAGCTTGGCGCACCTGGCGGGCGGGCACCCATGGCGCTTCCGGTGACCGGAAGAATTGGGGGATCTCAGGCGCCGGGAGCGCCTCCGAGCGCGCGGGTCATGCCATGCGCCGCGGTGGTGAGTGCGGGGACGACGCGCGGCACGAGCTCAGCTTCTGCGCGCGGGAGGATGCAGTTGAGGGCCGCAGCGATCTGAGGGCGCTGCGACGCCTCGCCGGGCCCGAACACGGGCACGGCGACCCCGATCCACTCCGTGCGCCCGATTCCGGGTGGTGCGGAATAGCCCTTCTGCCGGATGTCGGCGAGCTGACGGCGCAGTGCTTCTGGATCGGTGACGGTCTCCGGGGTGACCTTCTCGAGCGGCGCCTCGAGCGCCTGGCGCTGCACAGCCGGGTTCGAGAACGCGAGCAGCACGAGACCGCTCGAGGAGGCGTGGAGGGGCATCCGTTCGGCGATGTTCGCGGCGTCAAGGGTCGAGGCGGGGGAGGAGAGGCGTTCGACGTAGAGTGCCGTCCCATGATCGACGACGGCCAGGGTGACGTGCTGCCTCACCGTCGCCTGGAGGTCTTCCATGAACGGACGGCACACTTCGCGCAGCGTGAGGGCAGGCGAAGCCCGGGACGCCAGCTCCCACATCCGCAGCCCCGGACGAAGGTCCCCATTGCCGGCACGCTCGAGGAGCCCATGCCGCACGAGCTCCTCGGTGAGCCGGTGCGTTGTGGTGAGCGGAAGGCCTGAGCGGCGCGCGAGGCTGCTGAGGCTCAGAGCTGTGGTCTTTCGGTCGAAGCAGCTCAGGATGCGTACTACTCGACTGATGATGGAATCCCGGGTCGGAGTCGTCACGGTGGCCTCCCTGGCTCCCCATGAGTTTGCGCCGGGCCCGTTTGAGGGGGGATACCCCGCCAAACGGGCCGGGGCCCGGGGTTGGGGGGGCGGGGGGACCGGGCGGGGAAGCACCCCCCCGGTGGTGCCCGCCCGCGCG
>NZ_JBQCGQ010000159.1:0-10042 GCF_051955515.1 Sinomonas sp.
AGGCCACAGTGGTCACCAGCTTGGCTAAGGTTGAGGTACGCACCCATGAGGGCACAGCAAAGGAGTCAACGTGCGCGAGAAGATCGTCCCGCCCCTCGTTCCCCACGCGGTAGCACGGAATATCACCGACTTCGTCATCGAGCAGGCTGAGAAGCCAGCGAACCCGCCGATCTTCGCCCGCCGTTCCGCGGGCGGGGAATGGCAGGATGTCCGGGCCGCCGAATTTCGCCGCGATGCCGAGGCGATCGCCAAGGGGCTCATTGCGGCCGGCCTGAACGCGGGAGACCGCGTAGGCATCATGGCTCGCACCTGCTACGAGTGGACCCTCGTGGACTTCGCCATCTGGTTCGCCGGCGGCGTCTCCGTTCCCATCTACGAGACCTCCTCGCCCTCTCAGGTGGCGTGGAACCTCGGCAATTCCGGAGCGGTCGCCGCGTTCGGCGAGGCCGCCCACCATGAGGACATCATCCGGCAGGCCGTGGATTCCGAAGGACTCAGCCTCACGCACGTGTGGCAGATGACTCCCGCTGGCCTCGACCTGCTGCGGGCTGCCGGGACCAGCGTGACCGATGAACAGCTCGAGGCGCGGCGCTCCGCCGTCGACCTCGACTCCCTGGCGACCATCATCTATACCTCGGGAACACTGGGCCGGCCCAAGGGGTGCGAGCTCACGCACCGCAACTTCGTCGAGCTGTCAGAGAACGCTGCGGCAGCCCTCAACGAGGTGGTCTCCCCCGGCGCGAGGACCATCATGTTCCTCCCGCTCGCGCACGTCTTCGCACGGTTCATCTCCGTGCTGACCGTCGCCGCCGGGGTGCAGGTGGGGCACACCCCGGACATCAAGCATCTGCTCGCGGATCTGCAGAGCTTCCAGCCGACCTTCATCCTCGCCGTGCCCCGCGTCTTCGAAAAGGTGTACAACTCGGCCGCCACCAAGGCGGAGAACGAGGGCAAGGGGCGCATCTTCGAACTTGCGGCTGACACCGCGATCGCGTGGTCGGCGGCTCACGACGACGGCGGGAGCCCTGGTCTGGGCCTCCGCCTCCGGCACGGCCTCTTCGACGTGCTCGTCTACCGCAAGCTCAGGGCGGCGATGGGCGGCCAGATCCGCTTCGCCGTCTCGGGCGGCGGTCCCCTCGGCAAGCGGCTCGGCCACTTCTTCCACGGGATCGGCCTCCTCGTGCTCGAGGGCTACGGGCTGACCGAGACGACCGCGCCGATCAGCGTGAACACGCCGTCGCTGGTGAAGATCGGCACGGTCGGCGCGCCGCTGCCCGGCAACGCCGTGCGCATCGCCGACGACGGCGAGATCCTCGCCAAGGGCGTGAGCGTGATGCGCGGCTACTATCGCCTTCCCGAGCTCCAGGCCGAGACCTTTACCGACGGCTGGTTCCACACGGGCGACATCGGAGAGCTCGACGCCGACGGCTACCTGACGATCACGGGCCGCAAGAAGGAGATCATCGTCACCGCAGGCGGCAAGAACGTGGCGCCAGCCCAGCTCGAGGACCAGATCCGGGCCGACGCGCTCGTCTCGCAGGTCGTCGTGGTCGGCGAGGGGCGTCCCTTCATCGCGGCACTCGTCACGCTCGACGAGGAGGCCCTGCCCGGTTGGCTCGAGCGGCACGGAGAACGCGCGCTGGGCATGGCCGAGGCCGCGGAGAACGAGACGGTGCGACGGCATGTTCAGGGCGTCATCGACCGCGCGAACTCGACAGTGTCCAAGGCAGAGGCGATCCGGGCGTTCCGCGTGGTGCCCACGGACTTCACCGAGGAGTCGGGCCACCTGACACCCTCGATGAAGGTCAAGCGCGCTCAGATCATGGCGGACTTCGGGCCAATCGTCGACGAGATCTACGCTGCGCCCAAGCCCAGCACCGTCTGAGCTCCTTGTGAACAGGCCTTCTGACGAGGCCGAAACGGCCGGTGAGGCAGCGTCTCCGCTTGCCCCACCGGCCGTTTCGGCGTTCGGTCGGCCTTGTTTGCCGTCGGCTAGCCCTGAGCCACGACGAGCAGGAGGTCCCCGCCCTGGACCTGCTGCACGCCGTTCATGACGACGCGCGAGATACGGCCGGCGGCCGGCGTGGTGATGGAGGCCTCCATCTTCATTGCCTCGATCGTCGCGACCGTGTCGCCAGCCTTGACGACGTCGCCCTCCCTCGCGGTGACCGTGACGGCCCCGGCGAACGGCGCGGCGACGTGGCCCGGGTTCGAGGCATCGGCCTTCTCCGCCTGCTGCACGTTGCTCTCCACCGAGCGGTCGCGGACCGAGACCGGGCGCGACTGGCCGTTGAGCAGAGCGAGGACAGTGCGCATGCCCTTCTCGTCCGGCTCAGACACCGCCTCCAGCTGCGCGATGAGGCGCACGCCGCGCTCGAGTTCGATCACGTGCTCCTTGCCCCGCTGGAACCCGTAGAGGTAATCCCGCGTGTCGAGCACGGACAGGTTGCCGTAGGTCTCGCGGCTCGTCAGGTAGTCCTTGGTCGGGCCGGGGAACAGGAGACGGTTGAGCGTGGCCCGGCGCGTCGCCGAATCGCCCTGCAGAGCCTCCGAGTCCTCGCTGCTCAGGGTTTCCTCGCGGACCTTCACGGTCCGGCCCTGCAGCGCCTTCGTGCGGAACGGCTCGGGCCAGCCTCCGGGCGGGTCGCCCAGTTCGCCGCCGAGGAAGCCGATCACGGAGTCCGGGATGTCGTACTTCTGCGGGTTCTCCTGGAAGTCCGCGGGATCCGCGTTGAGGCCCACGAGGTGCAGCGCGAGGTCGCCCACGACCTTCGACGACGGCGTTACCTTGACCAAGTGGCCGAGGATCCGGTCCGCCGCGGTGTACATGTCCTCGATCGCCTCGAACCGTTCTCCCAGGCCGAGCGCGATGGCCTGCTGGCGCAGGTTGGAGAGCTGGCCGCCGGGGATCTCGTGGCGGTACACACGACCCGTCGGACCCGGGAGCCCGGACTCGAACGGCGCGTAGACGCGGCGCACGGCTTCCCAATACGGCTCGAGGGCGCTCACGGCCTCGAGCGAGATCCCCGTGTCGCGCGGAGTGTGCGCAAGGGCCGCGACGAGCGCCGAGGCCGGCGGCTGACTCGTGGTGCCAGCGAGCGACGCCGAGGCGACGTCGACAGCGTCGACCCCTGCCTCAACCGCGGCGAGCAGTGTGGCGAGCTGACCCCCCGCGGTGTCGTGCGTGTGGAGGTGCACCGGGAGGTCGAACCGCTCCCGGAGCGCCGAGACGAGCTTCGCGGCGGCCGCCGGACGCAGGAGGCCCGCCATGTCCTTGATGGCCAGGATGTGGGCGCCCGCATCGACAATCCTCTGAGCGAGCTCGAGGTAGTAGTCGAGCGTGTAGAGCGGCTCCTCGGGATCCAGCAGGTCGCCGGTGTAGCAGAGGGCCACTTCGGCGACCGCGGTGCCGGTCTCCCGGACAGCGCGGATGGCCGGAGCCATCTGGCTCACGTCATTGAGGGCGTCGAAGATCCGGAAGATGTCGATGCCGGTCGCAGCTGCTTCCTTGACGAACGCGTCCGTGACTTCCTCGGGGTACGGCGTGTAGCCGACCGTATTGCGCCCGCGCAGAAGCATCTGGATGCAGACGTTCGGAATGGCCGCGCGGAGGGCCGCGAGCCGATCCCACGGATCCTCGCCGAGGAACCGAAGCGCAACATCGTAGGTGGCGCCGCCCCACGCCTCGACGGAGAGGAGCTGCGGGGTCAGGACGGAGACTGCCGGCCCCGCCGCCACGAGGTCACGGGTCCGAACGCGCGTGGCGAGGAGCGACTGATGTGCATCGCGGAAGGTGGTGTCCGTGACGGCAACGGCAGTCTGCTCGCGCAGGGCCTTCGCGAAGCCCTCGGGGCCGAGCTCGAGGAGGCGCTGTCGCGATCCAGCAGGGGCCTTGGAGAGATCCACAGCCGGGAGCTTCTCCCGCGGATCGGCGTGGACCGTGAGCTCGCCGTGGGGCTTGTTCACCGTCACGTCGGCGAGCCAGCTGAGGAGCTTGGTGCCACGGTCGGCCGAGCTTCGGGCGTGCAGAAGCTCAGGCCGCTCGTCAATGAACGAGGTGGCCACGTTGCCGGCCACGAAGTCGCTGTCGTCCAGGACGGCCTGCAGGAACGGGATGTTCGTGGAGACGCCGCGGATCCGGAACTCCGCCAGGGCTCGCCGCGCGCGCTTGACTGCGGTCGCGTAGTCGCGACCGCGGCACGTGAGCTTGACGAGCATGGAGTCGAAGTGGGGGCTGATCTCCGCGCCCTGGTACACGGTTCCGCCGTCGAGGCGCACACCCGCTCCGCCGGCGGAACGGTAGCCCGTGATCTTCCCGACGTCGGGACGGAAGCCGTTGGCTGGATCCTCCGTGGTGATGCGGCACGGGAGGGCCGCGCCCGTGAGCTGGATCGTCTCCTGGGAGAGGCCGAGGTCTGCCAGGGTCTCCCCCGACGCAATGCGCAGCTGCGCCTGGACGAGGTCGACGTCGGTGACCTCCTCGGTCACCGTGTGCTCCACCTGGATGCGCGGGTTCATCTCGATGAACACGTGCTGGCCCGCCCGCTCGCCCACGGTGTCCACCAGGAACTCGACCGTTCCGGCGTTGACGTAGCCGAGGGCCTTGGCGAACTTGACGGCGTCCGCGTAGAGGGCCTGGCGGATCGACTCGTCCAGCTGCGGGGCGGGCGCGATTTCGATGACCTTCTGGTGGCGGCGCTGCAGCGAACAGTCGCGCTCGAAGAGGTGGACCACGTTGCCCTCGGCGTCCGCGAGGACCTGCACCTCGATGTGGCGCGGACGCAGCACGGCCTGCTCGAGGAAGACAGTGGGATCGCCGAACGCCGCGTCGGCTTCGCGCATCGCCGCGCTCAGGGCCTCCGGGAGGGCCTCCCGCGTATCGACGCGGCGCATGCCACGACCGCCGCCGCCCGCAACGGCCTTGACGAAGATGGGGAAGCCGATTGAGTCCGCCGCAGCGATCAGCTCCTCGGCATCCGCGCTCGGGGCGCTCGACTTCAGGACCGGAATGCCGGCCTTCCGGGCGGCCTCCAGCGCGTGGACCTTGTGGCCCGCGAGCTGCAGCACCTCGGCCGGGGGGCCCACGAAGGTAATGCCCGCCTCGGCGGCAGCCCGGGCGAGGTCCGGGTTCTCGGAGAGGAAGCCGTAGCCCGGGTAGATTGCATCCGCTCCGGCTTCCTTGGCGACGCGGATGATCTCGTCGATATCGAGGTACGCGCGGACGGGATGGCCCTCCTCGCCAATGAGGTAGGCCTCGTCCGCCTTCTGACGGTGAATGGAATTTCGATCTTCGTACGGGAAGACCGCTACGGTCTTGGCACCAAGTTCGTAGCCAGCGCGGAACGCTCGGATGGCGATCTCTCCGCGGTTGGCCACCAAGATTTTCGAGAACACGTCGACTCCTGATCGGGGGCACTGAAAGGGGTCCGGCTAGGTGGTGCCTAGTCTCTACCGAAGCAAACTACCAACTCAACGCGGTGTGGCTGGAATCACGGCGTCAGGGGCTGTAATGTGCCGCGCCGTAAGTGACAGGGCTGGACCTGAGTGCACCCGAGTGACCACTAGGATGGTGAAGGTCGGCCAGCGGATAGAGGTAGTGGATTCTCCAGTGCAAGTAGTCAGCATCAGCAGCCTCAAGGGTGGAGTCGGTAAAACGTCCGTCACCACCGGCCTGGCCTCCGCAGCCCTCGCCGCGGGCATCCCGACCCTCGTCGTCGATCTTGACCCCCACGCCGATGCCTCGACCGCGCTCGGCGTGGCCGCCGACGGCAAGGCCGAGGTGGCGCGGATGCTGAAATCGCCGCGCCGGACGCCCCTCAGCGACAACGTGGTCAGTAGCAGCTGGGTTCGCCGCGCGGCCAGCTTGGAAGGACGCGGACAGCGCAAGCTCGATGTCGCCTTCGGCGGCTCCCTCAGCAGCGTGTACGACCGGCCGGACCTCGGGCGCCGCGACCTCAAGCGGCTCTCCACCGTCCTCGAGGGCCTCGACGGCTACGAGCTCGTCCTCATCGACTGCCCGCCATCGCTCAACGGCTTGACGCGCATGGCGTGGGGGGCCAGCAACAGGGTCCTGCTGGTTGCCGAACCCGGCCTGTTCTCCGTGGCCGGCACCGAGCGGACCATGCGGGCCATTCAGCTGTTCCGCCAGGAATCGGCAACCAAGCTCGCTCCCGCCGGGATCATCGCCAACCGCGTGCGGCCGTCCTCCACGGAGCATGCCTACCGACTCGAGGAGATGAAGCAGATGTTCGGTCCGCTGCTCCTCACGCCCAGCATTCCCGAGCTTGCGAACTGGCAGCAGATCCAGGGTGCCGCCCACGCTGTGCACCACTGGCCCGGAGACGCAGCTCGCACCACCGCTGCGCTGTACGACGAACTTCTCGATGCCGTCATGAAGCAGAACCGCGAATTCCGCTCCCGGTCGGCCCGCTGACAACCACGCACCACCGACAACCACAAAAAGGGCACCCGCCTGGGTGCCCTTCTTGGTGTGAGGCTGAGACGCCGTCGTCCTCGGCTCAGCCGGTCTTCCGGGCGGCGCGGCGGCGGCTCAGCTCGTCGCCGGGGAACGACTGATCCTCTGCGTGCTCGCTCGGGAGCTCCGCGAGACTCCCCTCGACCTCCCGCCACACGCGTCCGACGGCGATGCCGAACACGCCCTGACCGCCCTGGACCAGATCGATGACCTCATCGGCGGAGGTGCACTCGTACACCGACGCCCCGTCGCTCATGAGAGTGATCTGCGCGAGGTCTTCGACCCCGCGTTCGCGGAGGTGGCCGACGGCGATTCGAATCTGCTGAAGGGACACGCCCGTGTCCAGCAGCCGCTTCACAACCTTCAGGACGAGGATGTCGCGGAAACCGTAGAGACGCTGAGAGCCGCTGCCGGCAGCGCCTCGCACGGTCGGCTCCACGAGACCCGTGCGGGCCCAGTAGTCGAGCTGGCGGTACGTGATGCCAGCCGCCTTGCACGCCGTCGGACCGCGGTAGCCGGCCTCCTCGTCGAGAACAGGAAGGTCCTCGCTGAACAGCAGGCCCTGCTCCCCGACGGGGACATCGACACCGGGGCCGCTGATCTGACGCAGCTGGCCTGGCTCGTCCTTGGTGGGACTCACGTCACCCTCCTTCTCTCGCTCCCCCTGAGGATGCTGCACCGCCCAAGAGGGGGCCCCGAAAGAGCAGCACTGTAATTACACCGATCAGCGCAACTACCAGTGTCGCCCCTAGAAGGCCAGCGATGCAATGGGAGCGTCCACTCACGACGTTAGAGGGGGTGGGTTCCGAAATCAAAGACCCGAGCCTCCGGGCTTTCCGTGTCGGCCTATTCGTCGAAGTCCTCGGGCTCCACGTCGGCAAGGAACTCCCGGAAACGGCGCATCTCGCGCTCCTCTTCCTCAGGTGTAGGGGCCGCCTCTTCGGTGCCTTCCTCGCTCCCCTCCGCGAGCTGGACCCCGGCCTCCTCGAGGACCGCATCCGCACACCAGATGCGGCAGCTCACGCGCAGCGCCACGGCAAGCGCGTCCGAAGCCCGCGACTCGATGACCGTTCCGTCGTCGAATCCGAGCTGAGCGTAGAAGACGCTGTCCTGGACGGCGACGATCGTCGCGCTCACCACTTGACGTCCGAGGCCGTGGACCACGTTCACCAGAAGATCGTGCGTGAGGGGGCGGGGAGGAACCACGTGCTGTTGGGCGAGGGCGATCGCACTGGCCTCCGCCGTGCCGATCCAGATGGGCAGGTGCCGCTCGCCGTGCTTTTCCTTGAGGAGCACGAGCGGCTGATTGGACGGCAGCTCGATCCGCACGCCCACGACCTCGACTTCGATCATCACCCCTCCATTCTGGAAATGCGGCCATGCACGAGCGCCCGATGCAGCGTCAGGCATAGGTCGCTGATCTCCCGGGCCGTCTCAGCCGTGCGGGCGCGTGCCGCTTCGTCACGGCGGGACGCGACGGGCGCCACCGCGCGCTCCACCAACCCGAATTCCCGCTCCGCGGCCGCGCGGAACAGGCCGAGGTGCCGAGGCTCGATCCCGTGGGACTCAAGCTGCACGCAGGCACGGGCCACTTGGAGCGCGTGCTCGTCGTAGCGCTCATCCTCCGGAGCGATGAGCCCGAAGCTCCGAAGCGACTCGACGAGGGAGGCGCTTGCGCCGGACTCGGCACGGAGCTGCTCTTCGGTGAGCGAGCGGGGCCGCGTGGTCTGCAGCTCGGCCGCCACCTCATCGCTCACCGCCCTGGGGGCAAGACTCAGGCCTCCGGGGAGGTTCTCGGGGCGTTCGCCACGGTCGATGGCGTCGAGGTAGTCCTTGATGACCTTGAGCGGAAGGTACTGATCGCGCTGGAGGGCCAGGACGAACCGGAGACGTTCCACATCACGCTCCCCGTACTGGCGGTAGCCTGCGGGCGTGCGCTGGGGCGAGATGAGGCCCTTCTCCTCGAGGAAGCGGATCTTCGACGCTGTCATGCCCGGGAAATCGTCAGCCAGGGCCGCGAGTACATCCCCGATGTTGAGGCTCGGCGCGCCCCTGCGCTCGGAATGAGCGAGTGCCATGCGCTCCCCCCTAGGCGGACCTCGCCGTGTTGCGGGCAGGGCTCTGGTAGTAGGTCAGACGGAACTTGCCGATCTGGACCTCGGAGCCGGTCCGCAGCGTCACCCGGTCCACGCGGTCGTGGTTCACGTAGGTTCCGTTGAGGCTCCCCGCGTCCACGACCTCGAATCCGCCGTTGTCGACCCGGCGGAACTCGGCGTGGCGTCGCGAGACGGTGACGTCGTCGAGGAAGATGTCCGCGTTGGGATGCCGGCCCACGGTGGTCGATGCCGAGTCGAGCAGGAAGCGGGCCCCCGCGTTGGGGCCCGAATGAGCGATCAGAAGGGCCGAGCCGAACGGAAGAGCCGCGATCGCCGAGGCCTCCTCCGACGTCAGCTGACGGGTCCGAAGGGGTTCCTGTCCAATGGGCGGCAGATGGATGGACGTCGTCTCCGACGCCGAGACATCGCGTTGCGTGGCCTCACCCGCGTCCAGACCACGACGCTCCTCGCTGCCCATCATTCCTCCTCTTCGGCGTATCCCCAGATTTCTACCCTACCTGCTGTTCGTACTGGGATGCACTGAGCAGATCGTCGACCTCCGACGCGTCCTTGAGCCGGACATCGAAGAGCCAGCCCTCGCCGTACGGATCGCTGTTCACGAGGGCCGGATCGCCGTCGAGCGCCTCGTTGCGGGCCACGATGGTCCCGCCTACCGGGGCGTAGATGTCGCTCACGCTCTTGGTCGACTCGACCTCGCCGACCACCGCATTCGCGCTCACCTCGGTGCCGATTTCCGGCACCTGGACATAGACGACGTCGCCGAGCGCGTCCTGCGCGAAATCGGTGATGCCCACGCGCACCACCCCGTCCTCGCCGGACGCAGCCACCCACTCGTGCTCCGCGGTGTAGGAGAGGTCGGCGGGGACGTTGCTCATGGTGCTCGCCTTTCATCGAAGGTGTGCCCGGAATTTCGTCGGCGGAATTCATCGCGACTGGGCGGTATCGCAGAAAGTATAGGCACAACGTTTCCCCTCTTCAGTGCGCCGTTTCCCCTGTTCGGTGCGTCATTTTCTGGGACGATGTTGCCTGGCAGGAGGGTTACGAAGCGCTGAGGAAAGGCACGGCCATGCCCGAACTTCCAGAGGTCACGGCACTCGCGGCGTATCTCGACGAGCGGCTCAAGGGCGCAACGATCGAGCAGGCACTCTTCCCGGCCATCCATGCGCTCAAGACGGCGGATCCCCCGTACACCTCGCTCGTGGGACGTCGCGTGGAGTTCGTGGGCCGGCGCGGGAAGTTCGTCGTCATCAATACCTCCCCCGGCGGCGATGCGGACGAACCCAAGGACGACGACGAAGCCCGCATCTCCGTCGTCGTGCATCTTGCGCTCGGCGGCTGGATGCGGATCTCCGACCAGCTCCCCGCGCCGACCCCGGTCCGTGGAAAGGGCTACGTGGCGGCCCGCTTCGGGTTCGTCCGCGGCGAGGAAACCACCGGCATCGACCTCACC
>NZ_JBQCGQ010000160.1:0-3746 GCF_051955515.1 Sinomonas sp.
TGGCGGGACGAGACGGGAGTGCTGCATGAGGAGCGCTCGGAGCGGCCGGCGTCGCTCGTCGTCGACCTCGCCCAGCGATTCGCAGGCGAGCCGCGCGAGCTCGAGGTCATCCGTCCGAGCCTCGAGGACGTGTACCTCAGCTTGGTCCACGCAGCCGGCACCGCCAACGCAAGGGCAGGCACGCCGTCGGAACTCGTCCAGATGCCCACAGAGAAGGAGGGCGAGCCGGCATGAGCCTCATCTCCCACGGGGTGGCCCGGACGGGCTACGAGACCAAGGGCTACTTCCGTTCGCCCGACGCCGTCTTCTTCACGTTCCTGTTCCCCATGCTCATGCTGGGGATCTTCGCGGCCGCGTTCAGCTCGCGCGGCGACATCGGGCTCGGCCCGGGCTCTCCGGACCACGTCTCGGTCGCCGAGTACTACCTCCCCGGAATGCTCGCCGCCGGGATCCTGCTCTCGGGTGTGCAGAATCTGGCCGTGGACATCGCGGGGGAGAAGGGCGATGGCACGCTGAAACGACTGGGCGGCACGCCGCTCTCGCCCGTCTCCTACTTCCTCGGAAAGCTCGGGCGGGTGTTCGTGACGGGGGTCCTGCAGGCCGCGATGCTCCTCGTGGTGGCGAAGTTCGCGTTCGGGGTCGCGCTGCCGAGCTCCGCGCAGGCGTGGATCACCTTCGCGTGGGTCTTCGTGCTCGGCATCGTGACGTCCGCGCTGCTGGGGATCGCCCTCTCGGCGCTCCCGAGGAGCAGCCGGAGCGCCACGGCGGTCGTGGTCCCGATCGTGCTGGTCCTGCAGTTCATCTCGGGCGTCTACCTGCAGTTCTCCATGCTTCCCACATGGATGCAGAACCTCGCGAGCGTCTTCCCGCTCAAGTGGATCGCGCAGGGAATGCGTTCGGTGTTCCTGCCGGACGGCTTCAAGGTGCTCGAGCAGAACGGGACCTGGGACCTCGGATGGATCGCGGTGTGGCTTGCCGTGTGGCTCGTGGTGGGGCTCGTGGTGAGCCGGCTGACCTTCCGGTGGATCCGCCGGGACGCCTGACATGGGTGTGGGGCGGCAGCCGCCGCCCCACACTCGCTTCGCGCCGTCAGTCGGTCAGATGACCGGGCCGGTCTCGGTGGTTCCACCGCCGGCGCCGGTCGCCCCTCCGGCCCCGCCGAGCCCAGTGCCGGTTCCCGGCCCCGTGCCCGTGGTGCCGCCGAGGCCCGTGGTCCCCTCCGTGCCCGACTCGAAGACCTCGCCGGACTGCGGCGTGGAGCCGACCTCGCCGCGCCACGCCCCGGTCTCCGTGCCGCGCGATTCGATGAACTCCTTGAACTTCTTCAGGTCCGAGCGGACCTGCATGTCGTCGGCCCCGAAGAAGGCGCCGATCTTCTCGACGGCCGAGTCCGGGTCCCACTGGAACTGCACGTTCACGCGCGTGGTGTCCGGACCGAGGGCGTCGAAGGTCACGACTCCGGCATGCTCGACTCCCTCTTGCGTGCTCCACGCGACGCGTGAGTCGGGCTCCTGCTCGGTGATGACGGTATCGAATTCGCGGGTCTGGCCCGCGACCTTGGTGGTCCAGTGGAGGTGCGTGCTGTCCTGCTGGACCACGGACTCCACGCCCCCCATGAACTCGGGGAACGATTCGAACTGTGTCCACTGGTTGTAGGCGGTGGACACGGGGACATTGACGTCGATGGACTGCTGAACGGTAGCCATGGAATCCTCCTTTTGCTCCGTGGGCGGCCTTTGCTCGACCTGCGCCGGTGGGCGCCCGTCCACCGTAGGCAGGGCCTGAAAGCGGGGTCAACGCTTGGTGGCGCGACCTCCTCTCACAGCCTTGCGCTTGCGGTCGAGTAGGAGGGCGAGGCCGATGGCGGCGAGCCATGTGTCCTTCGCCATGGAGATTCCGGCCTGCGTTGGCCGGATCCCGTCGCCCTGCGTCAGCCCCGGGGTCTTCGCGTAGACGGCGACGAGTCCGGAGCCGAACCCCGTGAGGCCGAGGGCGGCGAGCTTGGTGGGAACAAGGGGCAGGAGCAGCGCGCCTCCGAGGGCGATCTCGCCCGCCGCGAGGGCCTTGCCGAACGTGGCGGGCGGAAGCTGCTTGACCTGCGGCACGGCGTTGGACGCCATGTCCTGGATCGAGCCGGCGCTCTCCTCGTCGAGTGAGAGCTTGGAGATCCCGGAATTGAGGAGGTACGCCCCGGTCGCCAGGCGCAGAACCGCGCGGCTCAGCGAGAATGCCATGATGTCTCCTTCGATTCGGCTTGCTTGGTCAGGTCCGGTCCGGTTGCGCTTCGCGAGGCGCTTGACGACGACGGCAACGGCTGGCCTCTCCCTTAGACGGCTGGCCTCTCCTCAAACGGCTGGGCCCTCCCGTATAGGGCAGTCGATACACTATTGCTCGCACGTCGTAGTGGTTCCCCGGGCTGGCGTCCGCCAACCAAAGGGATCGCCGGGCGCACGGCGATAGAATGGCCGCGACCCCCAGACTCAGCACGAGAGAGACGAGTGCCCTGTGATCCAGCTTGACCGTGTCCCCATCCGACGTGCCCTCATCTCCGTCTATGACAAGACCGGTCTCGAGGACCTCGCGAAGGGGCTCCACGCGGCAGGGGTGCGCATCGTCTCGACGGGTTCGACTGCGAAGAAGATCGCTGCGGCCGGCGTCCCCGTGCAGGAAGTCGAGGAGGTCACCGGTTCACCGGAGATGCTCGACGGGCGCGTGAAGACGCTGCACCCCCGCGTCCACGGCGGGATCCTGGCCGATCGCCGGGTGCCGGAGCACCTGCAGACGCTCGAGGAGATGGACATCGAGCCGTTCGACCTCGTGGTGGTGAACCTCTACCCGTTCGTCGAGACCGTGCGCTCGGGCGCAGCGCTCGACGACGTGGTCGAGCAGATCGACATCGGGGGACCCGCCATGGTGCGGTCGGCGGCGAAGAACCATGCCGCTGTCGCCGTCGTCGTCGATCCAGGGTTCTACGGCGAGGTCGTCGCGGCAGCCGCGGAAGGCGGCTTCAGCCTCAAGACCCGCCAGCGCCTTGCGGCGAAGGCTTTCGCCCACACGGCCGCCTACGACACGGCCGTGGCGACCTGGACCGCAGGCCAGTTCCTCGACGAGAACGAGCAGGGCGTGGTCCAGTGGCCGGCCTACGCCGGCCTCGCGCTCGAGCGCTCCGAGGTGCTCCGCTACGGCGAGAACCCGCATCAGCAGGCCGCACTGTACGTCGACAAGGCCGCGCCGGCCGGGATCGCCCAGGCAGACCAGCTGCACGGCAAGGCCATGAGCTACAACAACTTCGTGGACGCCGACGCAGCCCTGCGTGCGGCCTTCGATTTCGACGAGCCCGCCGTCGCCATCATCAAGCATGCGAACCCCTGCGGCATTGCCGTCGCGACCCCGGGCGCCGAGGACCCCATCGCGGACGCGCACCGCAAAGCCCACGCCTGCGATCCCGTCTCCGCCTACGGCGGCGTGGTGGCGGCCAACCGCATCGTGAGCAAGGGTATGGCGGAGACGCTGTCCGGGATCTTCACGGAGGTCGTCGTCGCGCCAGCTTTCGAGCCGGAGGCCGTCGAGATCCTCTCCAAGAAGAAGAACATCCGCCTCCTCGCCCTGCCGGAGGGCTACGACCGGTACCCGACGGAGTTCCGCCAGATCTCCGGCGGAATGCTGGTCCAGGTCTCCGACCGGCTGGACGCCCCGGGCGACGACACCGCCAACTGGACGCTCGCGACCGGAGAAGCCGCCGATGC